>NZ_CP034179.1:2049762-2379524 GCF_003860345.1 Caenibius tardaugens NBRC 16725
GGGCGGGGAATCCGATGGGCGCAGGCCGCTGGGCGCATCACTCTATTTCAATCGGCTGGCCCAACGGGTCAGCGCCGCGCTGAGCGTCCCGACAGCGGAAGGCGCGCTATACGAAGTCGACACGCGTTTGCGGCCGCAAGGCGCGCAGGGGCCGCTGGCCGTCAGTCTCGAGAGCTTCGCGCGCTATCAGCGCGAGGATGCGTGGACGTGGGAGCATATGGCGCTGGCGCGGGCTCGCCCGCTCTATGGCTCGGAAGCCGGGAAAACCGCGCTGTCGGATGTGATCCGCAGGGTGCTGGGTGCCCCGCGCGATCCGGTCAAGCTGAAGCAGGACGTGTTGAAGATGCGCGACGAAATGGCCGCGCACAAACAGCCCAAGGGCGTGCTCGATGCCAAGCTGGCGCGGGGCGGGCTGGTGGATGTGGAGTTCATGATCCACTATCTTCAGCTACGCGACCATGTCGGTTTTTCGCCTGACGTATTCGGCGCGCGCGACGCGCTGATTGACGCCGGGCTACTGCCCATGGCGCTGCGCGATGCGCATATTCTGATGACCCGGCTGTTGATCAGCTCGCGCCTGCTGGCGCCCGACGCGGCCATGCCGCCCCCGGCTGCGGCGCTCGCCCTGGCGCGCAATTGCGGCTGCGCGGATTCGACGGCGCTGTTGCAGCAATTTGCCGCGGCGCGGCGCTGTGTTGCCGCCGCATGGCAAGAGACATTTGGCCAAGTTCTGGAGATCGATGATGAGTAACCGCCCCGATATTGGCGACCTGGTGCCGGACATCGCGCTGGAAACGCCCGGAGGCGCAAGCGTCAAACCGTCCGCCTATCGCGGGAAGCCACTGGTCCTGTTCTTCTATCCGAAGGACGATACCCCCGGCTGCACCACCGAAAACAAGGATTTCAGCGCATTGGCGGGCGATTTCGCCAAGGCCGGGGTTGCCTTGCTGGGGGTGAGCAAGGATGCCCCCGCGCGCCATCAGAAATTCATCGCAAAGCATGATCTGGCCGTGTCCCTCGCATCCGATCCGATTGTCGACGGGCTTGCCGATGCCTTGGGCATCTGGGTCGAGAAGAACATGTATGGCCGGACTTACATGGGCATGGAACGCACGACTTATCTCGTCGATGCCGAAGGGCGGATTGTCCGGGTCTGGCGCAAGGTCAAGGTCAAGGACCATGCCGCCCAAGTGCTGGAGGCGGCGCGGGCGCTCTGACGCTGTTCCTGCCCCCGGTCTATCATGTCCGCTTCCCTTGGTGCTGCCCTGCGTTCCGTTCTTCTCACTGCCGATCCCGGCGGCAAGGTCATGGCCGCGCGGGCGGTGGCGCGTGACTGGCGGCTCGGCCGCCTCGATTTCACTTTCGATGTGGCTATGCCGGACAGCCCCGCACGGCCTGCCCGGCCGGAACTGCTCCCCCCGAATCGTATGCCGAAGCGCGGGCGCGGCGGGTCGGAACGCGGGCGAATCGCCCTGTGGCATGCGCTGGCGCATATCGAATTCGTCGCCATCGATCTGGCGATCGATATGGCCGGCCGCTTCGGTGCACAGATGGGGCCCGGCTTTGTCGGCGATTTTCTGTCAGTCGCCGCGGATGAAGCGATGCATTTCGCCATTCTGCAACGCCATCTCCGGGTGCTGGGCAGCACTTATGGCGATTTGCCCGCGCATGCCGGATTGTGGGAGGCGGCGGAAAAGACACGCCACGATGTCGCCGCGCGGCTGGCCGTGGTGCCGATGGTGCTCGAAGCGCGCGGACTCGACGTCACGCCCGCCACGATTACCCGTGTTCTGGACAGCGGGGACGTTACCGGTTCGCGTATCCTGCAAAGAATACTTGACGACGAAATTCGTCATGTGCGGATCGGCACAACGCATTTCGTCGCATGGTGCGCAAATAAGCAAAAAGCACCGGAATCTCATTGGAAAGAGCTGGTCGGGCGGTACTTTGGCGGCGCGATTAAGCCGCCATTCAACGACTCAGCGCGTCTTGCAGCCGGTTTGTCGCGAGATTTCTACGCAGCCATTGCCTGAGTCGATTCCGTCAAGTTAGAACAAACTCACGAGACGGCGGGGGGTTCCATCGTCTTCATTCATTTTTTTCCGGGACCGGGATCTGGTCGTGGAAAACGGGTTAGCGCGGCATCCAGCGTGGTGCCGGAAAAAGAGGACGATGCGGCGAGACATGATTTTCCCGATCGCAAAGAAGCTCACTTCCGCACTTGTTGCTTTGGCTGGTGCAATGATCGTGATGGCGGCTGCTCCGGCACACGCATCGGACGGTTCCAGCTTTAACGAAGGTGACACCCAGTTCCGCAAGCTGTTCTCCAGCTGGGAAGACATGGATGCACCGGCGGTGATCACCAACGCTGCCAAAGTGGCCGTTCCCTCGCGTATGCCGGTTGAAAACGTGCGGCTCTCCAGCGATTACGGCATGCGTACACACCCCGTGCTTGGCGGTCGCCGCGCACACAAGGGCGTGGATCTCGCTGGCCCGACCGGAACCCCGGTCTATGCGACCGCCGATGGCACCGTGGGCATGGCCCAGTGGTTCAGCAGCTACGGCAACTATATCCAGATCGAACATGGCGCAGGTCTCCAGACCCGTTATGGCCACCTTTCGGGTTACACTGTGGCCGCTGGCCAACGGGTCCGCAAAGGCGACCTGATCGGCTATATCGGTTCGACCGGCCGTTCCACCGGCCCGCATCTGCACTACGAAGTCCGTGTGGCCGGCGTTGCCGTCAACCCGATCCCCTATATGGTCGAAACCACAGCCCAGCAGGCTTTCGCTCTGGCGCGCGGCGAAGGTGGCAAGGGCGGCCCCGAATAAGTTTCCAAACAATCGGAATGACAGACGGCCCGGGCAAGTCCCGGGCCTTGTCATATATACGGCCCGCGTAACGCCCGGTGCCCTGCTTCCATCCGTGCCCCGGATTGGGCCCCGAATTGCGCAGCGAACGGAACACCGCGGCGTGGATATATGCGGGCTTGTGCCCTAGCTGGCGAGCAGCCGTTCCACCATGGCCCGTACATCTGCGCCCATATCTTCCCGTTCGAGCGCGAGGGACAGTGTCGCTTCCACGAAGCCGAGCTTGCTGCCGCAGTCGAAGCGGCGGCCATCGAACGTCACCGCGTGAAAGGGTTGGGTGCCGATCATGCGGGCCATCGCATCGGTCAGCTGGATTTCGCCGCCCGCACCCTTTTCCTGATTTTCGAGCGTCCGCATCACTTCGGGCTGCAGGATATAGCGCCCTGATATGATCTTGTTGGAGGGTGCCTGATCCACGGGTGGTTTTTCAACCAGCCCTTTGACTTCGGTCAGTTTCCCGCAGAGCCTGTCCAGCGTGGGGCCGGGATCGATCACGCCATAACTGGACACTTCGTGGCGGGGAACTTCCAGCACGCTAATCAGATTGCCGCCGACTTCATGATAGGCGTCGATCATCTGCTTCATGCAGCCGGGCGAACCGATCATCAGTTCATCGGGCAGGAAAATGGCAAACGGATCGTCGCCGACAATGGCGCGCGCGCACCAGATGGCGTGGCCCAGCCCAAGCGGCACCTGCTGTCGCACGGCGATCACATCGCCCGGCACGGCCCGGGTTGGTTCGAGTACGGCCATGTCCTTATCGCGTTCGCGCAGCATCGATTCCAGTTCAAACGCCACATCGAAATGTTCGACGATCGAGGTCTTGCCGCGCCCGGTGACGAAGATCATCTGTTCGATGCCCGCCTCGCGCGCTTCATCCACCGCATACTGGATCAGCGGCCGATCGACGATCGGCAGCATTTCCTTCGGAATAACCTTGGTTGCCGGAAGGAAGCGTGTGCCCAATCCTGCGACAGGGAAGACGGCTTTTCTGATCGGTTTACGTTTCGTCATACTGGCAGAGGTAGGCGGTGGGTTTAGACGGCGTCAACTGCGCACTTGCCTTGCTCCGGCTGGAAATCGCGCTAAATGCTGTCCATGGACAAGATCATTATTGAAGGCGGGAAACGCCTTTCGGGCACCATTCCCGTTTCGGGCGCGAAGAATGCCGCTCTCACCCTGCTTCCTTGCGCGCTGCTGACGGAAGAGCCGCTGACATTGCGGAATCTGCCGCGTCTGGCGGATATTGACGGTTTCCAGCATCTGATGACGCAATTCGGGGTGTCCACCGCAATTGCCGGTGCGCGGCCTGAAGATTTCGGCCGGGTGATGACGTTGCAGGCCACGCGCGTCACCTCCACCACCGCGCCCTATGATCTGGTGCGCAAGATGCGCGCGTCGATTCTGGTGCTGGGGCCGATGCTGGCGCGTGCGGGTGAGGCGACCGTTTCGCTCCCCGGCGGGTGCGCCATTGGCAACCGCCCGATCGATCTGCATCTCAAGGTTCTCGAAGCGATCGGCGCCCAGATCGAACTGGCAGCCGGGTATGTTCGGGCGATTGCGCCGGATGGCGGCTTGCCCGGTGGCCGGTACACGTTCCCGGTGGTCTCGGTCGGGGCGACGGAAAATGCCCTGATGGCCGCAGTTCTCGCGCGGGGCACCAGCACGTTCCACAACGCGGCGCGTGAACCCGAAATCATCGATCTGTGCCGTATGCTCGAAGCGATGGGCGCCCAGATCGAAGGTATCGGGACATCGGATCTGACCGTGCATGGGGTCGAACGGTTGCACGGCGCCACCTATCGGGTGATGTCCGACCGGATCGAAGCCGGGAGCTATGCCTGCGCTGCCGCGATTACCGGCGGTGAAGTCACCCTGAAAGGCGCCAATTTCGAAGAAATGGAAGCCACGGTGCAGGTCTTGCGCGATGCGGGCGTTACCGTAGAGGCGGTTGACGGCGGCATGCATGTTTCCGCCGATGGGCCAATCAGGCCGGTCACCGCGTCGACCGCGCCCTACCCCGGCTTTGCCACGGACATGCAGGCGCAATTGATGGCGCTGCTGTGCCGCGCGGAAGGGACCAGTGTCCTGACCGAAACCATTTTCGAAAACCGTTACATGCACGTACCCGAACTGAACCGCATGGGGGCGAATATCGAAACCTCGGGTCGCACGGCGATCGTGCATGGGGTTCCGAAGCTTACGGGTGCCGAAGTCATGGCAACCGATCTGCGCGCATCGATGAGCCTGGTGATCGCCGGTCTGGCGGCGGAAGGCCAGACGCAGGTGCATCGCCTGTATCACCTCGATCGTGGATATGAACGGCTGGAAGAGAAACTCTCTCTGCTGGGCGCTCAGGTGGAGCGTGTGGGCGACGGCTAGGTCTTATATATCGGAGCTTCTCTGCCTCTCATGCGTTGAACGGCAAAGCAGAGGAGTTTCGACTATGAGCTTTATGATCAAACTCGCAGCGCTTGCTGCCGCAGGTTATGCCGGTTTTCGCTATCTATCCGGCAAGAAGAGCCATAGCGGCCAGCCCGCGTTTGCTAGTGGCGAAACCGACAAGGAAAACTTTTCCCAGGTACGCGATGCGGGGCCCAAGGCCATGCGCGACAAACCGAAACGCGAATGGACGACCGCCGACCAACAATCGGATGAAAGTTTTCCGGCAAGCGATCCGCCCGGCAATTACTGAGAGATCGTGCCCGCGCGTAATTGCGCCACCAGCCAAAGGCGCAGGGCACCCGCCAGTCCGGGCGGCGTTTCGGCCTGAATGCGTTCCGAATCGATTCGCGCAATCAGCGCGTTGAGCGGAATGCCGAGCCGGGCAGAGGCCTCTTTCAGCATGTCCCAGAAAACCGGTTCGAGACTGATGGATGTCTTGTGTCCGGCAATCTCCACGGACCGTTTCACCGGAGGATGATAATGCGTGGCCATGCTGTGTCCTGCCCGGCGCGCGAACGGGGATCAAGCACTATGAAAGTGCCGGACGGATGCCCGGCACTTTCCTCGCTGATCAGTACATGTGTTGTCCGCCGTTGATCGACATGGTCGAACCGGTGACGAAGGTCGCGTCATCCGCTGTGAAGAAGCTGACGCCGCGGGCAATTTCCGAGGCATGGCCGAGGCGCCCGATGGGAATGCGCGCGATGATTTTGTCCAGCACCGGTTGGGGCACTGCGGCGACCATATCGGTATCGATATAACCGGGTGCGATGGCGTTGACGGTTACGCCGAACTTTGCGCCTTCCTGCGCCAATGCCTTGGTGAATCCGTGAATGCCTGATTTCGCGGCAGCATAGTTGACCTGCCCATATTGGCCCGCCTGACCATTGACGGAGCCGATATTGACGACGCGGCCCCAGCCGCGGTCCCGCATTCCGGGGAATGTCGCCTTGGCCATGTTGAAGCAGCCGCCGAGGTTGATCCGGATCACGTCATCCCAGTCTTCCCAGCTCATCTTGTGCAAGACACCATCGCGCGTGACCCCGGCGTTGTTCACGACGATATCGATCGGCCCGATCTCGGCCTCGATCCGTTTGCAGCCTTCCATGGTGGCGGCGTGATCACCCACATCCCATCGGTATGCCGGTATGCCTGTTCTATCGGTAAAAGCGCGCGCCTTGTCATCGTTGCCGGCATAGTTGGCAACGACGGTCCGTCCCTGCTCCTTGAGTGCAAGGCAAATGCCTTCACCAATGCCGCGCGTACCGCCCGTAACGATAGCCACTTTCGCCATAAAGGCTCCTCTCTGTTGGTCCCAACAGGAAGGAGAGTATGCAAACGGCCATGACCCGGCAAGCGCACAATGGCGCATAAAGTTATTTAGATGATGTTTTTTGGATGAACCGAATTTCGCTTAGAAACGGAACTGGGTACCGACGTAAACGGCCTGGCTTTCCTGATCGGTCAGCGGGCCGAGACGATCGCGTTCCTGCGAATATCGCACACCGGCCGTCACATCGAGATTGCGGGTGACGCGGTAACTGCCGCCGACATCAAGCCGTTGGCCATTCATCGCTTCCAACGTGCGCGGTGCGCGGCCTGTGGGGCCCTGTTCTTCAATATCGATATGCGCGGAGAAGCGGCCCGGCTTGGCCGTTGCTTCGCCCTTGCCCGATTTGAAGGTGGACAGATCGGGCATATCGATCTTGCGCAGTTCGCTCTGTTGCAGAACCGGCTGTGCGAAGCTGCGATAATCGCGGGCCATACCCAGATCGTAACGGGTCGGCGTGATCAGAACCGTGTTCTGGCCGACTTTGCCCTGTGCCGCGGCAATCGTGGTGCGCACGGAAATCGCGCGCGCCACCTTGTCATCCACGCGCACGGCGACGGTCACCGAACGGTCCGGACGGTTGAACCCGCCCGCCGGGGTAAAGCGCATCAGACGTCCGCCTGTGGCGCCATGTTCCGCCACCAGCCTGGCCATGCGAGGATCGACCGACGCCGGTGTGAAGGATGCGAAGCTGCCGCGTGCGGCGAGGCTGACACTTTTGCTGTTCGAACCGACAAGGGCGAAGCCCGCGCTGGGGATAGCAAGTGCAAGGGCCACGGTGGCACCGAGCATCGCTGCGGAAATACCGCTGCGTAGCTTGGCCTTGTGAACCCTGTTGGACACTTTTACGTCACCTCTTTTACCTGCCAACCCGTTGATTTCGGGTGGCGGCTCCCCAATACTATTGCGAGAACGTTTGCCCCTGCCTTGCCCTGTCGACTCGACGGTCTTGGGGCAGGGAGATGTTCTTCCGATATACAATACGCAATCTGTCGCGAAATTCCAGCCTTTGCGGCCATTCGCTGAGTCTTTTTGCGAACTGTTGCAAAGGGCACACAAAATCGCGTTGCGATGTTCCCGGTCCGGCGGGCTTATGTGCATTTCTCATGGCTTGTTCCCGGCCGTCTGGCCGTTGGCCCTTGCCGCCGCGCACCTGTGGGCTATAGAGGCGAACCCATGACTGGCGGGAGTCCCTAGTGCGGCTGCTGCCCCATTCGATACGGGAACACGGTCTTGAATATTGTCAGCAGCAAACCCCGCACCCATTTTGCCCGCCGCGCTGGCCAGGCTCTGCTTGTCGCCGCCGCGCTTGCCAGCCTTGGCGCATGCGGCAAGAAAGAGCGGCCGAAGGCCGATATCGCAGCCGCCAAGGTCACCACGATCGGCGTGAATGCCTATCTCTGGAAAGCCAGCCTCGAAACACTCTCGTTCATGCCCTTGCTCCAGACGGACAGTGCTGGCGGCGTGATCGTGACGGACTGGTACGCCAATCCCCGCAATCCGGCGGAACGCATGAAAGTATCCGTGACGATTCTGGATCAGGATCTGCGCGCCGATGCTCTGCGTGTTGCAGCCAGCCGCCAGGTCGCGGTCGGTGGCGGAACCTGGGTGGAAGCGCCGATTGAGGCCGCTACGATCCAGAAGCTGGAAGATATCATTCTGACCAAGGCGCGTGAATTGCGGCGGTCGGCTATCGCCGGCTGACGCCGCGCGGGCGATACAAAATTATGAGCGAGAACCGTTTTAACCCGTCGCTGGCCGACGGGCGCTGGCAGCGTGCGTGGGAAGACGCGCAAAGCTTCAAGGCCGACAGCAACAGCTCGAAGCCGAAAAGCTACGTGCTGGAGATGTTCCCCTATCCTTCGGGGCGCATCCATATCGGCCACGTCCGCAATTACACGATGGGCGATGTGCTGGCCCGCTACAAGCGGATGCGCGGCCATGAAGTGCTGCACCCGATGGGGTGGGATGCTTTCGGCATGCCGGCGGAAAACGCGGCCATGGAAAAGGGCGTGCATCCGGGCGGATGGACGCGGGAAAATATCGCCAACATGAAGGCGCAGCTCAAGCGCCTCGGTTTCGCGCTCGACTGGAGCCGCGAAATCGCCACGTGCGAACCGGATTATTACGGTCAGGAACAGGCGCTGTTTCTCGATCTCTATGAAGGCGGGCTGGTCTATCGCAAGGAAAGCGCGGTCAACTGGGATCCGGTTGACCAGACCGTGCTGGCCAACGAACAGGTGATCGACGGGCGCGGCTGGCGCTCGGGCGCGCTGGTGGAAAAGCGCAAGCTGAGCCAGTGGTTCCTGAAAATCACCGATTTTGCCCAGGATCTGCTCGACGGATTGGGCGGGCTGGAAAACTGGCCCGACAAGGTGCGCCTGATGCAGGAAAACTGGATCGGCAAGAGCCAGGGCCTGCAATTCCGTTTCCAGGTTATCCCTTCCGCAGAAGGGGAAGGCCCGAACGTCACCCTGTTCGAACCGGGCAAGGATGCGGAGATCGAGGTCTTCACTACCCGTCCGGACACGATTTTCGGCGCCAGTTTCGTGGCGATTGCGGCGGATCACCCGGTTGCGCAGGCGCTCGCCGCCGGCAATCCCGATGCCGCTGCCTTTGTCGAGCAATGCCGTCAGGGCGGCACGACCGCGGCCGAGATCGAAACGCAGGAAAAGTTCGGATACGATACCGGCCTGCGTCTTCGCCATCCGTTCCAGGATCAGGCGCTGCCGCTCTACATCGCCAATTTCGTGCTGATGGATTACGGCACCGGGGCGGTGTTCGGTTGTCCGGCACACGATCAGCGCGATCTCGATTTCGCCCGTAAATACGCCTTGCCGGTGACGCGCGTCATCGCCGAAGGTTTTGACACCGATCGGGTGTTTGCCGGCGATGAAGCCTATACCGGGCCGGGTACGCTGGTGAATTCACAGTTCCTTGACGGGATGGATGTCGAAGCCGCCAAGGCGGATGTCATCGCCCGCGCCGAAGCTGGCGGCTGGGGCAACGGCACAACCGTGTGGCGCCTTCGTGACTGGGGCGTTTCGCGCCAGCGGTACTGGGGCACGCCGATTCCGTTCGTCCATTGCGGGACATGCGGTGTTGTCCCCGTGCCCAAGGCACAGTTGCCGGTAACGCTGCCTGAGGATGTCGATTTCTCGACGCCGGGCAATCCGCTGCTGCGCCATCCGACCTGGAAACATGTCGATTGCCCCAAATGCGGCGGCAAGGCGGAACGGGAAACCGATACGCTCGACACATTTGTCGACAGTTCGTGGTATTTCCTCCGCTTCGCCAGCCAGCCGTCGGACAAGCCGTTCGACCGGGAAGAACTGGCCAAGTGGCTGCCGGTGGAACAGTATATCGGCGGGATCGAACATGCGATCCTGCACCTGCTCTACGCCCGGTTCTGGACGCGCGCGCTGCAACATATCGGCAAGATCGATTTCGCGGAACCGTTTGCCAGCCTGTTTACGCAGGGCATGGTCACGCACGAAACTTATTCGCGTGTCGATCCCGGCAATGGCCAGCCGGTCTATTTCAGCCCAGGCGAGATCGATCGCGGAAGCGATAGTGCCGTGCTTAAGACGGATGGTGCACCGGTCGATGTGGGCCGCGTGATCAAGATGTCCAAGTCGAAGAAGAACGTCGTCGACCCGGACGAGATTGTCGCGCGTTATGGCGCCGATGCGGTGCGGTGGTTTATGCTGTCGGACAGCCCGCCCGAACGCGATCTGCCGTGGTCGGAAGCCGGGATCGAAGGTTGCTGGCGTTTCGTGCAGCGCCTGTGGCGCCTGTTCGCCCAGTACGACGCGCAGGCCGTGGGCGAAGACAAGGCGCTGGATCGCAAGACCCATCAGGCTGTTGCCGCCATTGCCGACGATATCGAGGCGCTGTCGTTCAACAAGGCGGTGGCGCGGATCTACGAACTGGCGTCGGCGGTCGACAAGGCCGGTCCTTCGGCCAGCCGGTCGAATGCGATTCGCACAATTCTGCTGCTGGCCTCGCCAATGATGCCGCACCTTGCCGAAGAAGCCTGGGCACAGGCCGGTCATGCCGGGCTGATTGCCGATGCCGCCTGGCCGGATGTCGATCCGGCCTTGCTGGTGGAGGACGAGGTTACTGTGGCGGTGCAGGTCAAGGGCAAGCTGCGCGATACGCTGACCGTTGCCAAAGGCCTGCCCAATGAAGAGCTTGAGGCGCTTGCACTGGCTTCCGAGAAAGTGCAGCGTACGCTGGATGGAGCCCAGGTGCGCAAGGTGATCGTGGTGCCCGACCGTTTGGTGAATATCGTCGCATGAAGCGGTTGACCCCGCTTCTTCTGGCTGTGGCCTGCACCGCGCTGGCGGGATGCGGGCTGCAACCGATGTATGCCGGGGGTAGCAAGGGGGCGATCGCACGCGGATTGGCCAATGTCGACGTCGTCCCGATCGAAGGGCGGGCAGGCTGGTTGCTGCGCAATGCCCTGCGCGATCGGTTGGCCCCCAGCGGGGTGGATCAGGGCGCGGCGCGTTATGTGCTGACGGTGAAGCTCGACGAAGACCTGACCGGGTTGGGCCTGCTGGGCAACGACACGATCGGTCGTGAACGGTTTACCCTGCGCGCCCGCTATCAACTGGTCGATGCGACGAACGGCGAAACCGTGCTGGATGCCACTGCGGGTTCCGATGCGGGGATCGATGTGGTCAGTTCCGAATATGCAATTATCGCTGCGGAACAGACAGCGCGCGAAAACCTCGCCCGCGATCTGGCTGACCGGATCGTGACGAGCATCGCATTGCGCATGAACCGCCGGGAACAGGCGGCCAAGTGAAGGCGACGCAGCGCGATTTTGCCGCCTCCGCCCCCAAGGCGGTGCGGCAATGCGGGGTTTTCTTCTTCTGCGGACAGGATGAAGCTGGCGCATCGATGGCGGCGGACAGGATTGCCGCGATGCTCGACGATCCGGGTGAACGGGTGGAACTGTCGGGCGCGGAACTGCGGCGCGATCCGGTGCGCCTGGGGGACGAGGCGCGTTCAACCTCGTTGTTCGGCGGCAATCGCCATATCCTGATCCGCGCCAATGGCGATGAAGCGCACGATGCGCTGAAAATTCTGCTCGAAACCAAGGATGCGGGCGAAGGCGCCGCTTGCCCCGTGCTGATCGTTGCCGGGGCCGCCACGGACAAGTCGCGCACGGCCAAGTTGCTCGAACCGCGGGACGATTGCCTGGTGGCCATGTTCTACCCGCCCGATCTTGCCGCCGTGACGTCAACCGTACGGCAGATGGCCGATGCGGCCGGGGTGCGGCTGGGCGGCGATCTGGCGGAACGGATTGCCCGGTCGTCCGGTCTCGATGTCCGGCTGGCACAGTCGGAAGTGACCAAGCTGGCAACCTTTCTTGACGCCAGTGCGCAGGCCCCGCGCACGGCCGATGCCGAAGCGCTCGACGCGATTGGCGCGAAGACGGAAGAAGATGGTTTCATGCCACTCGTCAATGCGGTGCTGTCGGGCGAAGTTTCCCGCCTTGCGGGTGAATTGAAGCGCATGCGCGATCTTTCTCTCAATCCTGTGGGCCTCTTGCTGGCCTTTGAACGTCGCGCGGCGCAACTTGCGCAACTCGCGGCGAAAGTGGGCCCCCGGGGCGATGTGGCGGCCTTGCTGGAACAGGAAACCCGGGCGCGGCGGATATTCTTCCGCGATAAACGCGATCTCGCGGTGCAACTGCGCCGTTGGCAGGGGCGGCGGCTGGAACGGCTGGTGCAACGGCTCGTGGCGCTGCACCGCACGCTGATGTCCAACAACCAGTCGGCGGAAATATTGCTGGCGCAGGAACTGGCCGAAATTGCCCGCGCGGCTTCCGATAAACGCTGACTTTCGCTAGCGCCCGTAAAGGCCGATCGTTCCAGCATCGAACAATCCCGCGGCGGGAGCAAGCCGAACGGCCTTTATGCCGCCATTGACGCGCCAGGCAAAAGTGCTGGAGACAGAGGCGCTGGCCGGGGTCGTGGCGAGATTGCCGATCGCGGCTTTCCCCATTCCGGCATTGGCGGTGTAACGGCACAATTCGACCGCGCCGTGCCATGTCACCACGGCGGCGGCGCTCGCGGCGATTGTCGCGGCGGTGCTGAATGTCACGCCATCACCCGATAACGCGATGGTCAGGCTGGTGTTGCTGGCATTGTCGTGGCTGACTCCTTCAAGCGACAGGATCAGATCGGCAAAGCCTGAGGGGATCGCCGTAAATTCCGCCAATGCTGTGCCTGTCGGGGCAATCGCGGCGATCTGGGTCCACCCCGGGGGTCTCGCACTGGCGCGGGATTGCCGGAGGGCCGCTGACGCCATGCCGCGTGCGATGAGATCGGGCGCGCTCATTGTGCGATCCGGTAATGGAGGGTGCCGGACGTGACGGTAATCGCGAGATAGAGTTCTGCTGTCGGCTCGTTTTCCACCCACACCGGTTCGCAGGCATTGGCGGTGAATGTGCCCCAAGGCTCGCCCGCCATCGTGGTCGGCAGGCGCGGCGCTCCGCCGGTTGCCGTGCGCTCCAGTTGCACGGTTCCTTCCCATGTGCCCCATAATGCCAGGATTACCGGTGTATCCGGCCGGGGCTGGAAAGGCCCTTCGAGAAAGGCGCCCGTGGTACTGCCTTCAAGCGGCGGGGCAGCGGCGCCCGGTTCGTCCGTATCCGTCATCCGAACGGGCAGGGGCGTTGCCCCGGTCACAAGGGCCAGTGTGCCTGTTTCGTCGGCATAACCCAGCGCGAAAGCGGGGGCGTAACCGGCAGGCGCGGAGATCGGGAAGGGAGGCTGCATCGCGGATCCTTTGCATTGTGGCGAAAGACCCGAATCCAGCTACACACGGCTGGGCGTGTAGGAAAATGGAAAATCACATAGCGATGCGAAGCCCTGCCGCCAGGGCAGGCCTGACTGGTACGACCATGGGCTGTGCTGTTGGGAAGCGTACGTCAGCCTGGGACCGAGAAGGTCCCGGTTACACGGCCACCGTTGGTTCCGCCACCCGCACCGCCGCGCCCGTCGACACTGGACACCCCGGTATCGAGATCCATGGTCAGGCGTTGGCCATTCAACGTATCGCCGCCACGGCGCAGGGCGACATTGCCGACCAGCGTGATGACCCGGTTGTTGAAGTCGTAAATCCCGACATTGCCCTGCGCGCTTTCCGTGCCGCGCGTGACATTGACACCGCCGGTTGCGGTAATCCGTTGCACGGTCAGCGAACCGGCATTGGTATAGTCCACCGTGGTACGGGCCGCCTTCAGCCGCAGTTCCCCCTGCGTGATGTCGACATTGCCCGACAGCACCACGCGGTCCTGCCGGTCCTGCAATTCGATCCGGTCGGCTGCGAAATTGACCGGGGCCTTCGTGTTATGGCCTTTCAGCGCCTGGGCATAGAGCTGCACCCCGCCCATTGCCGTCAGAGTCAGCACAAAACCGGCCGCGGCATAGCGGAGGGAGGTAAATGCGTGGCGCTTCATTGTCATTGCGGCATCCTCAGTTTGCCGGGAACCATCTGCAGGCGCGCATTGCCGTAAAGGGCAACAACCCGCTCGCCAAGATCGGCAGAAATATGATCGGCGCTGAACGTGCCGGCGGGGAGGGCACCTTCCACTCTGCCCTGGCCAAGCAGTTTGCGCGTGCCCAGATTGATCGCAACATCGCGGGCGACCATGCGATATCCGTCCGATGCGGTAAAGCTGACCGGCCCGTCCACCGAAACCACATCCTTGTCGATGTCGTAACGGCCGTTGTCGGCGGAAATGACCGCAGGCCCGTCAGACAGCAGGATGCGTGCCTTCAGGTCTTCCATGCGGACGATGCCCTCGCGCGAACTGCGCTGCACGGCTTGCCCGGCGGTCAGCGAAAAAGGGCGACCCTTGTTGTCGATCCCGCGATACATCGCATCGTCCACGCGTAACCGGTCGCGGATCACGGCCACGTCGTTGCGATCGAGCAGAAAGCTGATGTCGCCGCGCGGGGCGAAGGGAAACAGCACCATCAGGGCCACGAGCACGCCGATCGCCGCAGGCAGGGCCTTCGAAAGAAAACCGACCAGCCGATCATGCGCCCCGCCGGGGGCTGCCATAACGCGCCGGCTGTCGCGGATGATGTCGGCCTGTTCGCTCATGCTTGCGGGGTGATACTACTCATTCGTGGCTGAATATATCGTGTTCCGGCCAGCCCGCCAGATCAAGCAGCGCGCGCGCCGGAAGAAAATCGAAGCAGGCCTGTGCGATATGCGTGCGGTTTTCGCGTGCCAGCCGTTCCACGAACACATCGCGCAACTGGTGTAGATAGCGCACGTCGGATGCCGCATATTCCCGCTGCGCATCGTTCAGCACCGGGGCGCCCCAGTCGCTCGATTGCTGCTGCTTGGAAATTTCCTTGCCCAGAAGCTCGCTCACGAGATTTTTCAGGCCGTGACGGTCGGTATAGGTGCGGGTCAGCTTGCTGGCGATCTTCGTGCAGAACACCGGTGCCGCCATCACGCCCAGATAATGCTGGATCGCGGCAAGATCGAATCGGGCATAGTGATAGATTTTCACCCGTTCCGGATCAGCCAGCACCGCCTTGAGATTGGGCGCATCGTAAGCGCTGTTCACACCGAAACGGATCAGGTGTTCGTCACCCTTTCCGTCGCTGATCTGCACCACGCACAAACGATCGCGCGGGGTGATCAGCCCCATGGTTTCGGTATCGACGGCAACCGGCCCGGGCGCAAGCACGCCCTCGGGCAGATCTTCTTCATGAAAATAGACAGCCATGAGGGTTCCCTAGGCTTATCTGTGCAGGAGCGAAAGCCCCGGCTGGCAAGGATTTGCGCAACGCGTTAGGCAGGTCGAATGAGCGACACCGTTCCTTCAAGCTGGCAGCCTGCCGTGCAACCTGCCCTGGACACCGCAGAAGCGCGGAAACTGGGGGGCTGGTTGCGGGCGGAAGAAGCCGCGGGAAAAGCCATTTTTCCGCCGCGCGGCACGCGTTTGCGGGCGCTTGAACTGACTCCGCTGGATGCGGTCAAGGTCGTGATTCTGGGGCAAGATCCCTATCACGGGCCGGGGCAGGCGCACGGGCTCAGTTTCTCGGTACCCGAAGGGGTGCGTCCGCCGCCGTCGCTGGTGAATATCTTCAAGGAATTGCGCGGCGACCTGGAGATCGCACCACCCGGACATGGCAATCTCGAAGGATGGGCGCGGCAGGGGGTCTTGCTGCTCAACAATGCGTTGACTGTCGAATCGGGACAGGCCGGATCGCACGCCGGAAAAGGCTGGGATGCGATTACCGACGCGGCTGTGGCGGCCGTGGCGGAGCGTGCCGAGCCATCGGTTTTCATCCTTTGGGGCAGCCACGCACAGGCCAAGGCGGCGCGCATTCCCGCGCTGCGGGACAACAGCCGGCATCTGATCCTGCGATCGGTGCATCCCAGCCCACTGTCCGCCCATCGCGGTTTTTTCGGATCGAAACCGTTCAGCCAGGCCAACGCGTTTCTCGAAGCGCATGGGCGCGGTGCCATCGACTGGCAGTTGTAGGCGCTACTCTGGCGGTTTTTCCGGGGTTTCCGCTGCGGCCACGCGCTGGAAACGGAGCAAACCGCGTTCCTGCATCAGGAGAAGACTGTCCCCCTCGATCGAGGCAATCGCGCCGGTCAGATCGACTTGTCCGACATCGTTGGGAATCAACCGGAAATGCAGGGATTTCGTTCCGGCGGGGATGACTACCGGCTCCGAATGAATGTCATGAATGGCCTCATGCAATTCCACCCATTGCGGATTGTCACACCCCGGTCCCTCGTCAACGGTGCCCCAGCCATCCACTTGCGTATAATCACTGATCGTTGTGCCATCGGCGCAGTGGACAATGAAATCGATGCCCGGCACGCCACGCCCGTTGGGCATGGTCACCAGAAGATAGGGCGGGGGGTCCTGCATGGTGCGCACCGGCTCATTGGGATCGGTCAACAGGGCAAAGCGCGGCGGCACCGGCTTGGGATCGGTGATCAGCGTGATCACGCCATCGTGCTCTTCCCAGCGCCCGCGCGATTCCTCGTCCAGCGCGCCCACGGAAAGCGCGTAGTAATAGGTCCCGTCTTCGCCCAGCAGCAGTTCGGCGGCCACTTCATGGCCTGCATCGCCGCGATAGAGACCGGCGGCTGGTGTCGCGGCCGGGCTCGCGGTTGGCAGGATCAGGGCAAATGCCAGTAAGGCGGTGCGAAAGCGGGGGATGGCCATAGGCGCGTTACTGCGCGCATTCCGGGCACAAGACCAGAGGGTAGCATGTTCTGCCTTTGCACCCATGCGCAAGGTACGAAGCAGACACCACTTGCGTCGGTTCTTCCGGCCGCCGCTTCCGCCGATGCCCATAGTCGCAGTTCGTGCCATGCAGAAACGAACAGGGCGACCCGAGGGCCGCCCTGTGTGTGTGTTTGTTGCGATGCGCCCCGATCCGCTCAGCGCGGCAGTTCGCTGACCCCCATCAGGGCTTCGTCCACGGCGCGCGCGCACTGGCGCCCTTCGCGGATCGCCCAGACGACCAGGCTCTGGCCACGGCGCATATCGCCGCAAGCGAAAACCATGTCTTCGCTGGTCTTGTAGTCCTGCACATTGGCGTCGACATTGCCGCGGTCGGTCAGGGTGACGCCGGACTGATCGATCATGCCGGGCTTGCGCGGGCCGAGGAAGCCCATCGCCAGGAAGATCAGGTCGGCCTTCAGCGTGAATTCGCTGCCCGGCACTTCTTCCATCTTGCCGTTGTTCCATTCGACGCGGACGCATTCGAGGCCGGTGACCTCGTTTTCACCGACGACGCGCTTGGTCAGCACGGCCCAGTCGCGGTCCACACCTTCGTCATGGCTGCTCGAGGTGCGCAGCTTGAGCGGCCAATCGGGCCAGGTCAGAGCCTTGTTTTCCTTCACCGGCGGCTTGGGCATGATTTCAAGCTGGGTCACGCTGGCGGCGCCCTGACGGTTGGAGGTGCCGACGCAGTCGCTGCCCGTATCGCCGCCGCCGATCACGACGACATGCTTGCCGGTTGCCAGCAGCGAACCGTCCGGCGCGGCGGTGCGTTCATCATCGCCGGCATTGCGCTTGTTCTGCTGGGTCAGGAAATCCATCGCGAAATGGAGGCCCGGCAGTTCCGCCCCGGGGATTTGCAGGCCGCGCGGATCTTCCGCACCGCCAGACAGCACAACCGCGTCGAAGTTTTCCTTCAGCGACCTGAACGACACGTCCACGCCGATTTCGGTCGAAGTACGTACTGTCACGCCTTCGGCTTCCATCTGCTTCTTGCGACGCTCGATCAGATGCTTTTCCATCTTGAAGTCGGGAATGCCGTAACGCAGCAGTCCGCCAATCCGGTCGTTCTTTTCGAACAGGGTCACGGAATGGCCAGCGCGCGCCAATTGCTGGGCGCAGGCCATGCCCGCCGGACCCGAACCGACGACCGCAACCGATTTGCCCGTGCGCTTCGCCGGGACTTGCGGCTCGATCCAGCCTTCTTTCCATCCACGATCGACAATGGCGCATTCGATCGACTTGATGCTGACCGGCGTATCGACGATGTTCAGCGTGCAGCTCGCCTCGCACGGGGCGGGGCAGATGCGGCCGGTGAATTCCGGGAAGTTGTTGGTCGAATGCAGGACTTCCAGCGCATCGCGCCAGTCGCCTTCATACGTCAGGTGGTTCCAGTCCGGGATCATGTTGTTCACCGGGCAGCCGTTATGGCAGTACGGAATGCCGCAGTTCATGCAGCGCGCCGCCTGGGTGCGCAGATCACCCTCGGCCAGCGGAACAACAAATTCCTTGTAATTCTTTACCCGTTCCTTCGGATCGAGATAGCCACGGTCTTTCCGCTCGTACTCGAGAAATCCGGTTTCCTTACCCATTGTCTGAACCTGATCCTTATTCCGCAGCCACGCTGGCGGCTTCGTTGCGCTCGGCTTCGAGCAGCTTGAGTGCGTTGCGGTAGTCGCGCGGCATAACCTTCACGAATTTCGTCAGCGCGTTATCCCAGTCTTCGAGCAGTTCGGCCGCACGGGCCGAACCGGTGTGCAGCTTGTGCCGCTCAACCAGGATTTTGAGACGTTCGGCATCGTGGTACAGCGGATCGCCGATCCCGAAATCGTCAATGCTTGAGGGCCGCTGTTGCGGACGGCCCAGGCCTTCTTCCTCGCTCGGCAGCGGGACGATCTTTTCCAGATCGACCTGCGCCGGGTTGCACAGCTTTTCGAACAGGCCGTCTTCGTCATAGACGTAGGCGATCCCGCCCGACATGCCCGCAGCGAAATTGCGGCCGGTCTTGCCGAGAACCACAACAACACCGCCGGTCATATATTCGCAGCCATGATCGCCGGTGCCTTCGACCACCGCGATGGCGCCCGAATTGCGCACGGCGAACCGTTCGCCCGCGACACCGTTCAAGTAGGCTTCACCGGCAATGGCGCCATAAAGCACCGTGTTGCCGACGATGATGTTCTCGGTCGGTTTGCGGTCCACCCCGGCGGGCTGGCGCACAATCACGCGGCCACCCGAAAGGCCCTTGCCGACATAGTCGTTGGCATCGCCCACGAGATCGAGCGTGACGCCATGGGCCAGCCATGCGCCGAAGCTCTGCCCGGCAACCCCCGACAGGTTGATGCGCAGCTGTTCCGGCTTGAGCCCGGCATGGCCGTGCTTTTCCGCGATCCGGCCCGAAAGCATGGCGCCCACGGTGCGGTTCACATTGCGGATCGGCCGGTCGATAATCAGCGTTTCGCCGTTTTCGATCGCGCCTTTCGCGGCATCGATCAGGTCGACGTCGAGCGCCTTTTCGAGACCGTGATCCTGGCCACCGGTGTGGCGGAGCGATTTGCCCGCCTCGAGCGGCACCTGATAGAGCAGGCGGGACAGGTCCACGCCTTGCGCCTTCCAGTGGGCAATCGCCTTCTTCATGTCGAGACGATCGACCCGGCCGACCATTTCTTCCAATGTGCGGAAGCCCATCTCCGCCATGATCTGGCGCAGTTCCTCAGCCACGAAGAAGAAATAGTTGATGACGTGTTCGGGGGCGCCGGTGAAGCGCGCACGCAGCACCGGGTCCTGGGTGGCGACGCCAACCGGGCAAGTGTTGAGATGGCACTTGCGCATCATGATGCACCCGGCCGCGATCAGCGGCGCGGTGGCGAAACCGAATTCATCCGCGCCCAGCAGCGCGCCGATCGCAACGTCGCGGCCGGTGCGCAGGCCACCGTCGACCTGCACCGCAATGCGGCTGCGCAGATCGTTGAGCAGCAGGGTCTGCTGGGTTTCGGCCAGGCCGATTTCCCACGGCGAACCGGCATGGGTCAGGCTGGTCAGCGGCGAAGCGCCGGTGCCGCCTTCATAACCCGAAATGGTCACGTGATCGGCGCGGGCCTTGGATACGCCCGCAGCCACGGTGCCGACACCGACTTCGGACACCAGCTTGACCGAAACGCGCGCCTTGGGCTGCACGTTCTTGAGATCGTGAATCAGCTGGGCAAGGTCTTCGATCGAGTAGATGTCGTGATGCGGCGGGGGCGAGATCAGGCCGACACCCGGGGTCGAGTGACGGGTCTTGCCGATCACCTTGTCGACCTTGTGGCCGGGCAGCTGGCCGCCTTCGCCGGGCTTGGCACCCTGCGCCATCTTGATCTGGATATCGTCCGAGTTGACGAGGTATTCGGTGGTCACGCCAAAGCGGCCCGAAGCGACCTGCTTGATCGCCGAACGCATCGAATCGCCATCGGGCAGCGGCTGGAAACGCTTGGGATCTTCGCCGCCTTCACCGGTGTTCGACTTGCCGCCAATGCGGTTCATCGCGACTGCCAGCGTGGTATGCGCTTCCCAGCTGATCGAGCCATAGCTCATCGCGCCGGTGGCGAAACGCTTGACGATTTCGCTGGCCGGTTCGACTTCGGAGAGATCGAGCGGCTTGTCGGCCTTCTTGAGGTCCATCAGCCCACGAATGGTCAGCAGGTGTTCCGACTGTTCGTTGATCGACTTCGCGAATTCGGCGTAGTTCTTCCAGTCGTTGCCACGCACGGCATGCTGGAGATTGGCGATGTTCGCCGGGGTCCAGGCATGGTCTTCGCCGCGCAGGCGATACTGGTACATACCGCCCACATCGAGCATCTTGCGGTAGATCGGATTGTCACCAAAGGCGTCCGCGTGGCGGCGGACCGTTTCCTCGGCCACTTCAAGCAAGCCGATGCCTTCGATCGTCGTCGCGGTGCCCGTGAAGTACTGATCCACGAAGCTGCTGTTGAGGCCGACGGCATCGAAAATCTGCGCGCCGCAATACGACTGGTAGGTCGAGATGCCCATCTTGGACATGACCTTGAGAATGCCCTTGCCGATCGCCTTGATATAGTTCTGCTGAACCTTTTCGGCAGACAGGCCGATTTCCTTCTCGACGCGGATCTGTTCCAGCGTTTCGAAGGCGACATAAGGGTTGATGGCTTCTGCGCCATAGCTGGCGAGAGCGCAGAAATGGTGCACTTCGCGCGCTTCGCCGGTTTCGACCACCAGGCCGGTCTGCATGCGCAGGCCCTGACGGACGAGGTGGTGGTGGACCGCAGCCGTTGCCAGCAGGGCTGGGATCGGAATGCGATCCGGGCCCTGTGCCCGGTCGGACAGGATCAGGATGTTCTTGTCCGCCAGAACCGCTTCGGTGGCGGCGGTGCAGAGATCCTTGATCGCATCGGCAAGGCCTGCGGCGCCGCTGGCGGCATCCCAGGTCATGTCCAGCGTGCTGGTGCGGAACGCCTTGTCGAGCGTTTCTTCGGCCGAACGAATCTTGGCGACGTTTTCGTCGGTCAGGATCGGCTGCATCACTTCGAGGCGCTTGTGCGAACCGGCATCGCGACCGAGCAGGTTCGGACGCGGGCCGATCATCGACAGCAGGCTCATCACCAGTTCTTCGCGGATCGGGTCGATCGGCGGATTGGTGACCTGTGCGAAGTTCTGCTTGAAGTAATCGTACAGCATGCGCGGGCGCGCCGACAGGACCGCAATCGGCGTATCCGTGCCCATCGAACCCAGCGGATCGTCGCCATCGCGCGCCATCGGTTCGAGGAACTTGTTGATGTCTTCCTGCGTGTAGCCAAAGGCCTGCTGGCGATCGAGCAGGCTGGTGGTCGCTACCGGGACGTGCACCGCCTCGGTTTCCACCATATCGAGATCTTCAAGCTTGTACTGCGTCTGCTCGAGCCACTTGGCATAAGGTTCGGCATTGGCGAGTTCGGCCTTGACCTCTTCATCCTCGATGATGCGGCCCTGCGCGAGATCGATCAGCAACATGCGGCCCGGCTGGAGCCGCCACTTGCGGATGATGTCTTCTTCCCGGAACGGCAGGACGCCGCTTTCCGAAGCCATGCAGACGATATCGTCGCGCGTCACGCAGAAGCGCGCCGGACGCAGGCCGTTACGGTCCAGCGTGGCCGCGATCTGGCGGCCATCGGTGAACGCCACGGCAGCCGGGCCATCCCAGGGTTCCATCAGCGCGGCGTGATATTCGTAGAACGCCTTGCGTGCCGGATCCATCAGCGGGTTCTTGGCCCAGGCTTCAGGGATCAGCATCATCATCGCGTGCGACAGGCTGTAACCACCGGCCAGCAGCAGTTCGAGCGCGTTGTCGAGGCAGGCCGTGTCGGACTGGCCATGCGGGATGATCGGCCACAGCTTGTCGAGATCGGGGCCGAGCAGTTCGCTTTCCATCGTGCGGCGGCGGGCGTTCATCCAGTTGACGTTGCCGCGCACGGTGTTGATTTCGCCGTTATGGGCGATGAAGCGGAACGGCTGTGCCAGTTTCCAGCTCGGGAACGTGTTGGTCGAGAAGCGCTGGTGCACCAGACCGATTGCGGTGACGCAGTCGGGGTTGGTCAGGTCGTCGTAAAAGGTTTCGACCTGGTTTGCCAGCAGCAGGCCCTTGTACACCACGGTGCGGCTGGAAAAGCTCGGCATGTAAAGCTGGGCGATTTCCGGCATGGCATGCTTTTCCGCCAGTTCGGCCAGCGGGTTCTGCAATTGCTTGCGGATCGTGATCAGCTTGCGTTCGAAGGCATCCTGATCGGCGCAGTTGGCGCCGCGCGCAATGAAAGCCTGACGGATCATTGGCATCGAGGCCAGTACCGCCTTGCCCAGACCGTCCAGCGTGGTCGGCACATCGCGCCAGCCGATCAGGTCCTGCCCTTCCTTGGCAATGTACTTTTCGAACTGTTCGACAACGAAGCTGCGCGCTTTCTCGTTCTGCGGAAGAAAGCACATGGCCACGGCATATTCGCCCAGCGGCGGGAGCGTCAGCCCTTCGCCTTCGGCCCAGTTGCGATAGAGCGGATCGGGAATCTGCAGGAGAATACCGGCACCGTCGCCCAGCAGCGGATCGGCGCCGACAGCGCCGCGATGATCAATATTGGCAAGAATTTCGAGCGCCTGGGTTACGATCGCGTGCGATTTTTCGCCTTTAATATGAGCGACGAAGCCCACACCGCAGGAGTCGTGTTCGTTGCGCGGATCATAAAGCCCTTGGGGCGCCGGGTAACCCATCAAATTCTCATCCTGTTATAGGCCAGGCGCTGCATCCCCAGCAGCAGCCTTCGGCAAAAAGCACGAATCGCCTCGCCGCAAATGCAGCGAAGGAGTGCGACGGTCCCCCATGGCGTCAGGAACGCATCTTTGCAACTGCGAAGGCGATTATGCGCGCGTTTTTTGCTTGGCACTCACAGGGTTCAGGTCAGCCCGGTACATCGGCTTTGGGCGGGTTCAGGCAGTGCGGCCGATCTGTTGCAGCCCGACAAGCGCGTCGCGCAGGGCCTGTTCCGTATCCGCATGGTCGATTTGCGGGCGGCGCAGGATCAGCGCAGCACCGGATTCGGACAGCGCGGATTCGGACAGGGATTCCCGTTCTCCCATCGCATTGTCTTGCGCATCTTCCGGCGCATCGTCATCGCTTTCTTCCTTGTCCCAATCGGGGGGAAGGAACGGTTTCTGGATGCTGAGCAGCGAAGAATATCCGTCGTTCTCGGCATGGTTATGGCCGTCATCGGGTTCTTCCGGCTGATCATCCGGCGTCATCGCGGCAGCAGCCAGCGAAATCGAGGTTTGGCTACCCACGCGGAAAGCGGCGGGTTCTTCATCGCCGATGGGTAGCGACAGCGAAGCCGCTTCGGATGCATCGAACTCGTCAAAATCGTCATCGTGGTCAAACGTGATCGGGCGCAAGGCCGCGGGCACGATGGCCGGAGGTGACAGGTCGGCCGGGGTACGGGCAAGGCTGTCGCCGCGCGTGCGTTCCTGCCGCGCGTGAATGGCATGGGCCAGCCGTTCGACCAGTTCGACCATGCCGAGTTGTTCCAGCGGTCGCAGCGAGATGGGGTGTGGCATCCGGCGCCTTGGGGCGCGGACCGCTTGCGGGGCATGGGCGTGAACCGCCGGTTCGGGCGGATCGGTGACAATGGCGTCGCTGGCAATGGCTGCGAACGCCGGGGCGGGCGTATGGCCTGTGGCGAACGCTGCTGCGAAATCGCCATGCGCCTCCGATGCGGGCACGTCGACCTGATTGGCCACAGCTTCCGGCAGCGCAGGGGCATCGAAGGTTTCGTCGCCAACTGTCACGGCATCCCAGTCCACGGTACCGGGGGTGAGGGGGTTTTCGAAACGGTCGTCGGACAGCGTTGGCTCATCTGCCAGGTCCGCTTCCCCGGCGGTATCCGCTTCTGTCGCTGTGTCATACGCCGGTTCATAGTGATCCGGTTCGATGGCATGATCCTGTGCAACGGGTGCCGCACATGTGGCTTCCTCGATCACAGGTTCGGGTGTTGATTCGGGAACCGCCGGGGTAAATGACCGGCGTCGTGCCGGACGTTGATCATCCTCGGCCCCGATTGCCAGTTGCGGCGCGCTATCCAGCGCCCGCACCTTGCGCGATGGCTTGGCTGCCACTTGTGCCGTGCTGATCTGGCGCGCGATCATCAGCCCGATCACCACACCCAGCCCACTCGCGGCGAGGGCGATCAGCAAGCGGGCGGTCAATCCCAATGGCGGCGCAGCGGCAGGCAGCACAGCGGCAAGGCCGCTGCGATTCACCAGCGATTCGTACAGGCCGCCCGGCAGAACCGCGCTGCCCAGCCCGAACAGAGCCCCAAACCATAAGGCGACCACCGCGCCAAACAGCGGATGCGCGCTGATTGGCGCCTTTTGTGGTTTCTCACGCGCGGACTTTTGCGTTTTCAGCATGACGATCCTCGGAGCCCCTGTTGTTCCTGCTCGACACCGGTCTTTGCCGAGTCGCCCAATCCGACTGTGGCAGGAAACCCTGATTGTGCGCTATTAGCTAGCAGGGCTTGGTAAACGTCTTGATAACGTGTGACATTTTGTGCCCAATCATGGCTTTTGCGTACGTGATCCTGCGCCCGCTGGCGCTGTTCAGCCCATTGATTCCGGTTGAAAAGCAACACGGAAAGGGCTGCGGCGCAGGCTTCGGGATTATCGGCGGCAAACAGCGTTCCGGTAACGCCATCGGTCATCAGTTCGCGATGGCCGCCAACATCCGAAGCGGCAACCAGTTTGCCTTGCGCCATGGCCTCCAGCGGTTTGAGCGGGGTCACCAGATCGGTCAGGCGGCTGGCCTTGCGCGGATAGGCCATGATGTCGGTCAGCGCGTAGTAACGCTCCACCTCGGCATGCGGCACTCTGCCGACGAAACGAATCGCAGCCCGTGCAGGCGACGCT
Source organism: Caenibius tardaugens NBRC 16725 (assembly GCF_003860345.1). Classification (GTDB taxonomy): domain Bacteria; phylum Pseudomonadota; class Alphaproteobacteria; order Sphingomonadales; family Sphingomonadaceae; genus Caenibius; species Caenibius tardaugens. Next base: position 2,075,127 of record NZ_CP034179.1, read on the forward strand.
TCCGCGCGGCGTTGCAGGGCATCGGTCATGGGCCCGCCGCCCACCAGCAGCAGGCGCGCATCGGGATGCTGGGCCAGAACCAGTGGCATGGCATCGATCAGATCATCGATCCCTTCATAGTCGTAGAAACTGCCGATGAAGCCGATCACCGGGCCATCGCCAAGGCCGAGTTCCTGGGCCAGCGCCGCATCGCGCGGGGGCGGATTGCCAAACAGGCCCAGATCGACGCCGTTGGGCATGATGCCGATCTTGCCGCCGGGAAAACCGCGCGCGACAAGGTCGTCCCGAAGTCCATGGCAAATCGTCATCACCGCATCGGCGCCCGCAACAACCCGATTCTCCAGAGCGCGGGTCAGGCGATATTTCAGCGAGCCGAACCGGCCGGTGCCGTTGCCCACGGCCGCGTCTTCCCAGAACGCGCGGATTTCATAAACGAGAGGGATCTGGCGTTTGCGGGCGATCCGCAAGGCGGCCATCCCGTCCAGTGCGGGGGAGTGCGCATGAAGGATGTCGGGGCGCCAGCTGTCGCACAGCGAATCGATCGCGTCGGCCAGAAGCCCGATTTCCCGCCATTCGCGCAGGCCCACAGGGCCGTTTGCGCTGCCCGGCGTGCGGTGGAAGGTGAGCCCTTCGACAGTCTCGGTCGCTTCCCCTCCGGCGCTATGGCGCAGGCCGGTAATCCCGCGCACATCCAGGCCGGACGCCTGTTGCGCCTTCATGATCGCACGCGTGCGGAAGGTGTAGCCGCTGTGCAGCGGCAACGAATGGTCGAGAATATGCAGGATCCGCGTCATGATGCTGGTTTTCCTGACACGACAACCTTAACGGGCCGTCAACCCAAGAATGATACGGCATATTTTCCTTTAGCGTACCGGGCACCTACCCTGTGATCGATTATTTCTCCATCGGCCTGACACATGCCCTGCTGGCGCTGGTCGCCTGGCGGTTGCTGATGCGCAGCGATCTCGATCACGATGGGGACGTGCCGGATCGCCGGATCGGCGCGCGCCGTCAGACCAGGCGGGACAATGCGGAAACGCACCTGCCTGAAACTGGGGGGCGTGAAAGCCCCGGGGGCGAACGGGATGCTTGAGCTGGTCCTGCTCTCGTTTGTGGCGGGCCTGCTGTTGCTGGGGCTCCGCAATCCGTTCATCTGGGTGCTGACGTACATCTATGTCGATCTTATCGGGCCGCAGAAAATCGGCTGGGCCATCCTGCCCAAAATACCATTTTCCCTGATCGCGTTCGGCGCGGCCTTTGCGGGCTGGCTGGTGTTTGACCGCAAGGCGGACGTGCGCTTTTCGTTTCGGCAGTTTCTGCTGCTGCTGCTGCTCGCCTACTGCGGGCTGACGACGGTTATGGCTGAATTCCCGGTCGATGCGGCGGAAAAGTGGGCGTGGGTCTGGAAAGTGCTCGTTTTCGCGATATTCCTGCCCTTGACCCTGACCAGTCGCTTGCGGATCGAAGCAGTGGCGCTGTTCCTCGTTCTGGCGATCGGGACCGTGGTGATCGACGGCGGGATAAAGACTGCGCTGGGCGGCGGCGGTTATGGCCATCTCCGGTTTTTCGTGAACGAAGACAGCGGGATTTACGAAAGCAGCACGCTGGCCACTGCGGCCATCGCCATCATACCGCTGGTTTTGTGGCTTGCCCGGTTTGGGACGGTTTTTCCTCCGGACTGGCGGGTGCGGCTGTTTGCCGGGGCGCTGGTTTTCGCCTGTCTGCTGATCCCGGTGGGAACCGAGGCGCGGACCGGCCTGCTGTGCATCGGGGTGCTGGCGGTGCTGCTCTTGCGCAGTACGCGCCGCAGATTCCTGTACATGGGGCTGGCAGGGGCCGTGGCGATGATGGCGGTGCCTTTCCTGCCACAAAGTTTCACCGAGCGGATGGATACGATCAAGGATCACAAGGGCGACCAATCCGCGTCCACCCGCATTGCCGTGTGGCAGTGGACGCTGGAATACGTGAAGGATCGTCCGACCGGTGGCGGGTTCAACGCCTATCTCGGCAACAGTCTCGATTTCCAGACGACCTCGACCGTTTCCGACGGCAGTACGACAGTGGTCGAAACCCAGACTGTGACCGATCAAGGGCGGGCCTATCATTCCGGTTACTTCGAAATGCTGGGAGAGCAGGGATGGCCAGGGCTGGGCCTGTGGCTGCTGTTCCACCTGATCGGCATCGTTCAGATGGAGCGTATCCGGCGCCGTTTTGCCAAGGGCACGACAGCGGATGAACGATGGTTCGGTCAGCTTGCCAATGCCTTGCAGCAAAGCCACCTGATCTACATGGTCGGGGCGCTGTTTGCCGGGATTGCCTATCAGTCGTTCATCTACATGATCGCCGCGCTGGAAATCGCTCTGGTCTTCGCTGTCCGGCGTTGGGGCGCGGCCCGGATCGCGCGGCCGGGCCAGTCGGTTCGTCCTGCGGACTTGCCTCTCCCGGCAGAGGGTGAACGGGCGTGAGCGGTGCGGCAGCGCGCCAGAGCGCATCGGAGATTGTCGCAGCGCCGCACAAGGCCGAACTGCGTGCCCTGACGGGTATTCGCGGTCTGGCGGCATGGTTTGTCGTGCTTTACCACGCGCGGCTGCTGCTGACGGATATGATGCCGGAATGGTGCATCGCCGTGTTCGCCAAGGGCTATCTGGCGGTCGACTTCTTCTTCATGCTGTCCGGCTTCGTGATTGCCTACAATTACAACGGCAAATTCCTGCGGCAGGGACCGGCGATTACAGGCGCGTTCCTGTGGCGGCGATTGGCGCGGATCTGGCCGCTGCATGCGGCGATCCTGGCGGCAATGGTGGTGTTTGTCGCGCTGTTGGCCGCTACGGGCCGCGATTATTCGGGCTATCCGCTGGCCGAACTGCCGCTGCATATCCTGCTGATGCAGAACTGGGGTTTCACCCATGATCTGACATGGAATCACCCGGCATGGTCGATCAGTACGGAACTGGGGGCCTACCTGATGTTCCCGTTGCTGGCGCTGGTGGTGCGGTGGGAACGGTTTGGCAATCCCGCGCTGTTTCTGGCGATGACAGCCCTGTTGGCGACTTTGTATCTGTGTTTCCGGTTCACCGGAGGGGATGTTCTGGGCGCCGATATCGCCCGGCTGGGGCTGGTGCGATGCCTGATTGAATTTGCTGTCGGCACTGTGCTGTGTGTCCTGTGGCAGCGCTGGCGGGGCAGGCCCGGCGCTGCGCTGGCGGCAGGGGTGCTGGCCCTGGCGATCCTGGTGGGCGGGTTCCTGACCGGGCTGCCGGAAACGGGTTTTGTTCCTGCCGGGATGGCGGTTGCCCTACTGGCCCTTGCGCTGGATCGGGGCGGCATCAGCCGGTTCTTGGCAAGCCGGGTGCCGCATTGGCTGGGCGAGATAAGCTATTCGACCTATCTGGCTCATTTCTTCCTGTTGATCCTGTTCAAGATCGCGTTCGTGGATGCCTCGTTACAAATGGGCGCGGCGCAACTGGCAGCCTATCTGCTGCTGGTGCTGATCGCGTCGGCAGTGCTGTACCATGGCGTTGAACTGCCAGCGCAGCGATGGCTGAACGACCGCATGCCCGCGCGCTTGCGCGCACGGGTTGCGGTTACCGAATAGCGATTGCTGGCCCGGTTTGCGGCCCGTCAGGCGACGGCTTTTAACGTCCGCTGCGCGTTGGCGTGCATCCAGTCTTCCACGATCGGCGCGATCTGGTTGCGCCAGCGGCTGCCATTGAAGATACCGTAATGGCCGACTTTCGGGGCCATGTGATATTTCTTCTTCGCCTCGGGCAGATTGACCGAAAGATCGATTGCCGCCTTGGTCTGGCCAAGGCCAGAGATATCGTCCCGTTCCCCTTCGACGGCGAGGATCGCGGTATCGGTGATCTTGCCCAGATCGACCTTGCGCCCGCGATGCAGCAGTTCGCCCTTGGGCAAGGAATGCTTCTGGAAAACGTGCTCGACCGTCTGCAGATAGAATTCGGCGGTCATGTCGCAAACCGAACGGTATTCGTCGTAGAAATTCTTGGTGGCGTTCGCGCTTTCCCCATCGCCGATGACGAGGTGTTTGAACATCTCGTAATGGCTCATCAGGTGATTGCCGAGATTCATCGACATGAAGCTCGCCAGCTGCATGAACCCGGGATAGACTTTGCGTCCGGCCCCGGCGTACTGCATCGGCACCGTGGCGATCACATTGTTGCGGAACCAGGCAAGCGGCCGTTCCGTGGCCAGCGTGTTCACTGTGGTCGGCGAAGCGCGTGTGTCGATCGGGCCGCCCATCATGGTCAGGCTGGCCGGGCGGCAGGGGTTCTTGTCTTCACCCATGATCGCGGTCGCAGCCAGTGCCGGGACCGACGGCTGGCAAACGGCCATCATATGTGTGCCCGGGCCAATGAATTCGAGGAAATCGACGACGTAATCGATATAATCGTCGAGATCGAAGCGCCCTTCGGACAGCGGAACGATCCGCGCATCCGCCCAGTCGGTAATATAGACTTCAGCCCGTTCGAGCATGCGTTCGACCGTGCCGCGCAGCAGCGTGGCGTAATGGCCGCTCATTGGCGCGACAATCAGGAGTTTCGGCGCCCTGTCCGGCAGCCCGCTATGGCGGAAGCGGATCAGAGATCCGAACGGACGGGTGTAAACGATCGATTCCGTAACCGGATGCGCAACACCATCGACGCTGACCTGTTCAATCCCGAAGCTCGGTTTGCCGCGCGGTGCGGTCGCATGGGCGAAAACCTCTAGCGCCGAAGCGGCGACTGGACCTAGCCCTATGTAACCGAAGGGATTTCTTGGGTTGGACAGCGCTTCGGCCCAAATGGATGCCACGGCGCTGGCGCCATTGAGATATGCGGTTTGCAATTCGTGGATGTTGTAGAGCAATGGCGCTCTCCTGCATGTCGTGATCGACCTCGTTGGCTGCATCCTGCATCCATTTTTGCAGTGTTGCAATGCAGCAAAATGCAATTTTCCCACCGCTGTTACATTTTTCGGACAATGCGGCCGGTGATCCCCGCGCTTAGGGCGTTGCGTAACGCGCGCGGTGGGCCTACGGCGCAATCGATGGTTTCCGCGCAAAACCCGCCCAGTTCTTCTCGCCGTGGGCTGTTTGCCCGCAACCGGCGCCATTCCGACGTAGCCGTTCCCGAAACGGATGAATCCGGCGCGGTAGAGCCTGCGGCTGCAAACAATCTCGGCCCTCTCAAAATGGTGTGGCAGGCGGCGCTGGGCTATCCGGGCAAGCTCGCACTGGCGGCGTTGGCCCTGTGTATCACGGCGGCGGCGACACTGGCGATCCCGTCCGGTTTTCGGCTGATTATCGATCGCGGCTTCGGCAGTGGCGGCGATGCACAGGATGTCGGACGCTGGTTTCAGTATTTGCTGGTGATTGTGGTCGTGCTGGCGATCGGCACGGCCTTGCGGTTCTATTTCGTGTCGTGGCTGGGCGAACGGGTGGTTGCTGATATCCGGTTGAAGGTGCAGGCCAACCTCCTGCGTCAGGCGCCGGGTTTCTTCGAGGAAAACAGCCCGAGCGAGATCGCCTCGCGCATGACGGCGGACACCACGCTGATCGAACAGGTGGTGGGAACCACAGTTTCGGTCGCCCTGCGCAATCTGATTATAGCGATCGGCGGCACAGCCTATCTGTTCGTGCTCTTGCCCAGACTGGCGGCGGGGCTGTTGATCCTGATTCCGCTGGTGGTTGTGCCCTTGCGCCTGTTCGGCCGACGCCTGCGATCGGTGTCGCGGACCAGTCAGGATCGGGTTGCCGATATCGGCGCCACCATATCGGAAACGCTGGGGGCGATGAAGATCGTCCAGGCCTTCAATCAGGAAGCGCGGGAAAGCGCGCGCTTTGCAGGCGCGGTGGAACAGACTTTCGCGACGGCCCGGCGGCGCATCCTGATCCGCGCAATCATGACCGCGATCATCATCGTTATGGTGTTTGGCGCGATCACGCTGCTGATGTGGCGCGGCGCGATCGGGGTTGCCGAAGGGACGATCACCGGCGGGACAATCGCGGCGTTCGTGATTACCGGCGGGCTGGTGGCCGGGGCGTTTGGCGCCCTGACGGAAGTGTATGGCGATTTGTTGCGCGGCGCGGGGGCGGCCAGCCGGTTGAGCGAACTGTTGCACACCAAACCGGAAATCACCGCGCCTGCACGTCCGCAGGAACTGCCCGAGCCGCCGCGCGGCGGACTGGCGTTCCAGAATGTCTCGTTCCGTTATCCCACCCGGCTGGAAACTGCCGCATTGCGCGATTTCTCGCTGGTGGTGGAGCCGGGGGAAACCGTTGCTATCGTGGGGCCGTCAGGGGCAGGGAAATCCACGATCTTCCAACTGGCGGAGCGTTTCTACGATCCCCAATCGGGTACGGTGCGGCTGGACGGTGTGCCATTGGTCAGCGCCGATCCCGCCGAAATCCGTCGTCGGATCGCCTATGTTCCGCAGGAAGGTGTGTTGTTTGCCGCCAATGCGCGCGACAATCTGCGTTATGGCAACTGGGCGGCGAGCGACGAGGATATCTGGGAAGCGGCGCATGCCGCCAATGCGGAAGCCTTCCTCAAGGCTCTGCCGCAGGGGCTCGATACTTTCCTTGGGGAAGGGGGCGCACGGCTCTCCGGTGGCCAGCGCCAGCGTATCGCCATTGCCCGCGCCCTGCTGCGCGATGCGCCGATCCTGTTGCTGGACGAAGCGACAAGCGCGCTGGACGCGGAAAGCGAACGGTTGGTGCAGCAGGCGCTCGAACGGCTCATGCGTGATCGTACCACGCTGGTCATCGCCCATCGCCTGGCCACAGTGCGCGCGGCGGACCGGATCGTGGTGATGGATGGCGGGCAGATTGTCGAACAGGGCCGCCATGGCGAACTGATCGCGGCGGGCGGGCTTTACGCGCGTCTGGCCAGCCTGCAGTTTCAGGATAATGCCGCGTGATGCGCGTGCATTGTGCGGAACTTCATTTATCGTTCAGTATTGTATCTCGATGAAAGCCGTCATCATGACCCAGAAATCGCTCCTCGGGGCCTGCTGTGCCGCCGTCGCCCTTTCGCTTGTACCCGCTGTCGCCATGGCGCAGGATCAGTCTGCGCCCGCCAAAGTTGCGGCCAGCAAGCCGGACGAAGCGCCAAAGATGACTTTCGGGACCTGGGGCGTCGATCTGACGCAACTCGATCCCGCGATCCGGCCGGGCAATGATTTCTTCGGCTATGTGAATGCGAAATGGATCGCCAACAACCCGATCCCCGCGGAATTCAGCCGCTATGGCGCCTTCACCATGCTGGGCGAGAAATCCCAGCACGATGTTCGTGCGCTGGTCGATGCGCTGGTGGCGAAGAAGCACAAGCCCGGATCGCTGGAGCAGCGGATCGTCGATTCCTATCGTTCCTATCTCGATCAGGATGCGATCGATGCGGCGGGGCTTGCACCGGCACAACCCTATCTGACGCGGATCTATGGGGCGGACAGCCTGGCAAAACTCGCCGATCTGTTCGGCCGGCCCGGCTTCCCGTCGCCGATCGGCGCCTGGCTCGAAGTCGATGACAAGAAGCCCGACAGCTACATTATTGGAATCGGTGCGGGCGGCATGGGCCTGCCCGATCGCGATTATTACCTGAAAACAGATGCCAAATCGCGCGAGATTCAGGAAAAATACCGGGCCTTTCTGTCGTTCCTGCTGGGCAAGGCAGGTTATCCTGATCCCGATGCGGCGGCTGCGTCCGTTTATGCGCTGGAATACAAATTTGCCGAATTGAGCTGGGATCGCGCCGTTTCGCGCAATCGCGATCTGACCTATCACAAGATCAGCCGCGCCGAACTGGATGGCTATGCCGCCGGTTTCCCGCTGCAGGCGATGTTGGATGCGGCCGGGATCGGGGCAGTGCAGCAGTTCGACGTGCCGCAACTTCCCCCGACGAAGGAGGAACAGGCGCGGCTGGGGCTGGATGCCGAAACCATGGCCAAGATTGGCGGCGGATTTCCGGCGATGCTCAAGCTGTTGCCCGAAACGCCGCTGGCGACCTTGAAGGCGTGGATGGCGGCCCGTTTCCTTGCGGGTAACGCCGACGTTCTGCCGCGCGATATCGACAAGGCCTCGTTCGAATTTTACGGCAAGACCCTGCGCGGTCAGGAAGAACAGCGCCCGCGCTGGAAACGCGCGATCGATACAGTCGAAGGGCAACTGGGCGAAGCTCTGGGGCAGGAATATGTTGCCCGCTATTTCCCGCCTGAAAACAAGACCGCGATGAACGATCTGGTCGGTAATCTGCGCAAGGCGCTGGCGCAAAGCCTTGCCGATAACGACTGGATGAGCGCGGCGACCAAGAAGGAAGCCGGGACAAAGCTGGATCAGTTCACAACCAAAATCGGCTATCCCGACAAGTTCAAGACTTATGAAGGTCTGGCGATCGTACCGGGTAAACCGCTGGAGAACGGTGTGGCCGCCGGGGCGTGGAGCTGGAAGGAAGACCTGGCCAAGCTGGGCGGCCCGGTCGATCGCAGCGAATGGTTCATGCTGCCGCAGACGGTCAACGCCTATTACAATCCCTCGGTCAACGAAATCGTCTTCCCGGCCGCGATCCTGCAACCGCCGTTTTTCAATATCTCGGCTGACCCGGCGGTGAACTATGGTGCGATTGGCGCGGTGATCGGCCACGAAATCGGGCATGGTTTTGACGATCAGGGGGCCAAGTCGGATGGCACCGGCATGTTGCGCGACTGGTGGACCGAGAAAGATCTCGCGGCATTCAAGACGCTGGGGGACAAGCTGGACAAGCAGTATTCGGCTTATTGCCCGCTGGATGACGGCAAGACCTGCGTGAACGGCCGGCTCACGCTGGGCGAGAACATCGGCGATCTTGGCGGGCTCAGCCTGGCGTATCGCGCCTATCGCATGTCGCTGGGCGGCAAGGATGCGCCGGTGATCGATGGCCTGACCGGCGATCAGCGTTTCTTCCTCGCCTGGGCGCAGGTGTGGCGTTCGACCAGCCGCCCCGATGCCTTGCGCCAGCAGCTGGTCACCGATCCGCATTCGCCCGAACAGTTCCGGGTTAACGGGATCGTCCGGAATATGGATGCGTGGTACAAGGCGTTCAACATTCAGCCGACGGACAAGCTCTATCTCCCGCCTGAACAGCGCGTCCACATTTGGTGATTTGCCGCCGATCCGGCATCATCGTTCTTTCCCCTTTTATTTGCGGCTGATCCATGGACCCGACGCTTACCGCTATCCTGCTTGGCATCGTTGAAGGGCTGACCGAATTCATTCCGGTCTCCTCCACCGGGCACCTTATCCTTGCCACCGAACTGTTCGGCTATGACGCGAACCAGTGGGCGATGTTCAACGTAGTGATCCAGCTGGGCGCGATTCTGGCGGTGGTCGTGCAATACTGGGGCACATTCTGGCGGGCCGGTATCGGGGTTCTGCGGCTCGAAGCACGCGGGCTGGCGTTTCTTCGCAATATCCTTCTGGCGTTCCTGCCCTCTGCCGTGCTCGGCCTCGCACTGAAGGACTATATCGATATCATGCTGGGCAGCCCGTCTGTCGTGGCGTGGGCGCTGATCGTGGGCGGTATTGCGATCCTCGGCATCGAAAAGGTGGCGAAAAGCGGCCCCTATCAGGAAGTGGCCGATCTGCCCGCACGGCAGGCGCTGGGTGTGGGCTTTGCGCAATGCTGCGCGATGATCCCCGGGGTCAGCCGTTCAGGCGCGACGATCATGGGCGCGCTGGCTATGGGCATCAATCGCAAGACCGCTGCGGAATTTTCGTTCTTCCTTGCCGTTCCGACCATGATCGGGGCGTCGACGCTGGAATTTATCGACAAGGGCGATCAGCTGACAGGCGGCGGGCATGTAGGCTGGAGCGAACTGGGCATCGGCTTCGTGGTGTCGTTCTTCGTCGCTCTGGCCGTAATCCGGATGTTTGTCGCTTATGTCAGTCGTTCGGGCTTTGCTCCCTTCGCCTGGTATCGCATTGTGATCGGCATTTTCGCAGTGGCGTGGCTGGCGTTGCGCTAAACCGATGGACAGCGGCGGTGTAGGGTTGGAACCATTGTATTCGTGAAGCTTTTCCTTTTCTGGAAGGAACGAATGCAATGTTTGTGGCGGTGCTGCTCTTGATTGTCTCTGGCGTTGCGCTCGGTTGGCTGGCGTCGCTCGTTTTGCAGATTGAGGATACCTACGGGATCACATCCAATCTGGCCGTTGGCGCAATCGGCGCTGTGGTCGGCGGTATGGTGATTTTCCCGCTATTGGGCGGGAATAGCCCCCTCGCGGGAATCTACGGTCTGGGGACGCTGCTGGTGTCGTTTGTGACGGCAACAGGTGCCCTGACGGTGTTTCACGTCGCCAACCGTACTGCTATTCATTAAGGCAAGCGCCGGACTGCAACGCCGGATCGCGCCTAACCTGCCGGTTTGCTGGCTTCAGGCAAGGTGGGCGCGCTGGTCGCGCCGGGTGTCGGTGCCGCGTCTGGACGGCGCTGTTCGATCATTTCCGCGGCTTCATCCAGCGCGCGGGCTTCACCCACTGTGACACCGCCCGGACCGGGATCGTTATCGGCTTCGCCGCAGCTGGCGAGCAGCCCGGCGGCCAGGGCAACGATGGCGAGGTGATAGGGGCGCAACATGTGTTTCCTGCCGATCACAAAAGCCCGCGCCGGAAATTCCGGGCACGGGTAAAAAAGGCCGTCGCGTGAGCTGGCCCCTTGTTGGGTGCCGGCATCAGGCCTCACGGCCTGATGCCGGACAGTGCATCAGTTCGCAGCAGCGGCGGCGGCATCCGCAGCGGCGGCAGCAGCAGCGGCGCCAGCGGCGTCAGCGGCATCGCCTTCGGCCGTCTTGGCTGCATCGTCCGCTTTCTTTTCAGCGTCTGCGGCTGGGGTTGCTGCATCGGTTGCGGCATTCGCGTCGGCAGCCGGTTCGGCAACGTTTTCGGTGATGGCTTCGTCAGCCGGCATTTCCACCGTGTCGGCCTGCGCGTTTTCAGAAGCATTGTCCGAGCTGCCGCATGCCGTCAGCGCGAGCGCAGAAGCGGAAGCGAGAGCGGCAAAGACGATCTTTTTCATGAGTATCCCTCTATATTGACAGTCAAGGGCCGCATCCCGGCGGCACGGCGCGCGATTCTAGAGCAGCGATGCCAGTCACGCAAACCCAATCGCGCAAACCCGTCGCCATGATCAGTTCCAGGCCAAAACGCGCTTGAATATATAAAGATATGTTTATATGTATATGATCATGCAAATCGAAGCCCTCCTGCGTGCATTGGCTGATCCCAGCCGGTTGCGAATAATGCGCTTGCTTGCGCGGATGGAGCTGGCGGTGGGGGAGATCGTGCAGATTCTGGCGCAAAGCCAGCCGCGCGTGTCCCGCCATGTCAAAATACTCTGCGATGCGGGCCTCGCCGAACGCCACCGCGAAGGTGCATGGGTCTTTGTCCGCAGCCGCCTTTCCCCCGGCCATGGGGCAGGGGCGCTGACTGCTGTCGAAGCCTTGCTGGATGTTGCCGAGAACGAGGATGGCACGTTCGCTGCCCAATGCGCGGCGGATCGTTCGCGGTTGGCTGCAATCCGCGATGCCCGATCCGCGCGGGCGGCGGATTATTTTGCCGTCCATGCCGCGCAGTGGGACCAGTTGCGCGAACTGCTGTGCGATCCAGCGGAAGTGGAACGCGAACTGCTGGCCGTGCTGGACGGCAATCTGGGGGCGGTGCTCGATATCGGCACAGGCACGGGGCGGATCGCGGAACTGCTGTTCGACCGCGCGGCGACCGTTACCGCGCTGGACCGCAGCCATGATATGTTGGCGCTGGCGCGGGCGCGGTTGCAGGATTGCCCCACCGGGCGGATCGAACTGGTGCAGGGCGATTTTACCGCGCTGCCTTTCGCTGACGACAGCTTCGATACGGTAACCCTGCATCAGGTGCTCCATTATGCGCAGTCTCCCGACCGGGTTCTGGACGAAGCCGCGCGTGTGACGCGGGCAGGCGGGCGGATCGCCATTGTCGATCTCGCCCCGCACGCGCGGGAGGAATTGCGCACGGCCCATGCCCATGCCCGGCTCGGGTTCGGGGATGAGGCCATGCAACACATGCTCACTGATGCGGGATTCCGCCCCGAGACGCCGCGCGCGCTCGATGGCGGCGATCTCACAATCAAGGTCTGGACTGGAACGCGCAGCAAGCTATCGGCAATGCCGGAACGCCCGCCGTCCATCCCGGCGCCGCTTCCATCCCTGTCCCTGTGACGGCGAATATTTTGAAAGATACCGCGTTCATGTCTCAAAGCTCCACGCCCTTCGATGGCGAACGGCCGCTCGATACGCCGCTTTTTGCGGGGTTGCCGGGTGATATTGCCGTTTCGTTCGAATTCTTCCCGCCCAAGAGCGAGAAGATGGAAGCACAGTTGTGGGAGGCGATTACCCAGCTGGCACCGCTGGAGCCGAGCTTCGTTTCGGTGACCTATGGCGCGGGCGGCTCCACGCGCGAACGAACCCATGCCACAGTCAGCCGGATCGTGAACGAAACCGCGCTGGTGCCGGCTGCACATCTGACATGTGTGGCGGCCAGCAAGGGCGAGATCGCCGAAATCGCGGACCAGTACTGGGAGGCGGGCGTGCGCCACATCGTGGCGTTGCGTGGCGATCCGCCGCCGTCCGACGGCGGGCGCTTCATCCCGCATCCGGATGGCTATGCCGGGGCTGCCGATCTGGTGGCGGGACTGCGCAAACACCATGATTTCGAGATTTCGGTTGCCGCCTATCCCGAAATGCACCCCGAGGCGTCCAGCCTCGAGGCCGATCTCGACAATCTCAAGCGCAAGCTGGACGCCGGGGCCAGCCGCGCGATTACGCAGTTCTTCTTCGCCAACGACGCCTATTTCCGCTTCCTCGACAAGGCGCTGGCAGCCGGGATCACCGCGCCGATCCTGCCCGGCATCATGCCGGTGACCAATTTCGACGCGATCCGCCGGATGTCGGCCAATACCGAAATCCCGGGCTGGCTCGAGGCGACGTTTGAAGGCATGGACGAACGTCCGGGGCCGCGCGCACTGGTTGCGGCGGTAGTTGCCGCCGAACAGTGCCGCAGGCTCTATGCTGGCGGTGTCCGCGATTTCCATTTCTATACGTTGAACCGGGCGGAACAGGCCTATGCCATTTGCCAGCTGCTGGGCCTGCGCCCGCGCGGCGCCCATGGCACACACAAGGAGACCGCAGCATGACCAGTGCAGAACAGGCTTTCCGCGCCGCTGCGGCAGAACGCATTCTGGTGTTCGACGGCGGTTATGGCACGGCGATCCAGAAATATGGGCTGACCGAAGCGGATTATCGCGGCGATCTCGATCTCGCGAAGGACCAGAAGGGCAACAACGATCTGCTGTGCCTGACCCGGCCCGATGTGATCAGTGCGATTCACACCGCCTATTGCGAGGCGGGGGCGGACATGATCGAAACGAACACCTTCAGTTCCACCCAGATCGCCATGGCCGATTACGGGTGTGAACATCTGGTGCGTGACATCAATCTGGCCGCTGCCAGGCTGGCGCGTGCGGCTTGCGATGCCGCCACGGCAAAGGATGGCAAGCGTCGTTTCGTCACCGGTTCGATCGGGCCGACCAACCGCACCCTGTCGCTATCGCCCGACGTGAACGATCCCGGCTATCGCGAAGTGACGTTTGACGAACTGAAAGCCACCTATCGCGAACAGTGCGATGCGCTGATCGAAGGCGGGGTGGATTTCCTGCTGGTCGAAACCTGTTTCGATACCTTGAATGCCAAGGTCGCCGGACTGGCCGCGCGCGAGGCGGCAGAGGCTGCCGGGCGCGATGTGCCCCTGATGATGAGCTTCACCATCACGGATATGAGCGGGCGCAACCTGTCGGGCCACACCGTCACCGCGTTCTGGTATGCGCTGCGCCATCTGAAACCGCTGACCATCGGCATCAACTGCGCCTTCGGGGCCGACAAGATGCGCCCTTACCTGACCGAACTGGCCAAGGATTGCGATGCGCTGATCCTCGCCTATCCCAACGCGGGCCTGCCCAACGAACTCGGGCAGTACGACGAACTGCCGGAACGCACGGCAGAACTGATCCGCGAATGGGTGGGCGAAGGGCTGGTCAATATGGTCGGCGGCTGCTGCGGCACAACGCCTGCGCATATCGCGGCCATTGCCCGGATGGTGGCGGGCGACTCCGGCCGTGCTGTGCCGGAAACGCCGGTGCAGACACGTCTGGCGGGGCTCGAACCGTTTATCATGGTTGCCTGAATGCGGCAGCCGATTGCCTCTCCTCCCCCATGGCGCATTCGCCCCGCTGGGCCCGACGACGTCGATGCGCTGGCCCTGATCGGGGCGGCGACCTTTCTCGAATCCTTCGCCGGGAATCTGGATGGGGCGGCGTTGCTGGTCCATTGCCGGAACCAGCATGCGGCTGCGGCCTATGCAGCCTATCTGGCCAAGGGGGCGCAGGCGTGGCTGGTCGAGGTGGAACCGGGCCATGCGCCGGTTGGCTATGCCTTGCTGACATCGCCCGAACTCGACGCGGCGCGGGATGGCGATATCGAACTGAAGCGGATCTATCTGCTGTCACGCTTCCATGGGATGGGTATGGCGCAGGCGCTGATGGACACGGTCCAGCAGGCTGCCGCGCACGATCATATCCGCCTCTTGCTCGGGGTGAAGGATGACAACCACCGCGCGCTTTCGTTTTACCGCAGGCAGGGCTTTGCCCGAATTGGCGACCGCCAGTTCAATGTCGGCGGATTGATATATCAGGATCTGGTGCTGGCATGTCCGTTGACCTTGCCGGCAGCTTCGTAATTTCACGAGAAAACCTATGGCTTCGACTCCTTCTTCCGCCCGTTTCGTCAATATCGGCGAACGCACCAATGTGACCGGTTCGGCCGCGTTCAAGAAACTGATCCTCGCCGGTGACTATGCCAAGGCGGTGGAAGTGGCGCGCCAGCAGGTCGAAAACGGCGCCCAGATCATCGACGTCAACATGGACGAAGGCCTGCTCGACGCGGTCGAGGCGATGACCACGTTCCTCAAACTGATCGCGGCGGAACCGGATATCGCCCGCGTGCCGGTGATGATCGACAGTTCCAAGTGGAACGTGATCGAGGAAGGCCTGAAATGCGTGTCGGGCAAGCCGATCGTCAATTCGATCAGCATGAAGGAAGGCGAGGCGCCGTTCCTTGAACAGGCCCGCAAATGCATGGCCTATGGCGCGGCCGTGGTGGTCATGGCGTTCGATGAAACCGGGCAGGCCGATACCAAGGCGCGCAAGGTGGAAATCTGCGAACGTGCCTACAAGCTGCTGACCGGGATTGGTTTCCCGCCTGAAGATATCATTTTCGATCCCAACGTGTTTGCGGTGGCCACCGGGATTGAGGAACACAACAATTACGGCGTCGATTTTATCGAGGCGGTACGGGAAATCCGTGTGCGCTGCCCGCATGTGCACTTCTCGGGCGGGCTGTCGAACCTCTCGTTCAGCTTCCGTGGCAACGAGACGGTGCGCCGGGCGATGCACTCGATCTTCCTCTACCACGCCATTCCGGCGGGGCTGGATATGGCCATTGTCAACGCCGGGCAGCTCGACATCTATGACCAGATCGATCCGGTGCTGCGCGAAGCATGCGAAGATGTCATTCTCAACCGCAATCAGGATGTCCCCGAAGGCCAGCAGACCGCGACCGAGCGGCTGATCGAACTGGCCGAAAGCTTCAAGGGGCAGGACAAGGCGGCCGAAAAGGCGGCGGAGGAATGGCGCGGCTGGGATGTCGTGCGCCGTCTCGAACATGCGCTGGTCAAGGGCATCGATCTCCATATCGTTGACGATACGGAAGAGGCGCGGCTGGAAATCGCCGCGCGCGGCGGCCGCCCGATCGAAGTGATCGAAGGCCCGCTGATGGGCGGGATGAACACCGTTGGCGACCTGTTCGGCAGCGGCAGAATGTTCCTGCCGCAAGTGGTCAAATCGGCCCGCGTGATGAAGAAGGCCGTGGCCCACCTGATCCCCTTTATCGAGGCGGAAAAGGAAGCAGGGGCCAAAGCCAAGGGCCGGATCATCATGGCGACCGTGAAGGGCGACGTGCACGATATCGGCAAGAATATCGTTGGCGTGGTGCTGCAGTGTAACGGCTATGAAGTGATCGATCTGGGCGTGATGGTGCCGTGGTCGACGATCATCGAAACGGCCCAGGCGGAAGACGCGGACATTATCGGCCTGTCGGGCCTGATCACCCCCTCGCTCGACGAAATGGTAACCGTGGCCGAGGAAATGCAGCGCGCGGGGCTGACCATTCCCCTGCTGATCGGTGGTGCGACCACCAGCAAGGTGCACACCGCCTTGCGCATCGATCCGGCCTATGAAGGGCCGGTGGTCCACGTGCTCGACGCGAGCCGCGCGGTGGGGGTCGCCTCGCAGCTCCTGTCGGATACCCAGCGCGATCGCTTTGTCGAGGAAACCGCTGAAGACTATGCGAAGATCCGCGCCGCGCGCGAAGGCAAGGGGCAGAGCGAACTGCTCTCGCTCGCGGATGCGCGGGCCAATGCCTATGCGCCGGACTTTGCGGACAAGCCCGCCGCGCCCGCGCAGCCGGGTCTGCACCGCTATGACGACTGGGATCTCACCGATCTGATCGCATGCTTCGACTGGACGCCGTTCTTCCGTTCATGGGAACTGGCCGGCACTTATCCCGCGATTCTGGACGATGACGTCGTGGGCGAAAGCGCGCGTGCGTTGTTCGCCGATGCGCAGGCGATGCTGGAACAGATCGTCGCGGAAAAGTGGCTGACCGCGCGCGGTGTCGCCGCGTTCTGGCCCTGCCGCCGCGACGGGGACGACGTGATCCTGACGGACAACAATGTGCGCCTGCCGTTCCTGCGGCAACAGTTCAAGAAGAGCCGGGGCCGCGCCAGCTTCTGTCTGGCCGACTTTGTCGATCCGGCGGGTGACTGGATGGGCGGGTTCGCCGTGGGCATCCACGGGATCGAGCCGCATCTGGCACGCTTCAAGGCGGCGCACGACGACTATTCCGACATCCTGCTCAAGGCGCTGGCCGACCGCTTCGCCGAAGCTTTCGCCGAACGCCTGCACCAGCATGTGCGCATGGCGCTGTGGGGCTATGCGCCCGATGAACAGTTTACCAACGAAGCACTGATCCGCGAGGAATATCGCGGCATCCGCCCGGCGCCCGGCTATCCGGCATGCCCCGATCACAGCCTGAAACCGATCCTGTTCGACCTGCTCGACGCCGGGAGCAATGCGGGTATCACCCTGACCGAAAGTCAGGCCATGCTGCCGACGTCGGCGGTATCGGGCTTCTATTTCGGCCACCCGGAAAGCCAGTACTTTGGCGTGGCGCGGATCGGCCGCGATCAGTTGGAAGACTACGCCGCCCGGCGCGGTATGGATGTGGCGGTGGCGGAACGCTGGCTCAGGCCGAATCTGGACTGAACCGGCCGCGGTCAGACCTTGATTGTCAGTTTCGGGCGCGCCCGGTAGCGGTGCGCCAGTTCCTGATACGCGCCGACCAGGCGTTCATGCATCGTGCGTTGTTCGGCATCCGCCGCGTGGTCCGCCAGTGTCTGGTGTTCGCGTGCACGGCGGTTGTAGTATTCGAAATGCGTCGGAATCATGCGATTCTCCTCCCACTTGGGCGGCTTAAGGCGAATCGTCGCGCCAAAAATTGACCGTGGTCAATTTTGCCTTCCGTGCAGCCTTGGCACAGCTATTCTGCGGCCGGTTGCCCGTTGCGGGCAGCGGGCTACGATGGGCGCGATGATGAACCGACCCCCTGTTCGCCCGTCGCGTCGCGTATCGATGCTGGCTTCTCTGGCTGTGACCGCCGCCGCGCTTGCGCTGCCCGGTGGGGCTTTGCTGGCGCAGGGCCATGGCGCGGGGCCTTATACCGTCAAGGAAACGGGCAAGCGTTATGAGCGGCTGCAGGATGCGGTGAACGCAATTGGCGGCGGCACCGGTACGATCACGATTGCCCCCGGGCGCTACGCCGATTGCGCGGTGCAGGAAGCGGGCGATGTGTCCTATGTCGCGAACGCGCCGGGATCGGTCATTTTCGACGGCACGATCTGTGAAGACAAGGCGGCGCTGGTGTTTCGCGGTTTCAATGCCAGCGTTTCGGGCATCACCTTCCAGAACATGAATTCGATCTACTCGGGCAATGCCGCCGGTATCCGGCAGGAAAAGGGTAACCTGACCGTGGTGCAGAGCTGGTTCAGGGACAGCCAGCAGGGCATCCTCGGCAATGCCGATCCATCGGGCCGGGTGGTGGTGGACAAATCGACGTTCACCAATCTCGGCACTTGCGCCTATTCGGGCGGGTGCGCGCATTCGATCTATATCGGCGAATACGGACTGGTGCGTGTCACCCGGTCGCGGTTCGAACGCGGGGCGGGCGGGCACTATCTCAAAAGCCGTTCGGCACAAGTGCAGATCGCGGGCAACAGTTTCGATGATTCCAACGGGCGCTGGAGCAATTACATGATCGATCTGCCGTTGGGGGCCACCGGGCAGATCACCAACAACTGGTTCGTGCAGGGCCCCGACCATGAAAACCACGCGGCGCTGATCGCCATTGCCGCCGAAGGGAAGAAGAACAGTTCGGACGGGCTGGTCATTTCGGGCAACGATGCCCGGCTTTCGCCCAAAGTCACCTGGACCACGCTTTTTGTTGCCGACTGGTCGGGTGACCGGTTGCAGATCGGCGAAAACAAGCTTGGCCCCGGGATCAAGCGGTTTGAGAAGATCTAGCCCGGCACGCCCCGCAGGTTGACACGGAATGCGGTAGGAAACATCAGAATATATGTTTCTTATCAATGTATTGATGTGTTCTTGTGTGACTTTCCACCGCCACTTGTGTTGCGGGCAGGCTATCGGGGTGCGCAGTCGTGAAATGCGTTCCGCCATGGCGGGGTGATGGCAGAAAGACGGCGTGTAGGAAAATCGGCCCTGCGGCGGTTCAGCCGAATGCCGGGGCGTAGCGCACGTCCCCTGTGGGTGTGGGCCCTTGCAGGACCACGCGCTGGAAATAGGCAGGCGGTGGGCCGGGATAGGCCAGCCGGGGATCGTGCGTGAAACCGAACCGGCCATAGTAGCCGGGATCGCCCAGCACGACGCACCCCTGCGCAGCCCTTTCACCCAGACGGGCAAAGCCTTCGCGGATCAGTGCGGTGCCGATCCCCTTGCCCTGCCATGCCGGGGCCACCGATACCGGGCCGAGGCCATACCACCCCGGCGTGCCATCCGCGATGGTGACCGGCGAGAAGGCGACGTGTCCGATAATCGTCCCGTCGCTGTCCTGCGCCACCAGCGAGACGGTCAGGTCATCGTCGCCGCGCAGGCGTTCCACCAGTGCGGCTTCGGTCCCGTCGCTATGCGGTGCACCGGCAAAGGCTGCCGTGATCACCGCCCCGATGGCGGCATGATCGCCTGCCTGTTCGGGGCGGATCGCGGGCGGATTCACCGCAGCAGGTGCCCGGCGCGATCGCGCTTCGTGGCGAGGTAGTGTTCGTTGTGCGGGTTGGCGGGCAACTGGTGCGGCACCCGTTCGGCAATCGTGACACCCACGGCCGCCAGCGCATCGACCTTGGCCGGGTTGTTGGTCATCAGCCGGATGGCATGGACGCCCAGCAGATCGAGCATGCGCGCCGCGACCGGGAAATCGCGGGCTTCATCGGGCAGGCCCAGCCGGCGATTGGCATCCACCGTATCGAAACCCTGATCCTGCAGGCGATAGGCGCGCAGTTTGTTGATCAGGCCGATCCCGCGCCCTTCCTGCCGCAGATAGAGCAGAACCCCCCAGCCGCCCTGTGCCGCCTCGTCGGCCATGGCGTGCAGGGCGGCATCGAGTTGCGGCCCGCAATCGCATTTCAGGCTGCCGAGGATATCGCCGGTCAGGCATTCGGAATGGAGCCGGACCAGCGGCGCGCGGTCGCCCGATTGCCGCCCGATAATCAGCGCGACATGTTCGCGCAGATCGTCCGCGCTGCGAAAGGCGACGATTTCGGCGGTTTCGCAGGCGGCCACCGGCAGGCGCGCGCGCGTGGCGATGGATAGCTGCGCCATGTCCTTCCACGCGGCAAGGTCATCGGGAGCCACGGCCTGCGCCTCACCCGCATGGGCGGGATCGACCATGAACGCGGGCAGAATCCCCGCCAGCCGGGCCAGTTCCATCGCCGCGATCGCGCTGTCGCGCCATGGCAGCGTTTCGGCCAGAAACGGCCCCTTGAGCGGATTGCCGAGATCGAGCGCGGGATCGGCAATCGGCCGCGCGGTGGCCAGTGTGAACGGTTCCGCAGCCCGGATCAGCACAGGGGCGTGCGGCTCTGCCGCCTCGCGCTGGTTGGCGAGTTTCAGCGTGGCCGCGCGCGCGGCGGAAATCAGCATGTCGGCGGATGTCGCCCCGGCCGCAATCGCAGTTTCCACCGGCAGCAGCACCGGCCCGCCAGCCATGGCCAGGGGCCAGCCGTGGCGCAGGGCGTCAATCGCCTGTGCAACCCGGCGGGAACCGCTGACGGCGGGGTCGTTCACAGCGCGAATTCCGTAATCAGGGGCACGTGATCGCTCGGCTGGTCCCAGCGGCGCGTTTCTTCGACAATGCGGTGTGTGACCGATTGCTGCGCCAGATCGGGCGACGCCCACATGTGATCCAGCCTGCGGCCCTGGTCCTTGTCACGCCAAAAGGAACGATAGCTCCACCAGCTGTAATTGCGTTCGGGCGCGGGGATATGCTTGCGCCCCAGATCGACCCAGCCATGCGCATCGCCCAGGCGGGTGAGCGTTTCGACCTCAAGCGGTGTATGGCTGACGACCTTGAGCAGGGCCTTGTGGTTGTAGACATCGCATTCGAGCGGCGCGATGTTGAAATCACCCGTCAGGATGGTCGGCCGGTCCAGCGTGTCGGACCAGCGGGTCATGCGTTCGATGAAATCCAGTTTCTGTCCGAATTTGGGGTTCACCGTGCGATCCGCGATATCGCCGCCCGCCGGGATATAGACGTTCTCCAGCAGCACCCCTTGCCCCGGACCGAGCAATTCCACCCCGACATGGCGGGCCTCGCCGTTATCCTGCCAGTCGTGGCGCGAAAATTCGCGCATGGGGATGCGGCTGACCGTGGCGACGCCGTGATAGCCCTTCTGCCCGTGAATCGCGCGGTGGGTGTATCCCAGCCGTTCGAACATATCGTGCGGGAACAGATGCTCCGCGACCTTGATTTCCTGCAGGCACAGCACATCCGGCGCCTGTTCAGAAAGAAAGCGTTCGACCTGATCGATCCGCAACCGGACCGAATTGATATTCCATGTGGCAATCGTAACCATGGGCAGGGCTTTAGAGCATCGCGCGGAAAAGTGGGAACCGGTTTTCCGCAAAAAGCGATGCGGCGAAGAAACAGCATCGCGCGGAAAAGTGGGAACCGGTTTTCCGCAAAAAGCGATGCGGCGAGGAAACAGCATCGCGCGGAAAAGTGGGAACCGGTTTTCCGCAAAAAGCGATGCGGCGAAGAAACAGCATCGCGCGGAAAAGTGGGAACCGGTTTTCCGCAAAAAGCGATGCGATAAACCATGCCGCGTTTTGCATACGCGGCCGGTCGCGCTGAGTCCGTCGTACAGGGGCATCTGCGGAAACGATAAACCCCCGCCCCGGGGGCAAGTGGGGCGAGGGTTCGTTCGAGCGTTCGTCACGCTGACAAGGCGGCCTTGGGGAGAGGCTAGGGCAACAGGGGGGAAACCCGCCTCGATCCGCCTTGTGTTGTCATAGATAGGGTGTTCGGCCTTGCTACTCAATGAACAGTGTTGAACAATTTACCGTAGTGTCTGCACGCAACGGCGTTGTTCTGTTCAAGGCGTGCGACGACCCGTGGCGCGCGGATCCTTGTAGGTAAACGTGCTGTCAGGAACAGCCATACCGTACCGTTGATTCGAAAGGCGAATCGTCGTGCGCTTGTTCTGGGAATCGAGCGCCACCCAACTGGCCAGTTCCATCCCGCCGGGGGCAGCCGGGTTCTTCACGAACACCAGAGTGATGCGACCATATTCGGGGCGCTTGGGATCGTGCACCTCGACACTGCTGACGCCGGGGTTGCCGGTGGGGATCAGTTTGCCATAACGGCTGACATCGCGGCTGGGATCGAGCAGCGCGCCCAGCGGGCTGTTCTTGATCGGCCAGCGTTGCACCTGCCGCACTTCGTAGTCGATCATGGTGAGGGCCTTGCCATCACCGACGATCAGCACCGGCACGCTTTTTTCATACTGGAAACGGATCTTGCCCGGGCGCTTCAGCGTCAGCACGCCGGACATGCTTTGCCCCGCGCGATCGGTCTGCACGAAATCGGCGCGCATGGTCGAAATCGCGCGCAGCGCGGCAACGACCTGATCCATGTCCGCGCCGGGCGCGGCAAGAGCGGGCGTTGCGGGGGCAAGCAATACTGTCGCGGGGGTCGCCACGGCGGCCATGGCCGCCAGACCCCAGCGAATCAGCTTTTTCGGAGCAATGATCAAGTCGTTCAGCCCTTTCGCTATTGGCAGCGGGAAACGCTATTCTAGCGGGCTTGAACTGCTGGTGAACCCCTGTTCGGGTTTACTTG
The DNA here is from genome assembly GCF_003860345.1 of Caenibius tardaugens NBRC 16725. Classification (GTDB taxonomy): domain Bacteria; phylum Pseudomonadota; class Alphaproteobacteria; order Sphingomonadales; family Sphingomonadaceae; genus Caenibius; species Caenibius tardaugens. The sequence goes on from NZ_CP034179.1 coordinate 2,097,710, forward strand.
ATCTTCGATTCCTTGAATTCGACATGCTTGCGCACGACCGGATCGTACTTACGGAAAGTGAACTTTTCCGTGGAGTTACGGGGATTCTTCTTCGTGACGTAGAAGAAACCGGTGTCGGCGGTGGAGACCAGCTTGATCTTGACGGTTGCGGGCTTCGCCATGGCGTATTCCTATATTCCTTAAGGCCGGTCTTTGGCCGAAAACACGAAAGCGGCGCACGCGGCACCGCCTCTACAGGGCGCGGCCAATGCGACAGGCGTGGGGAAAAGTCAAGCGATCCGGCGGCTACCAGTCGACCTTGCCGCGATTGGCCTTGACCGTGCCGCGCAGTTTCTTGCCTTCCAGCCGTTTCTGTTTGCCGACGCGGTTCAACTGGGACTTTTTGCGCTTCACCGGTTCGACTTCCGCTTTGGCGATCAGATCGGCCAGGCGGCCCCGCGCTTCCAGCCGATTCGCCTCTTGCGTACGGTGCGTGCGGGCCGTCAGCACGATTTCGCCGCGCGCGGTCATCCTGCTGCCAGCCAGCGCTTTCAGGCGGTGAAACACCGGCGGGGGCAGCCGCAGGGCGAAGACATCGATCCGCAATTGTACGGCAGTGGCGACCTTGTTGACATTCTGGCCCCCCGGCCCGGAAGAGGCGATGAAGCTTTCCTCGGCCAGCGCCAGCGCGCGGGCGACGATGTCGCTCTCGCTCGTGGGGGTGCTCACGGGGTCAGGTCGGCACTGTCCCAGTCGATCCCGAATCCGTGGAAATCGCCGGGCAAGGGGGCGGTTGCGGTGATGGCGTCCTTGCCGGTGCGGTGCAGGCCCAGCTTGTAGGCGTGCAGCATGGTGCGCCGCACCCGCGAATCGGGGCGCCCATAGACCGGATCGCCCAGCAGGGCATGGCCAAGGCCGGACGCGGTGTGGACGCGAATCTGGTGGGTGCGCCCGGTCACCGGGTGAAATTCGACTGCGGTAATGCCGTCCTGCACCGCCAGCCGGCGCCAGTGGGTAATGGCTGGTTTGCCCTTGCGGGCGGGGATCATTTTCCAGCCATCGGCGGCCGAGCTGATCTTGGACAGGGCCAATTCGATCGTGCCGGCCTCTTCCGCCAGTTCCCCGGCGATCAGCCCGACATAGGTCTTTTCGACCTGACGCGCCTCGAACGCGGCGGCAAAGCGTTTCAGCGCCTTGGGATTACGGGCCAGCAGCAGACAGCCCGAGGTGTCGGTATCGATGCGATGGACCGGCACCGGCGGGCGCTGGAATCCCAGCTTCAGTTCCTCGAGATAGTTTTCCAGGCTGGCCCCGCCCTTGCGCGGGCGTTCGATCGGCAAGCCGCCGGGCTTGTTGATGACCAGCGCTTCGCCATCCTCGAACACTATGGGGATGGTGGTCATACAGGGGGACTTTCAGCGTTGTGCGCCGCGGGGCGGCACGTGGGATAAGGGAAGGCGGGCGATCGCATCATGCCAGCGCTGCCGCAATGCGCGCCAGCGCTTCCTGCAACACGGCCTCGTCCGCCGCGAAACTGATGCGGAAACCGTTCCGACCGCCAAACGCGGACGCGGCGACAATCGCAACCCCGTGGTCGAGCAGATGCAGTGCCAGTTTTTCGTCGTCGCCGAACCGGTCCATCAGCGGGGTGGCATCGATATAGCAGTAGAATGCGCCATCGGGCGTCGGGGTGGACAGGCCGGGCACGGCGTTGATCGCCTGCACCACCATATCGCGCCGGGTGCGGAACCGCGCGGACCAGTCCTGCAGGAAATCCTGCGGCCCTTCGAACGCGGCGGCGGCCGCCGCCTGGCTGATGGAGCAGGGATTGCCGGTCGAATTGGATTGCAGCCGCCCCATGGCGTCGATCAGCCATTGCGGGCCGGTGGCCACGCCAATGCGGAAGCCGGTCATGGCATGGCTTTTCGACACGCCGGAGACGGTGCAGATGCGGTCTGCCAGATCGGGGCACAGCGCGGCCAGCGTGGCATGCGGCTGCCCGGTGTAATTGAGCGGCGCATAGATATCGTCGGACAGCACCATGACTTGCGGATGGCGGCGCAGCACTTCGCCAATCGCGCGCAGCATCTCGGCAGGATAGACCGCGCCAGTCGGATTGCCGGGGCTGTTGAGCAGCAGCCACTGGGTCGACGGGGTGATCAGGGCTTCGAGATCGGCGGCGTCGAAGCGGAAATTGTTGCCCGCATGGGTGATCAGCGGCACCGCCTTGCCCCCGGCGAAACGGATGATCTGCGGATAGCTGACCCACCATGGCACTGGCACGATCGCTTCTTCGCCCGCGCTTATCGTGGCCAGCAGCGCGTTGAAGATCGCCTGTTTGCCACCGTTGCAGACAATCACCTGTCCGGGATTCGTTTCTATCCCCAGATCGCGCCGGAAATGCAGCGCGGCGGCTTCTTTCAGCCGCGCGGTGCCGGTGACCGGGGTATAGCGCGTCTGCCCCGCGTCGAGCGCATCCTTGGCCGCCTGAATTACATGCGGGGGTGTGGCGAAATCGGGTTCGCCGACCGAGAGCGAGATGATATCGCGCCCCTGTTCGCGCAGGGCGGTGGCGCGGTCGGTCGCGGCATTGGTGCGCGACACTTCAATGCGCTGCAGCGCCTGGGACAACCGTGGCTGGATCATCAGAGCAACTCCGCCTTCATCAGCCCACGCAGGGCATTGCCGAGCAGGAATCCGCCCGCGAGATCGTCGAGCGTCAGTTCCGCCTCACGCGCCTTGCCGGCCTCGATCAGCGAATGGCGCAGCACGCCGGGCAACAGGCCCAGCCGGGCCGCAGGCGTCAGCAGCACGCCGTCATCCCCCTCGACGAAGATATTGGTAAAGCTGCCTTCGGTCACCAGTCCGTCATCGCGCAGCAGCAGCGCCTCGTCGGCACCGGCGGTGCGGGCAATCTGGAGCGCGCGATCATAGAGGCCGCGATCGTTGGTCTTGTGGCGCAGGCGCGTGTCGCCGGGATCGAGCGGCAGCGGCAGCACGGCGCAGCGCAGCGGTGCCGTGGAGACAGGCGGCAACGGCCCGGCTTCCAGCGCGGTCGCCCCGCTGCGTGCCAGTACCAGACGGATTTTCGCGGGCTGTTCCAGTTCAAAGCACACCGCATGGATATGGTTGCGCGTGGCGTGGCGGTCGAAAACAAACCCAAGCTCCCCCGCGCTTGTCTTCAATCGTTCAAGATGCAGTTCCAACAATGGTATTCCCTGTTCCGGATCGAAATGCATGGTTTCGATCAGGTCGCAGGCAGCGGCAGCAGACTGGCGCACGAAATCTCCCTTAACAAGGCACTCACGCCATTCCGGCAGGCATTGCGAATCCGCCACGACCGCCGACCCCACGCCGAGCACCGCATGGCCCGACCCGCCTTCCCCGGGGGTGAGCCGTAATGTCCGGATTGCCACATTGAAGGCCGCGCGGCTAGTTCCCTCTGCATCCGGGGATGCCAATTCCCGTGCGATCCAGCCGATCGCGCCGCAATAGGGGCCGCGCGGGCGTGGTTCGGTTTCATCGATCAGTTCCATCGCGCGGATTTTCGGCGCCCCGGTGATCGACCCGCAAGGAAAGATCGCGCGGACCAGGTCCATCGCCCCCATGTCCGGCAGCAAAGTGGCACGGATGGTAGAGACCATCTGGTGCACGGTCGGATAGGTTTCGACGGCGAACGGCGCATCCACCCGGACACTGCCCGGCGCGCATACGCGCGACAGATCGTTGCGCATCAGGTCCACGATCATGAGGTTTTCCGCGCGGTCTTTTTCCGAATGCGCCAGTTCGCTGGCCAATGCCGCGTCCTGTTCGGGCGTGCGTGCGCGGGGGCGGGTGCCTTTCATCGGCTTGGCCTTGGCCGAAGCCCCTTGCAAGGAAACGAACAATTCGGGCGAGAAGCTCAGCAGCCAGTGCGAACCGTCGAAAATCACCCCGCCATACCCGGCAGCGGCCTTCGGGCGGATCGCGGCATAGAGCGCCAGCGGATCGCCGCGATAGCTGCCTGCCAGCGGGAAAGTGAGATTGGCCTGATAGATGTCGCCAGCCTGGATCGCCGCGCGCAGGGCATCGAATTGCCGGGCATAGCCACCGGGGGAAACCTGCGGATCGAGCGGGCCAATTGCCGGGGGCGGGTACACCTGCCCGTGATCGGCCAGCCAGCGCGGCATGTCGGCAGCCGGGATGACCGTGTGCTGTGCGAACAGGCCCAGCCAGACCAGCGGGCCATCCGCGCCGGTCCGCGCGGCGGCCAGCGGCGCCAGCTTGGGTTCCAGCGCAAGCCCCGCTTCGTAGGCGAGATAACCGGCCAGCGCACCGCCTTGTTCGGCCAGCGCGGTATCGGCGGCGGCCAGCGTGGCCGCGACGTCTTCCGGGCGGCGGGCAATGAACAGCGCGCGCGGTTGCTCGAACAGGTGTGCGTCGCTCGCACCTTCTGCTCTCGCATCGTCAAGCAGGACAAAAACGTTTCGCGCGCCCATCGTCGATCGCCTTACTGCGCCCGTCGTGAAAAGAAACCCCGCCGCGTGTGGCATCATGCCATCGGCGGTGCTTGACGGCAATTTTTCCGCGTTCCACATCATGGGGCACAACGCGGCGCTGGCCGATCCTATTGGGAATTGAAACAGATGGGCGAAATCTTCATCGGGCTGGGCGCGAACGGCGAACGGCAAGTGCTCAATCTCCGTCGGGCCAATCGCCACGGGCTGGTGGCGGGCGCCACCGGGACCGGCAAGACGGTCACGCTGCAGGGGCTGGCCGAAAGCTTTTCCGCAGAAGGCGTGCCGGTGTTTCTGGCCGATGTGAAAGGCGATCTGTCGGGCATTTCCATGCCGGGGTCTTCCACCTTCAAGAACGCGGCCATCCTGGAAAGCCGGGCCAAGGAACTGGGCATGACGGATTATGCCTATTCCGATAATCCGGCGGTGTTCTGGGATTTGTTCGGGGAACAGGGCCATCCGATCCGCACCACGGTGTCGGAAATGGGGCCGTTGCTGCTGGCCCGCCTGCTCGATCTCAACGAAACGCAGGAAGGCGTGCTGAACATCGTCTTCCGTTATGCCGATGAACAGGGGTTGCTGCTGCTCGACATGGCCGATCTGCGGTCAATGCTTGCCTATACGGCGGAAAATGCGGCCGATCTGACCACCAAATACGGCAATGTGACCAAGCAGAGCATTGGTGCGATCCAGCGCCAGCTGCTTTCGTTCGAAAGCCAGGGGGCGGACCATTTTTTTGGCGAACCGGCGCTGGAAATCACCGATTTCCTGAAAGTGGACGACAAGGGGCGTGGCTATATCAACGTGCTCGCCGCCGACAAACTGATGCAGAGCCCCAAGCTCTACGCCACGTTCCTGCTGTGGTTGCTGGCCGAACTGTTCGAAGTGCTGCCCGAAGTGGGCGATCCGGACAAGCCGAAGCTGGTGTTCTTCTTTGACGAGGCGCACCTGCTGTTTGACGATGCGCCCAAGGCACTGCTCGACAAGATCGAACAGGTCGTGCGGCTGATCCGCTCGAAAGGGGTCGGGGTCTATTTTGTCACCCAGAACCCGATCGATGTGCCCGAAGATGTCGCCGGGCAATTGGGCAACCGCGTGCAACACGCGCTGCGCGCCTTTACCCCGCGCGACAAGAAGGCGATCAAGGCGGCGGCGGAAACCTTCCGCATCAATCCCGATCTCGATGTGGAAACCGCCATCACCGAACTGAAAGTGGGGGAAGCGCTGGTTTCCACGCTGATGGAAGACGGGGCGCCCTCGATCGTGCAGCGCACGCTGGTGAAGCCGCCGCGTTCACGGCTTGGCCCGATCGATGCGAAAGAACGCGCGATCATCCAGTCAATCAGCCCGGTGGAGGGCAAGTACGACACCCTGGTCAACCGCGAAAGCGCCGAGGAAATTCTGGCGCAGAAAGCGGCCGATGCCGCCGCCACGGCGCAGGAAGTGGCGGATGTGGGCGAAGCGGAAGTCGGCAAGCGCGAACGCAAATCGACCAGCCTGTGGGATGGGCTTGGCGGCAAGGTCGCCAAGGCGGCCGCCGGGGCCGCCGCCGCCAGCGCGGGGTCGATTCTGGCGAGCACGCTGCAAGGCAAGACCAGCCGCGCCAACCCCAAGGCCAGCGCGGCCAGCGCGGCGGCCGGCACGGCGGCGACCGAACTGGGCAAGGCTTTCGGCATTCCCGGCCTTGGCCGGTTTGCGCGCAATCTGATTGGCGGGCTGATGCGCTAAGGCGTTACGCCAGCGGCAGGCGCAGTTCGGCCAGCAGGCCCCCTTCGGGCCGGTTGGACAGCGTCAGCCGCCCGCCGTGCTGTTCCGCAATGGCGCGGGCCAGTGTCAGGCCCAGCCCGGCCCCGCCGGTGGTGCGGTTGCGCGACGGTTCGCGCCGGGCGAAGGGTTCGAACAGCCCTTCGATCTCGTCCGGCGGAATACCGGGGCCCTTGTCGGCGATGCGGATGACCGCTTCGTTGCCTTCTTTCTGCAAGGAGACTTCGGCGTTCCCGGCATAGCGCAGGGCATTGCCGATCAGGTTGCGCAAGGCCCGGCGCAGCCAGGTTTCGCGGATGGGCATGACCACGCGGTCCGTGCGGCCCAGAACCGCATTTTCGCCCATATCCTCGTATTCGTCGACCAGCGCCCCAACCAGTGCGGACAGTTCCGTTTTCTGCAGCGGATCGCTGGGCCGGCCAACCCGGGCAAGCGACAGGATATCGTCGAGCGTGCGGGTGATGTCTTCCACCGTCGCCGCCATTTTCTGGCGTTCAGTCTCGTTGGTCACGCTTTCGATGCGGATGCGGAGGCCCGCCAGCGGGGTCTTCAGGTCATGCCCGATCGCGCCCAGCATGACGTCTTTTTCGCGCAGCAGCGCGGCGATCCGGTCTTCCATCGCGTTGTGCGCAGTGATCAGGCGGCTGATATCTTCCGGCCCATGCGGGGCGAGTTGGCCTTCGGCCTCGCGCGTTTCGGCGAAATGTTCGACCCGGCTGGTCAGTTCGGCCAGCGGGCGGGTGATCCGCCGCAGCAACAGCGCCAGCAACCCGACAAGAATGCAGTACAACAGGACAGTCTGCCACAGCATCGTATGCAGGCTGTGCGGGACATTGTCCGGCAAGGCGATCCGGGCCACGGTCCAGTCCTGCCCGGGGGCCATGCGCAAGGCGGCCAGCAGGAACTTGCGATCCGCGATGTTCTGGTCTTCAGCGGGGTTATACCGCCGTTTGGCGCGTTCCAGCAGGAACGGATCGTCGGCCAGCGGCCGTTCGACCACGATCACGTCTGCCGGAGTAATGCCCTGTTCGGCCAGCAGGCTGACCAGGGCGGTTTCGCGGACAGTTTGCCGGGTCTCGTTCGCGCGCACTGGCAAATCGGGCGTGCGTTCCAGCCTTATCCGGCGCATGCCGCCGCCACGGTCGTTATTGCCATGATTGCCCGCCTGCGCGCGCGGTTCGTTGCCAGGCTGTTCGCCAGAGCGCGGCTCGGTATGCGGATCGCGCGCGGCGCGATCGGGCGGCGTATGCCCGCGGCCCTGGCTGGCTTCGTCCCCGCCGATCACGCGAAAGGCGATGGCGTTGAGTATCGAGGTTTCTCGGCGCTGTTGTTCGGCGCGCCACAACAGGGCGCCGGAAATGCCCTGCGCCACAAGCAGGGCCATCGCCACGGACAGCAGCATCTGTCCCAGCAGGCTACGGGGCCACAGGCGAAGGGTCATGGCTATGCGTTTCGCGCTGAATCGGGCAGGAACCGCTGCACGTCGGCGGCGAAGCGGTAGCCACCGCCCCACACGGTCTGGATCAGGCGGGGTTCGCCGCCGTTCTCGATCTTGCGGCGCAGGCGGCTGACCTGATTGTCCACCGCCCGGTCGAACAGATGCGCCTCGCGGCCCTGCACCATGTCGAGCAGGCGATCGCGGTCCAGCACTTGCCGGGGATGATCGAGAAAGGCCTTGAGCAAGCGGAATTCAGCGGACGAAATCGCGATAATCGCGCCTTCCGGATCGGTCAGCTGATGCTTCAGCGGATCGAGCCGCCAGCCTTCGAATTCGTACCAGGCGTCTTCTTCCGGCGCGGCGGCAGGGCGGGCGGCCCGGCGCAGCACGCTGCGGATACGGGCGACCAGTTCGCGCGGTTCGAACGGCTTGGTGACGTAATCGTCCGCGCCGATTTCCAGGCCGATGATCCGGTCGGTCGCTTCACCGCGCGCGGTCAGCAGAATGACCGGCAGGCTTTTGGTTTCCACCAGATGGCGGCACAGTGACAGGCCGTCCTCGCCGGGCATCATGATGTCCAGCAGGACGATGTCCGGCTTTTCCTGCAACAGCACGCTGCGGGCATCGGCGGCGCTTTGGGCCTGCAGCACGGCAAACCCCTGGCCGGACAGGTAGTCCGCCAGGGGTTCGCGCAGGTCCGGTTCGTCATCGACGATCAGGACGCGGGCGCCCGTGGTTCCCTGGCCTGTAGAGCCTTGAGGTGAGACAGGGGCGCCCGGCATCGCTTACTGGGCCTTCGGCTGCTGGGCAGCGCGCTTGGCCTGCCATTCGGCGCGCATCTTTTCATGCTGCGCCTTGCGTTCGGCCGATGTCACAGTGCCATTCTTGTCGGCATCGGCGGCATCGAACTTCGCGAGATGCGATGCCACGAATTCAGCCTGCGAAATCGCGCCGTCGTTGTTCGTGTCCGCCTGCTTCATCATGAAGCCGCCGTGCTTGCCGCCACCGCGACCGCCATGATGGCGCCCGCCGAAGTGCTTGCCGTCACCACGCCGGCCTTCGGCCTTCTGGCCATCAGGGGCCTTTTCGGCGCGTTGCGGACGGGTGTTGAATTCCTCGCGGCTCAGGCTGCCGTTCTTGTCGGTGTCGAGACGGTCGAACCGGGCCGTCTGGCGCGCTTCGCGGTCGGCCTTGTCGAGCTTGCCGTCCTTGTTGGCATCCATGCGTTCAAACATCTTGGTTGCATGGTCCTGTGCCTGTGCACGGGTCTGGTCGGGGCGACCTTCACCGCCCGGTGCGGCATAGGCGAAACCGGCAGTGGCGGCACTGGCTGCAGCAGCCGTCGCGAGCATGATCTTGGTGAGCTTTTTCATTCCCATGTTCCTTTGCAAAATCGTGTGAGTTGCGAAAGCCCGCTTGGGAGGGGGAAGGGGAAGGCGCGGCCTTCGCAACTCTTGAAAGTGCTTCTAGACCGGGCTTGTCGCGCAAATTTGTCGCAAGACGGGAAAATTGTCGCAAATTGTCACAGCATGGCGGGATCGTTCATAAGCGCGCAAGACGGGGGTGTGCCGCATGGCTTTATCCTGTGGTGCGGGGCCGGTGTTCGGTTCCGATACCCGATGTGATGAACAGCACCTCGGCCTCGCCGTCCACATCGGCGGTGTGCCACACACCCGGTGGGTTGATGGCGTATTGCCCGGCTGACAGCACGGTCTGCAACGGGTCTTCGCCCGGCCGCTCCTGAATCAGGGTGATCGTGCCAGTGGTGCAGACCACCAGTTCCGCGCCCTGCGGGTGCATTTCCCACGAATCCCACGATTCGGAAAACCGGTAGAGGCTGACCAGCCGCCCTTCCGCGCCATCGCCGCCGTGGCGGGCGATATAATCGCCGTGCCATGCCATGTCGGTGAAATCCGGCTGGGGCACCGCAGTTGCGCCAAGCCCCAGATGCACGAAGGCCTGATGCAGGTCGCGCGCGCCGGTCATGCGGACACCAGCGGGGCGCAGGCCCGGCGCAGCCAGTCGCGCGCATCGTCGTCCAGTTGCGGGCCGATCAGCGCCAGCACTCGGGCATGATAGGCGTCCAGCCATGCCCGTTCGGCAGGGTCCAGCAGGGTGCTATCGATCAGCGCCCGGTCAATCGGGACATGGGTCAGGGTTTCGAACCCCAGCCATTCGCCTTCCGCCCCGGCAATCGTGCGCGGTTCGACCAGCACCAGATTTTCGATCCGGATGCCGTATTCGCCGGTCTTGTAATAGCCGGGTTCGTTGGACACGATCATCCCGGCCAGCAGTTCCTGATTGCCACCGGCCTTGCTGATCCGTTGCGGGCCTTCGTGCACCGACAGGAAGCTGCCCACGCCGTGGCCGGTGCCATGGGCATAGTCGATGCCTGCCTGCCACAGGAACTGGCGGGCCAGCGTGTCGAGCTGCGATCCGTTGGTCCCTTGCGGGAACACGGCCCGGGCCAGTGCGATATGCCCTTTGAGCACGCGGGTGAAGCGGTCTTTGACATCGGCGGGCGCATCGCCCGGCCCGATCCACACGGTGCGCGTGATATCGGTCGTGCCGTCGGGATACTGGCCCCCGGAATCGACCAGATAGACGCTGCCGGGCACAAGCGGGCGATTGGTTTCCTCGCTGACCCGGTAATGGACAATGGCGCCGTTGGGGCCGCTGCCCGAAATGGTGTCGAACGACAGGTCGCGCAGCGATCCGGTTCCTTCACGGAAGGCCTGCAGCCGGGCGGCGGCGGCCAGTTCGTCGACCGTGCCCTGCGGTGCCGCAACCGACAGCCAGTGAAGGAAACGCGATACCGCTGCGCCATCGCGCGCCTGCGCCGCACGGTGGCCCGCCTGTTCCGCCGCGTTTTTCACGGCCTTGGGCAGAACGCAGGGGTCGCTGGCGCTGACCACCTGGGCCCCGGCACTGTCCAGCGCGGTGAAAATCGCCGCCACGGCATGATCGGGATCGACCGCCACCCGCTTGCCCGCCAGCGCCTGCAGCGCCCCGGCAAATCCGTCCAGTGGGGCGATGCGCACGGCATGGCCGAGATGGGCGGTCAGTTCGGGGGTGACTTTGGCGGGATCGATGAACAAATCCGCCGTGGCATCGGCATGGGCGATGACAAAGCCCAGCGCCACAGGGGTGCGATCCACATCGGTGCCGCGAATGTTCAGCAGCCATGCGATCGAATCGAGCGCGGGGATCACCACCGCGTCGAGCCCTTCGCCGGTCAGCCATTGCGCCACCACGGCGCGTTTGTCGGCGCTCGATTGGCCCGCCAGTGTGTCGGCATGGACCAGTGCCGGCGCGCGCGAGGGGGCGGGGCGGTCCTGCCACACCGCATCGATCGGGTTGCCGTCCACCGCCACGAGCGTGGCGTTCCGTTTGGCGAGCGCCTTGGCCACGGTTTCGGCCCATGTGCGCGAATGCAGCCAGGCGTCATAGCCGATCCGCGCGCCTTCGGGGGCGTGGTCCCCCAGCCATTTGGCCGGGCTGGTTTCGGGCACGGAGGCGTAATCCCAGTGCGCGCCATCCACCTGATCGCGCACCTGCAGGGTATACCGTCCGTCGACAAAGATCGTCGCGCCCTTGCCATCGGCGCCCTGCGCCAGCACCACGGCAGTCCCGGCCGATCCGTTGAAACCCGTCAGCCATTGCAGCCGCTGCGCATAGGCCCCGACATATTCGCTCATATGTTCGTCGGAGATCGGCACGACGAAACCGTCGAGTTCGCGGCGGGCCAGTTCCTTGCGCAGGGCGTCAAGCCGGGCCTCATGTGTCGACATCAGCATTGCGGCGCGCTCCTTCGGGTAATAGTGCTGGGTGCAACATAGGATCGCGTGCGCATTTCGCCACCCATTCAGCAAGGATTCGACGATGCCCAGAGCCGTTGCTTTTGCCGCGATCGCGCTTCTCGCCCTGACACACCCCGTTTTCGCCAAGGATACGATGACCGACACTTCCGCTTCGCCGCCCGTCGCCCAGAAACGCGACCACACCTTCGAACATCACGGGATCACGGTCAGCGATCCCTATGCCTGGTTGCGCGACCCCGGCTATCCCGAGGTCAAGGACAAGGATGTCCTTGCCTATCTCAATGCCGAAAACGCCTGGTTCGAAAAGCGCATGGCAGGGAAGAAGGGCGATATCGACGCCTTGTTCAAGGAAATGCGCGCGCGGATCAAGGAAGCGGACAAGTCCGTCCCGCAGAAGGATGGGGACTATCTCTACTGGATCGAGTTCGAGGAAGGGGCGGAATACAAGAAATGGTTCCGCCGCCCGGTGGGGGCCCCCGCCGATGGCAGCGCCGACCAGCTGATTCTGGATGAAGTCGCGCTGGCAAAGGGCAAGGACTATTTCCGCCTTGGGGCGATTTCGGTCAGCAATGACGGGAAACTGCTGGCCTATTCGGTGGACGATAACGGATCGGAACGCTTCACCGCGCGGATCAAGGATCTGGCCACCGGGCAGGTGCTGCCCGATGAAATCCCCGGCACGCTGTCGGGCCTCGTCTGGGTCGCGGGGGACAAGGGGCTGGTCTATTCGCTGGCGAACGAGAACTGGCGCACCGATAACGCCCGCCTGCATTGGTTGGGCAAGCCGCTGTCCGACGATGTCGAACTCTATCACGAGGATGACGAAGGCTTCCGCGTTGGCAGTTCGCTTTCCGCCAACGAAAAATGGGTGATCATTTCTTCGGGCGATCACGAAACCAGCGAAGTGCGGCTGGTGCCCGCCGCCGATCCGCTGGCCAAACCGCTGCTGGTGAAAGCGCGGCAGAAGGGCGTGGAATACGATGCCGATGAACGCGACGGCACGCTCTACATCCATACCAACGATACGCATGAGAATTTCCGGCTGGCGACCGCGCCACTGGCCGATCCCGGCACATGGACCACGCTGATTGCCGGATCGGACGAATTCTATCTCACCGGGGTGGATCTGTTCCGCAATTTCTACGTCACCGAAGGGCGGCTGCGCGGGCTCGACCGGATCGAACTGCGTTCCTACACCGACCCGGCGCAAGTCGAACCGATCACTTTTCCCGAAGCGAGCTATACCGCCGGGCTGGACGACAATCCCGAATGGGACGTCAATGTGCTGCGCCTGTCCTATGCCAGCATGATCGCGCCCAGCACCGTCTATGATTATCATCTGGCCGACAAGCGGCTGGAAGTGTTGAAGGTTCAGGAAATCCCTTCGGGTTACGATGCCGCGCTCTACACCACGGAGCGGCTGGAAATCCCCGCGCGCGACGGTACGAAAATCCCCGTCAGCATCATGTATCGCAAGGATCGCAAGCCGGGCGGGTTGCTGCACCTCTACGGCTATGGCGCCTATGGCCTGTCGATCGATCCGGGCTTTTCCACCTCGCGCCTGTCGCTCGTGGATCGCGGGTTCGCCTATGCCATCGCGCATATTCGCGGGGGCGATGATCTTGGTCGGGCGTGGTACAAGGCGGGCAAGCTGGACAAGCGCACCAACACCTTCCACGATTTCGTCGACGTGGCGAAAGGGCTGGTCGAACGCGGTTATACCAAGGCCGGGAAAATCAGCATTTCCGGCGGGTCAGCCGGGGGTGAACTGATGGGTGCGGTGGCCAATTCCGACCCGCAACTGTGGGGCGCGGTTGTGGCGCATGTGCCGTTTGTCGATGTGCTCAACACCATGCTCGACGCCTCCCTGCCGCTGACGCCGGGCGAATGGCCCGAATGGGGCAATCCGATCGAGGACAAGGCCGCGTTCGAACTGATCCGGTCCTACAGCCCTTATGATCAGGTCAAGGCGCAGGCCTATCCGCCGCTGCTGGTCACCGCCGGGCTGAACGATCCGCGCGTCACTTATTGGGAACCCGCCAAATGGGTGGCGAAACTGCGCGAACTGAAGACGGACAAGAACGAACTGCTGCTCAAGACCAATATGGGCGCGGGCCACGGCGGCAAGTCGGGCCGGTTCGAAAGCCTCAAGGAAACGGCGGAAGAATTCGCCTTCATCCTGTGGCAGCTTGGGGTGAAGCCGTAACCGGCAGACCATGGGCGCCAGTTTCTCGCTCTCGTTCACGGCCGGGCCGGATCATATCGATCTGAACGGCCATGTGAACAACACGGTCTGGCTGCAATGGGTGCAGGATATCGGCACCGCGCACTGGGAAGCCGGTGCGCGGCCGCAGGACGTGGATGCCTATCTGTGGTTCGTCACCCGGCACGAAATCGATTATCGCGGCAATATCAATCTGGGCGAAACCGTCACCGCGCGCACCTGGATACCCGATCCGCCGCAAGGGGCGCGGTTCGTGCGCCGGGTGGAATTCAGCAATCATGCGGGCAAGGTGATCGTTTCCGCGCGTTCGGTCTGGGCGATGATCGACAAGGCGAGCGGGCGGCCCGTGCGGATTCCGCCCGAAGTGTCCGATCCGTTTCTGGCCGATTGAGACCGCCAGTTGAACCGGCTGGTCAGGCCAGTGCCTCGGCCAGCGGCTGGAGCGTGTAGCCCAGTTCTTCCGCCACAGCCGGATAGGTCACGTGCCCTTCGTGGACATTCAGCCCGGCCGCCAGATGCGGATCGCGGCGCAGTGCCTCTTTCCAGCCGAGATCGGCAATGCGCAGGGCATGGGGAAGGGTGACGTTGTTCAACGCATACGTGGAGGTGCGCGCCACCGCGCCGGGCATATTGGCAACGCAGTAATGCACGATCCCGTCGACCACGAATGTCGGGTCCTGATGCGTGGTGGGATGGCTGGTTTCGAAACAGCCGCCCTGATCGATCGCCACATCGACCAGCACCGCCCCGCGTTGCATGCACGACAGCATGTCGCGCGTGACCAGCTTGGGCGCGGCGGCCCCCGGCACCAGCACCGCCCCGATCACCAGATCGGCCTCGCACACGCTTGCCGCGAGATTGGCCTTGTTGGAAAAGCGGGTCTTGGCGCGGCTTTCGAAATGGATACCCAGCCGTTCCAGCACTTCGGGATCGCGGTCGAGAATGGTGACATCGGCCCCCAGCCCCACGGCCATCTGCGCGGCGTTGAAGCCGACCACGCCGCCGCCGATCACGGTGACTTTGCCCGGCATCACGCCCGGCACCCCGCCCAGCAGCACCCCGCGCCCGCCATGCGCCTTTTCCAGCGCGGTCGCCCCGGCCTGTATCGCCATGCGCCCGGCGACCTGGCTCATCGGTTTGAGCAGGGGGAGCGTATGGCCCGGCCCGGTGACGGTTTCATAGGCAATGGCGATGACCCCGGATTTGACGAGATCGGCGGTCTGCTCCGGATCGGGCGCGAGATGGAGATAGGTGTAAAGGATCTGTCCGGGTCGCAGCATCGCCCGTTCGGCGGGTTGCGGTTCTTTCACTTTCACAATCATGTCGCACGCGGCGAAGATCTCTGCGGCGGTGTGGATCGTGCAGCCCGCAGCCATATAATCGCCATCGCTGGCCCCAATGCCTTCGCCAGCCGCGCTTTCCATCCACACCTCGTGGCCGCGCGCGATCAGTTCATGGGCGCTTTCGGGGGTCAGGCCGACGCGATATTCGTGGTTTTTCACTTCTTTCGGGCAGCCCACACGCATGGCGATCCTCCTCTTGCGCTTGTTTATAACGCCCTTTCGCACGATCGGCCTCGCAGGCGTGCTATTTTTTTCGGCGCATGATGTGGTGAAAAAACCATAGCTGCGTGCAAAATGTCGACTGAAATGAGAATGAGTTGCATTAACCTGTCAAGGTTGATAGCGGCGCGCCGATCACTTTCAGGCAAGGTCCATCCATGCGCGTCCCATTCCGTCAAAACGCTTCGTTTGTCGCTCTCTTCCTGACCGCTTCGGCCCTGCCGGTAATGGCGCACGGCGCCGAAGCCGCGCAAAGCGGGAATGCCCCGGCATCGTCGCGGGCGGATAACGCGGATATCGTGGTCACGGCGGCGCGCACCGCCCTGCCCGCCAATGCTCTGCCGCTGACGATCGACGTGGTGACCAAGGATGCGCTGGATCAGCAGATCGCCATTTCCGGTTCGGTCACCGATGCCGTGTCGAACCTCACCCCGTCGTTTTCACCCACGCGCCAGAAGCTTTCGGGTGCGGGGGAAACCCTGCGCGGGCGTTCGCCGCTTTACGCCATCAACGGCATTCCGCAATCGACCCCGCTGCGCGATGGCAGCCGCGATGGGTTCACCATCGATGGCTTCTTCGTGGACCGGGTGGAACTGATTTACGGGTCCAACGCCCTGCAGGGGATTGGGGGGACTGGCGGGATCGTCAATCAGGTGACGGTTGGCGCACCGAAAGAGGAAGGCATCAGCGGCCGCGTGCTGCTGCAGGGCAGCGCCGACAACGGTTTCCACGATAGCGGTATGGGCGGCAAGGTCGCGGGATTGGTCCAGTACAAGGCGGGCGATTTCGACGCGACAGTTGGCGCCGCCTTTGAAAAGCGCGGGACGTTCTACGATGGCGACGGTCGCCGGATCGGTCTGAACCTGACGCAGGGCGAAACGCAGGATTCGAAGTCGTTTTCGCTGTTCGCGCGCTTTGGCTATGCGCTGTCCGATACGGCGCGGCTCGATCTCATCGCCAGCCGTTATGAAATGGAAGGCTATGGCCGGTACGTGGCCGTGCGCGGGGATCGCGCGAAAGACCTGCCGACCAGCGCGGTGCGCGGTGATCCCCCGGGAAAATCCGCCGCCAACCGGACTGAAAGCGTCGCCCTGTCGCTGACGGATACCGATCTTGGCGGGGGCAATTTCGTCAGCCAGGTGTTCTTCAACCGCAGCCGTGACACGTTCGGCGGCGAAGTGCAGACGCAACCGACTTTCCAGGACCCGTCGCTTGCACCGCTGGGCACGCTGTTCGACCAGTCGCAGAACCGTTCGCGCAAGCTGGGTTTCAAAATCAGCTATGAACGCAGCGTACCGGGGTTTGAAGCCCTGACGGCCACGCTTGGTTTCGACGCCCTGTTCGACAAGACCGAACAACGCCTGATCGCAACCAATCGCTATTGGGTGCCGCCCACGGATTTTCGCAGCCTTGCCCCGTTCGCGCAGCTCAATCTCAAGCTGTTCGACGGCAAGGTGCGTCTGGCAGGCGGTGCGCGCTGGGAAAACGTCCAGATCAAGGTGGACGATTACCACACGCTGGCATCCACCACGTATAACGGCACCAATCCGGCAACGTTCGGCGGGGTCGATGTTGCGGGGGGCAAGCCGAAATTCAGCGATGTCCTGCTGAACGGCGGGGTGATCTTCGAACCGTGGCAGGGCGTGCGCGCCTATGCCAGCTATGCCGAAGGGTTCACCGCGCCCGATATCGGCCGCATCACCCGTGCGATTGGCAAGGCCGGCGTCGATCTTGACAACTATCTCGATATTTCGCCGATTATTTCGAACAACCGCGAAATCGGGATCGAACTGAAGCGCGGGATTTTCGATGCCAGCGCGACCTATTTCTGGTCATCCAGCGACAAGGGCCAGCTCCTGATCGAACGCCCGGGCGAGCGGATTTTTGACGTGCAGCGCCAACGTGTGGAGATTCACGGGCTTGAGCTGAATCTGGGCATCCGGCTGCCGGTGGAAGGGCTCAAGGCCAATGTCGGCTATGCCATGATCCGCGGCAAGTACGACAGCGACAGCAGCGCCCCCGATGGCAAGGTCGATACCGATCTCGACGGCACGAACATTTCGCCCGACCGGCTTAACCTTTCGCTGGCCTACAACCACGGACGGGTGTCCGCGCTGGTCCAGCACCAGGTTTACTTCGAACGCGAATTCCACGGCAAACGCGCGGCGGTGGGCCGCGATTTCGGCGGTTATTCGCTGACCGATGCCAGCATCCGGTATGACACGGGCAGCTTTGGTGCGGTGAATCTGGCGGTGCAGAACCTGTTCAACAAGGACTACATCGATTACAATTCCCAGACGCGCACTTATGATGCCCTGAGCTATTTCGCAGGGCGCGGGCGCAGCTTCACTCTGGGTTGGGACTACCGCTTCTGAAACTTCTCGATCTCCTGCATCGCTGGATGGGCGGGCTGTTGGGGCTGATCCTGGCTCTGCTTGGCCTGTCCGGCGCGATTCTGGTGCACAAGGATGCGTGGATCGGCTTGCCGCATGCGCACGATCCGTTGCGCCCCGATGTGGCGAGCGTGGCCCAGGCCACAGAAGCATTGATGGCGCTGCCCGGTGGGCCGCAGGGGATCATCTATGCAACGCCGCGTTTCGGCCTGCATCAGACGCGCTTCGGCGAAGGGGCGGGGCTTTACGCGGATCAGGCGGGCAATGTCGTCACCCGTTGGCAGAGCCAGTGGGAACGGCCGGAATTGTGGCTGTTCGATTTTCACCATCATCTGTTTACCGGTGATTTCGGCGAATGGATTTCCGGGATAGCGGGCCTTGCCGCGGTGTTCTTCGTCGTGTCCGGCGCGATCCTGTGGTGGCGCACGCGCAAGACGTTCCGTTTCCGGCTCTGGCCCAAACGGATGAGCCGCCCTGCGATTGTCATGCAGCATCGCGATCTCGGCATTGTCCTTGCGCCGCTGCTGTTGCTCTCCGCGTTGACGGGCGCGATGCTGCTGTTCCGCCCGGTGGCGATGGTGGTTGTGGCGCCGTTCGGCCCGGTGGCGGAAACCGCGAAAGCGCTGGAACCGCCAAAATACAAATCCTCTGGCCCGCTGGCGCAGAACACCGATTGGCGGGCGATGCTGGTGGCGGCGCACCAGCGCTTCCCCGAAGCGGAATTCCGCATCCTCAGCCTGCCGAGGAAGCCGGGCGATCCGATCATGCTGCGCATGCGTCAGCCCGATGAATGGCTGCCCAATGGCCGCACCACGCTGTGGTTCGATGCCGCCACAGGCGCGGTGCTGGGCGCGCGCGATGCCCGCGCTTTGCCGCAAGGGGCGAAAGTGTTCAACATGGCCTACCCGCTTCACGCGGGCAAAGTCGGCGGGCTGGCTTGGCGGATCGTGATGACCCTCTCCGGCCTTGGCATGGCGGTGCTGGGCAGTTTCGCCGTCTGGAGCTTCTGGTTCCGCAGGCCGAAGCAGAAAAAACGCGTACCCGCCCCGGCGATCACGCCGGATGCTGTGGCGAGCGGTTCGGTTTAGGCCGCAGCCGGGCTGGCGATATTACACCGTTTCCTTTGCCGCCAGCCGTCGCCCCGTCACGATGGTCTGGGCCGCATAGAGAACGATGAGAATGGTGCCGATGGTTCCGACAAAAACGTCGAAACCGGAAATGTTCCCGAACAGTCCCGGCTTGGTGCCCAGAACCATCATCATCGCGGTAAGGCAGATCAGCATGATGCGCAGCTCGGTCGGGCCGGCGCCCACGTAAGACAGCTTGAACTCTCCGAGGACGCGCGCCGAAAGAAACGTGTGGATCGACAGCAGCAGATAACCCGCCAGTGCCAGCAAGGCGAAGTCCATCGTTACATAAGGGCTGAGGCCCATTCCGGTGAGAATGAAGAGCGTGGTCAGGCCATCGCAGCTATGATCGATGAAGTATCCGTACGAAGGGCGTTCGATAGCGCGATATCGTGCGAGACTGCCGTCGAGGGAATCGCCGAACCAGTTCACAAGGTAACCGAGAATGGCCAGAATAAGCCAAAGCTTGCCGTAATTGCTGGCCGCGTATCCGGCGAAGGTCATGAAGCTCCCGATCAGGCCGAGGATTGTCAGCTTGTCGGGGGTGACCCAGCCCGGAAGACGCGCGCAAAGCCATGTCAGAATGCGGCGCTCGTTGCGTGCCAGTATGTTGTCCTGGATGCGCGAGAGAGCCTGCGGCCGGTTTTGTGATTGTTCTGACATGTAGGGCCTCCTGAACTATCCGGTGCCGCAAGGCGGAGGGAAGCTCTGCACTGGTTGGAAGAGTTGCATCGTGATCGAGAACGTTGGCGAGTCTTCCGGAAAATCCGGACGGTGTAGGCGCTTGACGGGGGTAGAGAAAGGCCGGTTGGCTGCCATTCAGCCCGCTCACAGCCTGTTCTGTCGCCATCCCGATCCGGCTTCCCCGTATATTGCACCGTTCGCAGTGTCCCGTCCAGCGTGGCCGTGTTGCACCAGCCAGCCCGAAATGGCTGCCCGGCGCCTTTGCCCTGTGGTCCCGAGGGCTTGCGCGGTCACGCAAGGTGCCCGTCCCGGCCGGGCACCGGGTTAGAGCGGATTGCCGTCCTTGTCGCGATAGATGTCGCGGCGGCCGACGTGGTTGGCGGGGCCGACGAAACCGTCGGCTTCCATGCGTTCCACCCATTTGGCCGCCGTGTTGTAGCCCACACCCAGTTGCCGTTGCAGCCAGCTGGCCGATGCCTTCTGGCTTTCGAACACGATCTGGCAGGCCTGGCGATACTTGCGCTCGGCCGGATCGTCGCTCGCCGTCAGTTCGTCGTCGAAACCGAAGCCGCCGTCTTCCGGCTCTTCGGTAACCGAATCGATATATTCCGGGCTGCCCTGCGCGCGCCAGTGATCGGCCACGCGTTCCACTTCCTCGTCCGCCACGAACGGCCCATGCACGCGCACCAGCGCGCCGGTATTGGGCTTGTACAGCATATCGCCCTTGCCCAGCAGCTGTTCGGCCCCTTGTTCGCCCAGAATGGTGCGGCTGTCGATGCGGCTGGTCACCTTGAAGCTGATCCGTGTCGGCAGGTTGGCCTTGATCACGCCGGTGATGACATCGACCGAGGGGCGCTGCGTCGCCATGATCAGGTGGATGCCGGCGGCGCGGCTTTTTTGCGAAAGCCGCTGGATCAGCACTTCGATTTCCTTGCCCACGGTGACCATGAGATCGGCCAGTTCGTCAACGATCAGCACGATCTGCGGCAGCACCTGATAATCGAGCTGTTCTTCCTCGAACAGTTCCTCGCCCGTGTCCGGGTCGAACCCGATCTGCACGCGGCGGCCCAAAGGCTTGCCCTTGGCGGCGGCGGTGCGCACACGTTCGTTGAAGCCCGACAGGTTGCGCGCACCCACGCTGGACATCATGCGATAGCGCCGTTCCATTTCCTCCACGCCCCATTTCAGCGCGCGGATCGCCTTGGCAGGCTCTGTCACCACCGGGGACAGCAAGTGCGGGATATCGTCGTAGCTCTTCAGTTCGAGCACTTTGGGATCGATCAGGATCAGGCGGCATTCGGCCGGTGTCAGGCGGTACAGCAGCGAGAGGAGGATACAGTTGAGCCCGACCGACTTACCCGAACCGGTGGTGCCTGCCACCAGCAGGTGGGGCATGGCGGCCAGATCGGCGACGATCGGTTCGCCCGCGATATCCTTGCCCAGAATGATCGGCAGCATGCCCTTGTGGTGGGCGAACGCCTCGCACGCGACCAGTTCCTTGAGCGACACGGTCTGCCGGTCGGCATTGGGCAGTTCGATGCCCATCACCGTCTTGCCGGGGATTGACGATACGCGTGCGGAAATCGCGCTCATATTCCGGGCGATATCTTCGGCGAGACCGATGACCCGGCTGGATTTGATGCCCGGGGCCGGTTCCAGCTCGTACATCGTCACCACCGGGCCGGTGCGCACGGCGGTGATTTCGCCTTTCACGTTGAAATCGTCGAGTACGGTTTCGAGCAGACGCGCGTTGCGTTCCAGCGCCATCTTGTCGAGCTTGGGCGCGGCCGTGGGCGGCGGATTGTCGAGCAGATCGATGCTCGGCAGATCGTGCTTGTCGAACAGGTCCTTCTGGCGGGCGGTGCCCGTTGCGATCTTCGCCGGTTTGGGCGGTGTGCTCGGGTCCGTGATTTCCGGCGCGGCGCGCGGTTCGGCTTCGGGCGTCGGGGCGCGGCGTTCGGCGCGGGGCTTTTCTTCGCGCCGGGCGGGGGCGAAGGCCAGATCCGCGTCGTCTTCCATCGCCAGTGGTTGTTTCGGCGCACGGCGGCGGAACAGGGCGGGCAGGGTGAGCAATTGCGCCCAGTCGATCGCGAAGACGCGCCCGGCCAGTACCACCCCGGCACCAAGGCAGGTCAGCGCCAGTCCCAGAATAGCCCAGCTTTGCACCGCTTCGGGCAGGCGTGCGGCAAGGCCGTGAATCGCGGCCGCGCCCAGCAGGCCGGCCATGCCGCCGGTGGACGCGGGGAGCGAACCGCCCGGGCCACCGAACGTCAGCGCCATGACTGTGGCGAGCAGAACCATGGCCAGCAGCAGCATACCCACCGTACGCCACCAGCGCATGCCGTGCGGGGTTTCCTCGTCATCGGCGTCGCGCCACAATTTGCGGGCAAAGGCATAGAGCAGGGGCAGCAGCAGCACCGCGATCACCCCGAACAGGAACAGCGCGCGTTCCGCCGCCCAGGCACCGGGGCGCCCCATCCAGTTGGCCACTTGTTCCCCGGCCGCGGTCGAAGCCGAAGGGTCTGTCTGGTGATAGCTGGCGAGCGACAGGGCGAGGAACAGCATCACCGCAAGCAGCAGCAGCGCGCCGCCCATCTGGGTGGCGCGGCGCAGCGAACGGCGAAACGCCATACGCCAGTCTGGCGCGGGCGCCTTGCTGATTGCGCGTGATGCCATGGATCGTCCTCACATAAATCTGAATGCACATAATGCGCTGACGGGTGACTCCCCGTCAAGAATCCTTGGGAATCGGCCCGACTTATTGGTTTATGACCGTGGGTTTATGACAACCCGTCGATCGCGGCCCAGCGTGGCCAGCCCAGGCGCACGGCGGTCCTGCGGGTCATCCCGCCCAGCGCGATCACTGGCGCACCGGCATGGGCGGCGAGCAGGCGGAACCGCAGCGGGCCGAGTGTTTTGCCCCCCGGATGGGACCGCGTGGCGAAGACGGGGGACAGCATGATCGCATCGGCCCCATGGCGGCGGCACGCGCCCAGTTCGCGCAGGGTATGCGCGGTGGCTATGCGCAGCAGGGGGGCGGGCGCCGGTCTTGCCCCCGGCGGGCCATAGATTCCGTCTGCGCCCCAACGGCGGGCCTGTGCGGCGGTATCGGCCACAATGACCAGATGCCCGCGCTTGCCCGCGATGCGCGACAGGGCGCGAAACCGCGCGCGGCGTTCGGCAGGGGCAAGGTGATAGTGGCGAAACACGAACCCCGATCCGCGCGGCAGGCGCCGCAGCGCACTGTCGAGCACCGCGTCGTTGCGGGCGTCGCTGATCAGCCACAGGTGCGGGATGTTCCGCGATTTCGGGGTCTGGCGCTTGCGCATCCTCGCGCTATAGCGGCGCGCAATGGAAAACGCAGCCACCCCGCTCGATGATGTTCGCGCCCGCATCGCCCATGCCGCGCGGATTGCGAACCGCAAGCCCGCCGAGATCACGCTGATCGCGATCAGCAAGACGCATCCTGCCGATGCGATCGAGCCCCTGATTGCGCAGGGGCAGCGCGTGTTCGGGGAAAATCGCGTGCAGGAAGCGGAAGCGAAATGGCCTGCCTTGCGCGAACGCCATGGCGAGATCGCGCTGCATCTGGTGGGCCAGTTGCAGTCCAACAAGGCGGACGATGCCGTGGCCCTGTTCGACTGCATCCATTCTCTGGATCGCCTCTCGCTGGTCAGCGCGCTGGCGCGGGCGATGGACCGGCAGGGGCGCAGGATACCGTGCTTTGTGCAGGTCAATATCGGCGCCGAAGACCAGAAGGGCGGATGCGCGATGGCAGACCTGCCCGCGTTGCTGCGCGAGGCCGCTGCCGCGCAAGTGCCCGTGGCCGGCCTGATGTGCGTGCCGCCTGCGGATATCGAACCCGCGCCATTTTTCGCCCTGCTCGACAAGCTGGCGCGCGATCACGGCCTCCCTCAGTTGAGCATGGGGATGAGCGGCGATTTCGAAACCGCGATCATGCTGGGCGCCACGCATGTGCGCGTCGGCAGTGCGCTGTTCGGCGCGCGCGCCTGACACACCGGGCCAGTACTGGGTCGGTCGCGACGGGGGCGGCCAGCACGAGAAAGGGGCACCCGTTGCCGGATGCCCCCTGTCGTTATGCGACCCGCACCACGGATCGATTGGTGGCCACATTCAAAAGTTGTAGCGCACTTTCACCCCGTACATGCGCGGTGCGCCGTACACGGTGGAATTGACCAGCAGATTATCAATCGTGTTGGAATTGCTGGTGCGATAGAGCTTGTTCGTCAGGTTGTTGCCGAACACCGTGATGTCGACCGGCGTGCCCGCCACGCCCTTCCAGGCAATAGAGCCATTCAGCAGACCGAACGGTTCCATAATCGATCCCGGCTGGGTCACATCGTTGCCGAGCGGCGCGGTGGGCTGTTTGGAAACGTGGGAATAATTGGCGTAGAAGGCCAGATTGCCCATGTTTTCACCCAATGGCACGTCCAGCGAGGCGTAGATGTTGTATATGTATGCCGTGGAAAACTGGAACGGCATACAGGTGAAGTCGCCCGTTTCACCAAAATTCTTGAGCCCGTCGCACGCCAGCGTGGGGGCGAAGATCGGAACGTCGAACTTCTTGTAGTCGGCATCGGTGTGGCTGAAATTGCCGCCGATCTCGAGGCCAGGGATCGGGCGGATCGATGCTTCGATCTCGATCCCCTGAATGGTCGCTTCGGCATCCATGGTGCGGGCGCCGCTCTGGCCGGTGTCAGGGTTGAAGTCGCCGGTTGGGCGCTGGATGTTCTTGTAATCCGAATAGTAATAGGTGGCGTTGAACTTGACGGGCACTGTGCCCAGTTCCCAATCGGACTTGAAGCCCGCTTCGTAGGTGGTCAGTTCTTCCGGCGTGAATATCCGGGTTTCGGTGCGTACTGCGAACGTGTTGAACCCGCCTGCCTTGTAGCCCTTGCTGATCTTGCCATAGAGCATCAGGTTGTCCATCGGCTTGTAATCGAGGCCGATGGTCCATGTCGCCGCCTTGCTTTTCAGCGTGGCGTCGAAGCGGCATACATCCATGACATCGCCGATGGGAACGGCGGGATTGGCCACCAGCCCACCTTCGAGGCACGAGGCGGTGCCCCCGCCGATGGCCGGGCGCCAGTTGGTGGCGAAACCTGTCACCGTATCCCAGTTGTAGCGATACCCTGCGGTAAGGCGCAGGCTGTCGAGCGCGGGAGACAGAGCCCCGAAATCGAGTGTCGCCTGACCATAAATCGCGTCGGACTTGTTGGAAACGCCGGTTACCGTCTGACTGAACGGGCAGAAGCCGGTGGCAAACGGTGGGCAATAATTGATCGAGGAGGCGCGCCACAGGCTACCCGGCTTGGCACTGTAATGGAAATAGCCGACGGTATAGTTCAGCTTGTTGTCCAGCGCATTGCCCTGCAACTGCAGTTCTTCGGTGAACTGTTTGATATCGTCGCGATATCCTTCGTGATCGACCGTGGCATTGGGATAGCCCATAACCGGAATGCCATATTCGGAAAGGCCAGGAATCGGCCCCAAAGGCGGCGGTCCGGCGTTCTGGTTGCCTTCATATTGTTGTAGCGGGGTGGCGTCCTGATCGGATGCGTAATTATCCTTCAGCCGCTGGAAGCTGATGATGTTGCGCACAGTCAGGTTATCGCTGATGTCGAAACTGGTGTTGTTGATCACGCCCCACAGCTTGATCAGGCTGAATTCGTCCACGTTCATGCGGGTCTTGCGCGGCCCGATTTCTTTGGCGATCTCGGTCTGACGGCGATAGATGTCACAACTTGCAATTGGGCCGGGCGTGTCCGAACAGAAATTCAGAAGTGGTGATTTGAGTCCGGCGATGTTGAACTCGTCATGGATAAAGCCCGTGCCGTTGTTTGACGATTTCGAACCGTAGACAATCGTCAGGTTCTCGAACCCTTCGAATGGTTTCATCAGCACGCTGATGCGGCCGGAATACCAGTGCAGATCGTCGCGATCCTTGTTGAACACCAGGTCTTTTGTGAACCCGTCGCGATCCTGATAGGCGCCGGCCGCGCGGACCATCAGCTTGTCGTCGATCAGCGGCACATTGATCGCGCCTTCAATGCCCTTGAAATCGTAATTCCCGTAACTGCCTTCGATATAGCCTTCGAACTCATTCGTTGGCTTACGCGGCACGAACAGCACCGCGCCGCCCGTGGTGTTGCGGCCGAAAAGCGTGCCTTGCGGGCCAGCCAGGACCTGCACGTTTTCCAGATCGATAAATAGACCGGGCGCGCCCTGCAGGTTCAGCGTGACGGCGGCGGGCAGGGGAACTTCGGCAAAATATTGCGCAACGGCCGGTGAAGACAGAAAACCTGTCGATTGGCCGCGAATGGAGAAGGATTGCACATCGCGGGTGGCCTGCCCCTGGTTGCCGACAACCAGCGAAGGCGCGGCGCCATAGAGATCCTGTGCCTGATTGACGTTCATCTGTTTCAGCCGCTCATCAGAAAAGGCCGAAATCACAATGGGCACGTCCTGCGCGCGTTCTTCACGGCGCTGCGCGGTGACGATGATTTCCCGATCGCGGATTTGCGGGGAACTGGTGTTCTCTTCGCCACCCGACTGGGCAAATGCCGGCGATGTCAGCGCGATTGCCGCTGCGCCGAACAGGTAAGCCGTCATATTACGGTGAATACGCATAGCCTCTCCTCTCCATTTCATACAATGAGGAGGTGCAGATAGCGAACGCTTGTTATGATTATTGCGCGTCCGGGCAGTTTTCTGTCCCGTTACTTGTCCCCTCATTGAAGGGAAAGTAATGCAAACAAGTTATGGTGCAGTCAATCCAAATTAAACGCATTGATGCATTTATCCGGGACCGTGTGACCATTACCACATGGGCACGGGCAGCCGCCACCCGCACAGGCGCGGTGTCAGATTGCGTATTCTTTCACCGCGTCCGTTTTCGGATCGCCGTCTTCGATGGCATTGGCCGCGGCTAGCAACTTTTCCTCGACCGCGCGCAACCGGTCCGGCCGGTCCAGTTTGTGGCCAAACAGGTCGGTGACATAGAACGTGTCGGCCGCGCGTTCGCCATAGGTGGCGATATGCGCGGAATGCACCACGAGCTGCGCCTCGAACAGCGCGCGCGCCAGACGGTTCAGCAAGGCCGGGCGATCCCGGGCGTTGACTTCCACCACGGTGAAACGGTTGGACGCCTTGTTGTCGAACAGCACGCGCGGCCGCACGCTGAACGCTTCGGACCGGATGCGCGCCGCAGGACGCTTTGCCAGTTGCGGCACCAGTTCGACCCTGTTGGCCAGCGCGTCGGCTATTGATTTCTTCAGGCGTTCGAGTTGTCCGCCTTCCATGAAGGGGCGGCCCAGCGGGTCCTGCACGAGGAAATTGTCCACTGCCTTGCCGTTGCGGGCGGTGTGGATATGCGCGTCGATGATGTTCCCGCCTGCCAGATGGATGCCACCGGCAATGCGATAGAACAGGCCGGGATGGTCGGTCGAGATGACCGTGACCAGCGTGGCGCCACGCGCAGGATAGTATTCGCAATGGATCGACAGGCTGTCGTCCAGTTCGCGCGCGGCACGAAACTGCACGAGGTTGAGCGCGATGATATCCTCAGGCTCGGCAATCCAGTATGCGTCGCCCAACAGGGCCCCCTCGCTTTCGACCAGTTCCGTATCGCTGCCCAGCAGCCGGGCCACCGCGTCCCGCTTGGCATTGACGCGTTCCTTGCGGCCAAACTGCTTGTGCCCCAGACGGAGCTGTTCTTCCGCCAGATGGTAGAGATCGCCGATAAGTTGGCGTTTCCAGCTGTTCCACGTGCCGGGTCCAACCGCGCGGATATCGACCACGGTCAGCAGGGTCAGCTGGCGCAAGCGATCAAGCCCTTGCAACTGCGTGACGAAATCCGCGATCGTCTTGGGATCGGCCAGATCGCGCTTGAACGCGGTCGCACTCATCAGCAGGTGATAGCGCACTAGCCAGCTGACCAGTTCCGTCTCATCGTCGGACAGGCCGAAGCGGGGGCACAGGCGCAACGCCACCTCCGCACCCAGTACCGAGTGATCGCCGCCGCGCCCTTTGGCGATATCGTGCAGCAGCACCGCGACATAGGCAACGCGGCGCGAGGCGACGCTGTGAATCAGTTCGCACGCCAGCGGGTGATCTTCGCGCAGATCGCCCCGTTCGATCCGGGCCAACAGTCCGATCGCCTGAATCGTATGCTCGTCCACTGTGTAGTGGTGGTACATATCGAACTGCATCTGCGCGTTGACCCGACCGAAATCGGGCACGAAACGGCCAAACACTTCCGCCTCGTTCATCCAGCGCAACACGGTTTCGGGATTGTTGTGCCCGGTCAGCACATCGAGGAAGAAGGCATTCGCACGCGGATCGCGGCGCACTTTCGCATCGATCAGTTTCACGTCGCGCGTGGCCATGCGCATGGTTTCGGCGTGGATTTCGAGCCCTTCGGTTTCTGCGATCGCAAAAATTTCGATCAACCGCACGGGATCGTCGCGAAACCAGTCATCCGAAGGCGCCCGCAGCTTCCCGCCGAACACGGTATAGCCTTTGAGCTTGCGCGGGCGGGCGCGAAATCCGGCGAGAATGCCGCGCGGGGTCTTGGCGGCGAACTGTTCATCCAGTTGCGCCAGGAACATCGCGGTCAGGCTGCCGACGCGTTTTGCCTGCAGGAAAAAGAACTGCATGAACCGTTCGACGGCCAGTTTGCCGGGGCGATCCGCAAAGTTCATGCGCCGGGCGACTTCGCGCTGCAAGTCGAAGGTCAGGCGATCTTCCTCGCGTCCGGTGATCGTGTGCAAATGGCAGCGCACGGCCCAGAAGAAGTTTTCCGCCCGGCGGAAGGCGCGGTATTCCTGCCGCGTCAGCAGCCCCACATCGACCAGTTCGGCCGGGGTGCGCACCTTGTAGATATATTTGCCGATCCAGTAGAGCGTGTGCAGGTCGCGCAGTCCGCCCTTGCCTTCTTTCACATTGGGTTCGACGACATAGCGGCTGTCGCCCAGTTTCTTGTGGCGCGCATCGCGCTCTTCCAGCTTTTCCGCCACGAACTGCCGTTCGGTCCCCGCGACGACTTCTGCGAAGAAACGCCTGCTGGCCTCTTCGTACAGCGCCTGATCGCCCCAGACATAGCGTCCTTCCAGCATGGCGGTGCGGATGGTCAGGTCGGCTTTCGCCATGCGCACCATTTCGTCCAGAGAACGGCTGGAATGCCCCACGGTCAGCCCCAGATCCCACAGGAAATAGAGGATCGCCTCGATCACCTGTTCGCACCATGCGGTCTGCTTGCCCGGCGTGAGGAAGGCGATGTCGACATCGGAATGCGGCGCCATTTCGCCGCGTCCGTATCCGCCGACCGCCATGATCGCCAACCGTTCCCCGGTCGAACGGTTGGCTGTGGGATAGACGTCGGTCACGACATGGTCGTGAATCACCCGCACCAGTTGATCGACGAGGAATGCCTGCGCTTCGGCCGCCGTATGCCCGTTCGACGGGTTTTCATCGAGGCGGCGCGCCACTTCCGCGCGGCCGCAGGCCAGGGCTTCGCGCAGCAGCGCCAGCACTTTGGGGCGCGGCGGGCCATCATCGCGCGCCACCACCCCGGCGATAGCATCGCCCAGCGCACGGCGGTCGATAACGGCACGTTGGTTCGGGATGCGCAGGATGCTCACGCCTGTTCCTTGTTCAAGCCAGCCCGCAAGGCTGTGTCCGCAGGATGCTGCCGTGGTGTCAGTCGTCTCACCGCACAGGGAATGGGCTTTCTCCTGCTGCCAGCCTATGCCAATAGCAATAATGTACAGATCAATGCTCTAAGGGGTTCGCCGCTTGCTGTCACTATTGGCTGAAGCCGCACAACATGCACCGTTGCAATGGGAAGATCTTGGCCTGCGGCCGGGCATCGATCTCGGGTTCTTCACCCTGCGCTATTATTCGCTGGCGTACCTTGCGGGGATTCTGCTTGGTTACTGGCATCTCAGCCGCATGATCAAGGCGCCCGGCGCGCCGATGGCCCAACGCCATGTCGATGACCTGTTCTTCTACTGCACATTGGGGATCATCATCGGTGGACGGCTGGGGTACGCCACGTTCTACCAGCCTTCGCTGTGGGCCAATCCGGCCGATCTGCTGAAGCTGTGGCAGGGCGGGATGAGCTTCCATGGCGGGCTGATCGGTGTGCTGCTGGCGATGCTCTGGGTCAGCTGGCGCGGGGGGCTGCCGTTCCTGCGCGTGGCCGATTATGTCGCGGTAAACGTGCCGTTCGGCATGCTGTTTGGCCGGATCGCGAACTTCATCAATGGCGAACTGTGGGGCCGCACCGGTGATGTGCCCTGGGCGATGGTGTTTCCCGGCGCCGGGCCTTTGCCCCGCCATCCCTCGCAATTGTACGAAGCGGCGCTCGAAGGGGCCTTGCTGATTGTCGTGCTGCTGTTCCTGTTCTGGAAGACGCGCGCGCGCTGGCGTCCGGGCCTGCTGGTGGGGGTTTTCACCGCCGGGATCGGTCTCGGCCGGTTTTCAGTCGAATTTTTCCGCGAACCCGATGTGCAACTCGCCGCATTCGCCGCGCGGACCGGGCTGTCGATGGGCCAGTGGCTCACCATACCGCTGATTCTGCTGGGGCTGGCACTGGTGGCGCGGGCCCTCATGCGCCCCCCGCTGGGCAGTGTGCCCGCAGCGGGCCGACAGGGGGAGGATGCGTCCCGGGATTCTTCCGAACCGGCATGAGCGACGCCGCCGAAGGTGGGCTTGGCGCCACATTCCGCCGGCTGATTGCCAATACCGGCCCGATCAGCGTGATGCATTACATGGGGGAGGCGAACGCGCGCTACTATGCGGCGCGCGATCCGCTGGGCGCGACCGGCGATTTCGTCACCGCCCCTGAAATCAGCCAGATGTTCGGCGAACTCATCGGGCTGTGGCTGGCGGATATCTGGACCCGCGCGGGCAGCCCGGTAGAGATTCACTATGTGGAACTCGGCCCCGGACGCGGGACATTGGCGCGCGACGCCCTGCGCGCGGCCCGGAGGTTCGGCATTTCTCCGCAGGTACATCTGGTCGAAGGGTCGCCTGCGTTGCGGGCCCAACAGGCGCGGATCGTGCCCGATGCGATCTGGCATGACGATCTTGGCACGGTGCCGGTCCACGGGCCGGTTCTGCTGGTGGCCAACGAATTCCTCGATGCCCTGCCGGTGCGGCAGATCGTGCAGACGCCGCAGGGCTGGCGCGAACGCATGGTCGGGCTGGATCATGACCGGTTTGTGCCGATCGCAGGGGCCCGGCCGATGGATGCCGCCATTCCTGAGGACCGGCGTGACGCGCCCGAAGGCACGATTATCGAAACCTGCCCCGGTGCAGCGGCCACGGTGTTCGAAGTGGCCGGACGGCTGGCGGCACAGGGCGGGGCCGCGCTGTTCATCGATTACGGATATGATCAGGTGCGCAACGGATCGAGCCTGCAGGCCGTGCGCGCCCATCGCAAGGTTGATCCGTTCGACGCCCCCGGTGAGGCGGATCTGACCGCATTGGTGGATTTTGCCACGCTGTCGCATGTCGCGCTGTCGCGTGGCGCGCGGGTGCTGGGCATTGCCGAACAGGGTGCATGGTTGCGTGCGCTGGGTATCGATGCGCGGGCCGACGCCCTTGCGCGAAACGCCCCTGAACAGGCAGATGCCATTCGCCTTGCCCGCGATCGGCTGGTCGACCCCGCGCAAATGGGTGCTCTGTTCAAAGTCATGGGCCTCACCGCGCCTGACTGGCCCGATGGGGCGGGGTTCCAGGCGGAATTCATCCCCGAATGATCGTCTGCTTTCCGCAGGCCCACCGAATGTATTGGATCGCCCAAACGGTCAGGGAGCTTCCCCATTGGGCATATCCCTTTTCTCGCAACGTGGTTCTGAAGACAATGAGGGCTTCCTTTCCCACTCCATGCGGGCGCGCTCGCGTTCGATAGAGCAGGCCATCGATTGCAATGCCGCCTAACGTGCTGCGCTATCTGATGGATGTATCTGAAATGGCCTACATATTCCGTTCATCGATAGTGTGATGATCTACTGTGGGCCGGGCGAACTGCCCGCTTTGCAGGAAGGTTTGTGACAATGGTGATGACGCAAAGCCGCACAGCGGCCGCGCGGGTTGCGCTCCTGGCAATACCGTTCATGCTGATAATTGGTGCACCGGCTGTTGCGCAATCGACGTTGGCCGATCCTGTGCCGGTTGGCACCCCTGCCGGATCGTCCATCGCAGGTACCGCGGCTGTGAACGGCACAATCAGGCCTTCAGGCAATCCGTCGCCTGCTGAACTTGCGCGACGCCGTGCGCATGGTGATCAGTTATCCCTTTGCAACACCCGCGCCCGCAATAGCTACGCGGCGGGTAGCCATGGCCGAAAGGCTGCACGCGAAAAATGTCGTGCCGCATTCCAGGCGCAAAAGGCGACCTGGTATGATCCGCGCTACCAACGAAAATAGGCCGGGCTCGACCTGCTTCTGATTGGTGTCAGTCTTTGTCTGGGCCGCGCCGTTCCCGGCGCAGCCCAAGATGCGGATCAGACGTCGAGATTGGCGACGTTGAGTGCATTTTCCTGAATGAAGTCGCGGCGCGGTTCGACCACGTCGCCCATCAGGCGGGTGAAGATTTCATCCGTCACGTCCGCGTCTTCGACTTTGACCTGCAGCAGGCTGCGGTTGTCCGGGTCGAGCGTGGTTTCCCACAGCTGTTCGGCGTTCATTTCGCCGAGACCCTTGTAGCGCGAGATCGACAGGCCCTTGCGCCCGTTGGCCAGTACGGCGTCGAGCAGCGCGGTGGGCCGGGTGATTGCACCGTTGGTTGCGACAGGGCGCGCAGCGGGGGTTTCCGCAGCGTCATCATCGTCGGCCACGGCCGTTTCGGGTTCGGGCGCTTCTTCCGCGCCGCTGCCTTTCACGAGATAGGCGGGTGCGGTGTAGACTTCGGCCTGTTCCGCCGCGAGCCGGGCGAGCTTGCGGGCTTCGGCGCTGGTCACGAAGCTGGCTTCGATCAGGTGGTGATCGGTCACCCCGCGCCACAGACGTTCGACGCGGATCGCGCCGTCTTCACCCAGCGATGCGCTCCACCGCGCTTCAGGATCGCCCATTTCGAGCCGCTTTGCAGCAAGGGTCAGCGCCGCCTGCCGGGCATCGGTGCCGAGTTCGGGATCGAACGCACCGGCGAGTGCCAGCAATTCGACGATTTTCGGATCGTAACGGCGGGGGACAAAACCCATCAGGCTGCGCAGGCGCAGCGCATGTTCGACCAGCGCGTTCAGTTCCGCGCCGCCGCGTGCGCCGCCTTGCGATTCCAGCACGCGCCCCTGAAGCCCGGCTTCCACGAGGTAACGGTCGAGCGCGGCATTGTCCTTCAGGTAGACTTCGCTGCGGCCTTTCGCGACCTTGTAGAGCGGCGGTTGCGCGATGAAGAGGTGCCCGGCCTTGATGATATCGGGCATCTGGCGGTGGAAGAAGGTGAGCAGGAGTGTGCGGATATGCGCGCCGTCGACGTCGGCGTCGGTCATGATCACGATCTTGTGATAGCGCAGCTTCTCAAGATTGAATTCGTCGCGAATACCGGTGCCCATCGCCTGAATCAGCGTGCCGACTTCCTTCGAACCGATAATGCGATCGAAGCGGGCGCGTTCAACGTTGAGAATCTTGCCCTTGAGCGGGAGAATCGCCTGGAACAGCCGGTCACGGCCCTGCTTGGCCGAACCGCCCGCGGAATCCCCTTCGACCAGGAACAGTTCGGATTTTGCCGGATCGCGTTCCTGGCAATCGGCCAGTTTGCCGGGCAGGGAGGCGATGTCCATCGCGCCCTTGCGGCGGGTCAGTTCGCGGGCGCGCCGCGCGGCTTCGCGGGCGGCGGCGGCATCGATGATCTTGCCCACGACCTGTTTGGCATTGGCGGGGTTTTCTTCGAGCCATTCGCTCAGCCGGTCGGCCATCAGGCTTTCCAGCGGCTGGCGAACTTCGGAGGAAACCAGCTTGTCCTTGGTCTGGCTGGAGAATTTCGGATCGGGCAATTTGACCGAGACGATCGCGGTCAGCCCTTCACGCATATCCTCACCGGTGAGGTTGACCTTCTCTTTCTTGAGCTGGCCGGATTTTTCGGCGTAGCCGTTGAGCGTGCGGGTCAATGCCGCGCGGAATGCGGCCAGGTGCGTGCCCCCGTCGCGCTGGGGAATGTTGTTCGTGAAACACAGCACGTTTTCGTAATAGGAATCGTTCCATTCGAGCGCGACTTCGATGCCGATGCCATCGCGTTCGGAACTGATCGCGATCGGATCGGGCAGCAGCGGGGTCTTGTTGCGGTCAAGATACTGGACGAAGGCCGCAATCCCGCCTTCGTAATAGAGATCGTGTTCCTTCACCTCTTCGTGGCGGTTGTCGCGCAGCAGGATGCGCACGCCGGAATTGAGGAAGGCCAGTTCGCGATACCGGTGTTCGAGCTTCTCGAAGTCGAATTCCGTGACATTCTTGAACGTGTCGGTGCTGGCAAGGAAGGTCACGCGCGTGCCCTTCTTGCCCGCAGGGGCATCGCCGACCACTTTCAGCGGGGCTTCCGCATCGCCATGGCGGAACCGCATCCAGTGTTCCTTGCCATCGCGCCAGACGACCAGTTCCAGCCATTCAGACAGCGCGTTCACCACGGAAACGCCCACGCCGTGCAACCCGCCCGATACCTTGTAGGCGTTGTCTTCCGACGTATTTTCGAATTTGCCGCCAGCGTGGAGCTGGGTCATGATCACTTCAGCCGCGGAAACGCCCTCTTCGGCGTGAATGTCCGTGGGGATGCCGCGGCCGTTATCTTCAACCGAGACGGAACCATCGGGATTGAGTTCGATCAGGACGAGATCGCAATGGCCCGCCAGCGCTTCGTCGATGGCGTTGTCGGAGACTTCGAACACCATGTGGTGCAGGCCGGACCCGTCGTCCGTGTCGCCGATATACATGCCCGGCCGTTTGCGCACCGCATCGAGGCCCTTGAGGACCTTGATCGAATCTGCGCCATAGCCGTTGGAGGATGTGCCGTTGCTTTCGGGTGTATCTGCCATGCCGATGATATAGGCAGTCCGGTACTTTTTAGAAAGCTTTGTGACCTGCCATCCACAGCGAATTGCGCGAAGATGGGATCATTGCGGGCCGGAACGGGCAAAGTTCGGGGCCGGTTTGCAAAACGGCCGTTCTCCCTTGCTGGAGAACGGCCGTCAGCCGTTTGATTTTGCCATATATCCTGCTCAGATAAGCGTGGCCGTGAACAACATTCCGCTGGTCGATGCCGCCACGAGGATCGGCAGGACACAAGAAGCGAGAGCGCGCATGGAAATTCCTCCTGTTTGTATCAAAGGCACTTCGGAGCCTTCGCCCTGAAGTGTTGACGGCCAAATGGTGGGGGTGTGGTTATTTCGCAATCGCAAAAAAGTGGCGATGTGTTGCAAATATTGCAAATGACCAGATAATATATTGATTTAACGTTAAAAAATATACGATCCATGGGCAATTCTTGACCCATTTGGCGTGTTGCAATGCAGCAATTGATGCGTTGCATCACGAATCGTGTGCGGGATTTCCGGTCTGATCCAGCCCCTGGCGCGAAAAGGGCGGCTTGAATCGGGGCAGGCCTTCGTGGCAGCTTCGTCGCTTATGGAAAGGGAGGCTTGGCCGTGAAGCGCAAGCATTACGATGAATTGCTGGAGCCGCTCGAACTGGAACTGGTCGCCATGGCGCATTGGGCCAAGGCCCGGGGGGAGCGCATCTGTGTTCTGCTCGAAGGGCGCGATACCGCGGGCAAAGGCGGGGTGATCAAGGCGATCGCCGACCGGATCAACCCCCGGCAGTGCCGGGTGGTGGCCTTGCCGAAGCCCAGCGTGGACGAGGCGGGACAGTGGTATTTTCAACGTTACGTCAGCCATTTGCCCTCCGCCGGGCAAATCGTTCTGTTCGACCGCAGCTGGTACAACCGCGCCGGGGTGGAAAAAGTGATGGGGTTCGCCAGCCCGGAACAGGTCGATGCGTTTCTCAAGGCAGTACCGGTGTTCGAGAAAATGCTGGTCGACGACGGCATCCGCCTGTTCAAATACTGGCTCAGTTGTTCGCAGGCCGAACAGGAAACGCGGTTTGCGGAACGGCTGGAAGAACCGTTGAAACGGTGGAAACTGTCCCCGATCGATGTCGCGGCGCGGACGAAATACGCCGAATATACCCAGGCCCGCGAAGATATGTTCCGGGTGACCAACACCGGATGGGCTCCCTGGACCGTGGTCGATTTCGACGATCAGCGGCTGGGACGTCTCACCCTGATCCGCGATCTTCTGGATCGTTTGCCTGATACCAAAGTGGCCGATGAAACGATCGATTGGCCGGACCTTGGCCACCCGCCGTTAAGCGAGGCATTCGGCGTCCTGCAGCCGATACCGCCTTATCCGGTGCCGTCATCGGGTGACGATTGATGGCGCAGATCGGGGATAGTCAGAAACCGGTTGCCGTGCCACGCGTTTGGAAAATGCGGGCAGCCAGTTGTTGCCGTGTCCACAGGGGGAGTAGAATCATGTCACGTCCTGTTGTGCGTCTGCCATGGGCAGTGTTAGCCGCATGTCTTGTCCTGCCGCTCGCCGCCTGCGCGACCGTGCCACCGAAAGAAGAGGAAGCCGCCGTGTCCCTGTGCCCGCCGACACGCAACTGGGTGGCCTGGGTGAATGCCATGCCCGGACCCGATGCCGTGCCTACGCTGATTGTCGAAGGCGAAGTGCAATTGCCCGAGGGCAGGCAGGCTGCGCTGGTGGCCGGCGCGACCGATCGCATGTCTCCGCCGGGGCAACGGTTCGCGCTGGCGCTGACGCCGGGCAACAATGTCGGCGGCTGGCAGAAGGTCCGGGGCGAACTGCGCCCGGCGTTGACCACCTATAATGCGGTGATCATCGGCTGCGGAGAGGAGGCGATCGCCCGCATCGAGGACGTGACCACCGCCTATTGAATAATGCGGCGCGTGGGCCGGGGC
Organism: Caenibius tardaugens NBRC 16725; assembly: GCF_003860345.1. Classification (GTDB taxonomy): domain Bacteria; phylum Pseudomonadota; class Alphaproteobacteria; order Sphingomonadales; family Sphingomonadaceae; genus Caenibius; species Caenibius tardaugens. Next base: position 2,134,193 of record NZ_CP034179.1, read on the forward strand.
ACTGCTTCAGCCACCGTGCCGCTTCAATGGTCCAGCGCGGGTGCGTACATGCCCAGAACCCGCTGCAGCACGGCGATACGTCGGCGCGCCTCGCTCCAGTCGCGTTCGGGGTGCTGCTGTATGGCGTCGAGCAGCGAACGCAGTTCGTTGCGTCGATCTTTCTCCGTGATTTCCTGCACGATCCGTCTCCTGTCTTGGTCCCCTTGAAAACCAACGGGACAGCACAGGCATTGTTCCGCGATTGATCGCATCCCACGGGGCTATCGTCATCCCGCCGGTTGCGCTACTTTGCGGGCTTTCCTGTCAAGAGGGAGCCCAGTCAGCATGGCAGAGTTCGACGAGCAGGGCAGGCCGAAGCCGCCCACCGATACGCCGGTTCAGAACACATCGACCCAGAACACATCGGCGCAACCGCCCGTCACCACGGCGTTCGCTTTCAATCACCCCACGATTATCAGCCTGCTGTACCTTTCGTCCTGCGTGCTGTTCGTGACAGGGCTGATCGGGCTTGTGCTCGCCTATGTCTGGAAGGGTGAGCCCCATGAGGAATGGGAAACCTCGCATTACGCCTATCTTATCCGCACGTTCTGGATTGGCCTGATCGGGTCTTTCGTGGGGGTTCTGCTGATGATCGTTCTGATCGGGTTTCTCGTGCTTCTGGCGGTCGCGGTTATCGTGGTCGTGCGCTGCGTGCTGAGTCTCGTGAACGCGCAGAAGCAGCAGCCGATGCCCAATCCCGATACCTGGCTGATCTGATCGGCGCGCGACGAATCAACATCCTGAAAAGGCAGGGCGAATGGCGGGGGCGGCCCGCCGTATCTGCTGCGCAGCCGGTCGCAGCGGAGGGAGCCTATGGCGCGGAGGGCCGTTACACCCCTCACATGCCCCAAACGACAAAGAAGGATGTCTTGATGCGTAAACTGATCATACCCGCTTTCGGTGCTCTTGCTCTTGCCGTGGCTGCTGGCCCGGCCGTTGCACAGGATGCGGGTGCTCCGGCGCAAGATGCGGCCGCTCCGGCGGAGGCTGCCGCCCCTGCTGAAGCATCGGCCCCGGAAGCTGCTGCACCTGAAGCTGCCGCCACCGCCGATGCCGCAGCACCGGCGGACCATGGCAGCCATAAAGAGCACAAGTCCAAGAAGTAATCGGAAGGTGGGGTGCCCCCGCACCTGACCGGAAGGCGGGCGCCGGATATTCTATCCGGCCTCACTCCTCCCCTGAAAAGCCGGGCCCAAGCCCGGCTTTTTTGTATCTGCGGCGGTTGACACAGAAGAGGGTTGGAGATTCCCAAGTTTCTTTTTCAGAACAAAGGGATGATCTCTTCTGGTGTGACTTTCCGCGCGGCGGCCCGTCAGTCGAAAATCTCTTCCAGCCAGCTTTTCTTGCGCTTGTGGGGTTTGCCATAGTGGCCCGCCCCGTACCCGCTGTGACTGTGTTGCTGATGGCCCTGCCCATAATCACCACGATCGGAATGGCCGCCCCACGGCCCTTGCTGGCCGGTCTGCGGCGGCACCGGTTGTGGCTGGTGTGTGGCGGTGGCAGGGGCGCTGCGTTCGATGATCTTGTCGAGTTCGCCCCGATCGAGCCAGACACCGCGGCATTGCGGGCAATAGTCGATTTCGATCCCTTGCCGGTCGCTCATCGCCAGCGGAACCCGGCAAACCGGACAGGACATGGCCGCAACGTCTTGCTGGCTGCGCATGGGGACAAATCTCCTGTGAAAGCGTCGACCGAAGTGGTGGGGCCAAAGTGGTGTGGATTGCGGCAGGATCAAGCGCCATTGCGCCGAACGGTGGTGCAAAAAGCGCCCGGTGCCCGCGCGCAGGATATTGCGTCCGGCCCCATTTTGATAAGGGCCTGTCATGGGGAAATTAATCCAGTTTGATCCGCGCCGTGGCCGACGCAATCCGAAATGGACGCGCGCATCGGATTATGGCGTGCCCCCGCCCGGCAGGTCACCCCGTGGGCCGGGCGGTCCACGCAACCCGAAAAAGACATGGCGGCAAGCCTTTGCCGAAATGCGCCCGTTCCTCCTGTTGATCGGGCTGATCACCGTGATTGTGGTGGTGGGCGATGGTGGCGCCTTTGAACCGCCCGCATTTCTCCAGACCAGGCCGGAAAAGGTGCAGGGCGATTTCACGCGTTGCGGCCCCGGTCGTGGGGCCTTCTGTGTGATTGACGGCGATACGTTCAAGCTGGGGACACGCAATGTCCGCGTTGTGGGGATCGATACGGCGGAAGTGCGGGCACAATGTCCGGCCGAGGTGGTGCAGGCCGAAATCTCCACCGCCGCGCTGCAACGCTGGCTCAATCGCGGCCCGTTCCAGATGACCGCGCGGATCGACGATCCGCAAGACAGGTATGGCCGTGACTTGCGCATTGTGAAGCGCATCGGCGCGGACGGGAAGGAAGACCGGCTGGCTGACTTCATGCGCGCCGAAGGGGGCGCCCGCAACTATCGCGGCGGCCGTCGCGGCGGGTGGTGCGATTAGGGGGCAGAGACGTGCCGACTGCCTGACTGCGCGCGCGGGCCGCACCCGATCTGGTTATCCGGTCATGTGCACCGCTTGCACAGCGGACGGATAGAACCAGAAAACAAACGCTGCGCATAACGCCACCCCATGCAGGGCTGCGATCATGTGCAACTGGCTGGAAAACGGCTGTTTGCGGGTTTTGTGGCGAAACAGGTGCCTGCCCGCGTAAGCGCCCGGCGTACCCCCAAGAAATGCCCAGGTCAGCAGTGTGGATTCAGCGATGCGGCGTTTCTCGGCTTCGGCCAGCGCCTTGTCGAACCCGAAGGCGGCAAAGGCCCCGAAGTTGATAGCGATAGCGTAATAGATGACATTAAGGGGTGTCAGCAGGCCGGCAAGAGCATCGATCATATTGGGAATACAGTTTTCAGCCGCACAGACATGCGATTATTGCGCCGCAGTAAATCCGGGTACCGGGCGCGGTTCGGAAAACCCCTTATGGTACATGTCCATAAAGACCTGGCTGTCCGCCGGGGTGCTGCCCTCGCATCGCACAGCGTAGATATCCATAATGTTGCCGTATGGGCTGTTGCCGGTTGAACCCAGACGTTCATAGGCTGGGGGATTGCCATCGCTGCAGCGGAGCCGATTCAGATAGCTGCGTTCGCCAGAAGGTTGCGAAACACGTACCGGGTTTTTTGCATGGCCAAGCGGGAAGGCATCGGCGGTGCGAATGGCCTCTTCCAGTTCTTCGCCCTGAACTGCCGATTTCCCTTCGAGCATGAGCCCAAGCAGGTCTTCGGTGGACATCTGCGGTTTTGCTGTCGCCGCGCCAGCAAGGCAAAGGCTCAACAGGCCCGCCGCAATAAGCATGGATTTCATATGGCCCCTCCTGTCTGTCCGGTGTGGCACGCCTTGTGAGCGAAGACAATTCCATGCTTTCCGGTTGGCGGAACGTGAGCGGAGAGCATGGAAAAGCCCCGCAAAGCTGATCCTTTGCGGGGCTTTTCAAGCGTATGACTGGCGGACTTACTCCGCCGCCTGAATCCCTGTCTTGCTGATATCCTCGAACATATCCGGTTCACCGCCGGTGTCTTCTTCCACGCCAGGTTCGTTGGCGGCGCGGGCGTTGCGGCGCTGGTCGAAGCTGGCCCAGACGTCGTTCCAGTTGCCGCGTGTGGCCGCCTTCGAATATTCGGTGGCGCGGGTTTCGAAGAAGTTGGCGTGTTCCACCCCGTTAAGCAGCGGGGCGAGCCACGGCAGCGGGTGATCGTCGATCATGTAGATCGGCTGGAAACCGAGCTGGCCCAGCCGCCAGTCCGCGATGAAGCGGATGTACTTCTTGATTTCCTTTGCGGTCATCCCCGGAACCGGGCCGGCTTCGAACGCGAGATCGATAAAGGCATCTTCCAGCCGCACGGTTTTCTGACAGCAGTCGATGATGTCTTCCTTCACCGCCTTGGTCAGGCATTGCCGTTCCTGTGTGAAGGCGTGGAACAGGCGGGTGATGCCTTCGCAGTGCAACGATTCGTCGCGCACCGACCATGATACGATCTGGCCCATGCCCTTCATCTTGTTGAAGCGCGGGAAGTTCATCAGCATGGCGAAGCTGGCGAACAGCTGCAGCCCTTCGGTGAAACCGCCGAACATGGCCAGCGTGCGCGCGATATCCTCGTCACTGTCGACGCCGAACTGCTGCAGGTAATCGTGCTTGTCGCGCATTTCCTGGTATTCCAGGAACATGCCATATTCGCTTTCCGGCATGCCGATGGTGTCGAGCAGGTGCGAATAGGCCGCGATGTGAATCGTTTCCATGTTGGAAAACGCGGCCAGCATCATTTTCACTTCGGTCGGTTTGAACACGCGGCCATATTTGTCGTGGTAGCAATCCTGCACTTCCACGTCGGCCTGCGTGAAGAAACGGAAGATCTGGGTGAGCAGGTTACGCTCGTGATCGGAGAGCTTCTGTGCCCAGTCGCGGCAGTCTTCGCCCAGCGGCACTTCTTCCGGCATCCAGTGCACTTGCTGCTGGCGCTTCCAGAATTCGTAAGCCCACGGATATTCGAAGGGTTTGTAGGTCTTGCGAGCTTCGAGCAACGACATGTAGTGTCTCCGTGGGTCAGGCCGAAGCTCCAATATAGGCATAAAAGCCCTTCGGTGTGAATCCGGAAAGGGTCTTCGCCGGGGAAAAACAGCACCGGATGGCATGCGTGGCAGGCCGGTTCGCGAAAGGGGCGGAAAAGCGTCAACTTCTCCGCCCCTTCCTCGCTCGGAATTGCTGGCATCATGATGGTATGGTCTGCTCTGCGATGCAATCCCCTCGGGAAAACACACAATGCGAGACAAATTGAGGGAACGTCTTCTATTATCGGACGTTGAAAGAAAAAGGATGCCTGCAAGGTCGGCAAATCGCCGGACTGCGGGTGAAGCACTGGGTTGCTGACATCTGCGTCAGTCTGTGTTAGGGACTCCACTTCCAAACACAAACAACGACGTAGCGGCCAGGGCCGTTATGCGATGAGCATTACAGGCGCTGGAAGGCCCCGATTCTCCTGGCGAGAATCGGGGCCTTACTTTTTGCGGCGCCTTGCGCGCCGGCCAATGGACAGTGTGACGCGGAGCGGTGTCGCGCCCCGCGCAGGCTTATTCGGGCAGGCCGAGCCCACGTTTGAGCGCGGAAAGGCGGGCGGCCGCGAATTTCTGGCTTGGCCCCGACGTGGCGACAAAGCCGTCGAACCCGTGATAGGCGCCCGGCGTTACCGTGACTTCGGTGGGCACCCCGGCGGCAATCAGCCTGCTGGCATAGGCGAGATTTTCCTCGATAAAGAGGTCCAGCGCGCCGCATCCGATCCATGCCGGGGGCAGGCCGGCAAGGTCGTCCACGCGGGAGGGAATGATCGCGCCTTCGGGTGTGCTGTCGCCGCCCGGCGCCTGGCCCAGCAGCGATTCCCAGCCGAAGCGGTTGTGTTCGGCCTTCCACACGAATTCGCCCAGATGCGCGGCCACCTCGCGGCTCGATCCGGTGCGGTCGTCGATCATCGGGTAAGTCAGCATTTGGAACGCAATCGCCGGGCCGCCGCGATCGCGCGCGGCAATGGCCAGCATGGCGCTGTGGCCGCCGCCGGCGCTTTCCCCGCCGACCGCGATGCGCGCGGGATCGACGCCCAGTTCCTTGGCCCCTTCGCCCGCCAGCCATACCAGCGCGGCATAGTTATCCGCGAGGCTGCCTGCGAAATTGGTTTCGGGGGCGAGCCGGTATTCCACCGAAACGAACGGAATGCCTGCGGCCATGGCGCTGGCCTGCACCCCGGCGATCATGCTTTCCGCTGTGCCGAAGACATAGCCGCCGCCGTGGATATGCAGCACGGCCGGGCGATCGGTGGCGCCGGGATTGGGATCGACGATGAACACTTTCACATCCGGATTGCCGTCGACACCCGGAATGATGCGTTCCACCGGCTGCGGGAAGGGCGCTTCGAGCGGGGGCATCATCGGCTGCGAGCGGATCAGATCGAGCGGGATCTGGGTGAAATCGATATCGGGAAATTGCCCCAGCGCCTCGCGCAGTTCGGGGTGGACCATATCAAGTGCCATCAGCGTTCCTCTTTCGTGTGTCTTTACAGGTGGCATAAACGAAAAAGGACCGGTTCGTCACCGGCCCTTTTGCGAAAATTCCTGCGGTTGGATCTACGCGTAATGCGCAAAGCTTACTGGCAGCTCAGGCATTCCTCGTAATCCGTCTGTTCGCCAGCGTTCAGTTCGAACTTGGGCGCATCGGCGGTATTGTCCGCTTCCACCCCGCCTGCGAACCCGGCGCGCTGTACCGATTTGGACCGCAGGTAATAGAGCGACTTGATGCCCTTCTCCCACGCCTGGAAGTGCAGCATCATCAGGTCCCACTTGTCCACGTCGGCCGGGATAAACAGGTTGAGGCTCTGCGCCTGATCGATGAACGGCGCGCGATCGGCCGCGAATTCGAGCAGCCAGCGCTGGTCGATTTCGAAGCTGGTCTTGTACACCGCCTTTTCTTCGGGGCTGAGGAAGTCCAGATGCTGGACCGAACCGCCGCGTTCGAGGATCGAGTTCCACACATTGGTGGAATCCTTCGATTTTTCGGCCAGCAGTTTTTCCAGATAGGGGTTCTTCACCACGAAGCTGCCCGACAGGGTCTTGTGCGTGTAGATATTCGCCGGGATCGGTTCGATACAGGCGCTGGTGCCGCCGCAGATGATACTGATCGACGCGGTCGGCGCGATCGCCATCTTGCAGGAAAAGCGTTCCATCACGCCCATTTCCTCGGCATCGGGGCAGGGCCCGCGTTCGTTGGCCAGCAGCATCGATGCCTCATCCACCTTGCCGTGGATGTGCTTGAACATCTTGAGGTTCCACGCCTTGGCCATCGCGCTTTCGATGCCGATGCCCTTGAGCTGGAGGAACGAGTGGAAGCCCATCACGCCGAGGCCGACCGAGCGTTCGCGGCTGGCGGAATACTTGGCGCGGTCCATTTCCGGTGGCGCGCGGTCGATATAGTCCTGCAGCACGTTGTCGAGGAAGCGCATGACATCTTCGACGAACTGCTTGTCGCCGTTCCACTGATCCCAGTTTTCGAGATTGAGCGAGGACAGGCAGCAGACGGCCGTGCGGTCGTTGCCCAGATGATCGCGCCCGGTGGGCAGCGTGATTTCCGAACAGAGGTTCGAGGTCGACACCTTGAGCCCGAGATCGCGATGATGCTTGGGCATGGTGCGGTTCACCGTGTCGGAGAACACGATATAGGGTTCGCCGGTGGCCAGGCGGGTTTCGACCAGTTTCTGGAACAGCGAACGGGCATCCACCGAACCGCGCACCGAACCGTCCTTGGGGCTCTTCAGTTCGAATTCCCGGCCTTCGCGCACGGCCTGCATGAAATCGTCGGTCAGCAGCACGCCATGGTGCAGGTTCAGCGCCTTGCGATTGAAATCGCCCGACGGTTTGCGGATTTCGAGGAATTCCTCGATTTCCGGGTGCGAGACATCGAGATAGCAGGCGGCGGAACCACGGCGCAGCGAGCCCTGCGAAATGGCGAGCGTGAGCGAATCCATCACCCGCACGAAGGGGATGATGCCGCTGGTCTTGCCGTTCAGGCCGACCGGTTCGCCAATGCCGCGCACCTGGCCCCAATAGGTGCCGATGCCGCCGCCGCGCGAAGCCAGCCAGACGTTTTCGTTCCAGGTGTTGACGATGCCTTCCAGGCTGTCGTCGACCGAGTTGAGATAGCAGGAGATGGGCAGACCGCGTCCGGTGCCGCCGTTGGACAGGACCGGGGTGGCGGGCATGAACCACAGGCGCGAGATATAGTCATAGAGACGCTGGGCGTGGTCCTGATCGTCGGCATAGGCATCGGCCACGCGGGCGAACAGATCCTGATAGGATTCGCCGGGCAGGAGATAGCGGTCGGTCAGCGTTTCCTTGCCGAATTCGGTCAGCAGCGCGTCGCGTGCGGCATCGGTGACAATCTCGAAGCGGCGCGGATGGATGCCCTTGCCCTTGTCGCGGGCGTCTTCCGCCTTCGCCTTCGCGACTTCGGCCATGGCGCCGGCAATAGCGGCCCCCGCCTGTTCGACGACGAGCGCATCACTTGCCTTGTCCTGTTCAGCCATCGTCACTGCCGGGGCGGTTTTGGCCGCGTCCGTTCCCTTGCTGGCGGAAATCTCCGCAACGGGCCTTTCGGCGCTCGAAAGCAGATCATGTTCAAAATCCGTTTCCAGAGCCATTCCCTCACTGTCCCCTGTCTTGAAGTCCATGTTCCCCCCGTCCGGATCAACGCCAATGGCTGGCCGAATGTTCCGCATTCGTTCGAATCGGCGGGGCGAACACCCAGCCTATCAATTTCGGGGCACGGCGAGAGAAAAACTTTTCCCCCGTTTACCCCCGATCCCGGCTTGCAGGGGCACACGCCAAGACCCGAATCCGTGGCTTCCTGCGGTTTTTTCCGCGAGAAGCTGAATCTAGGTCTTGTAGGTCCCCCCTGAGATCGGGACACTACCCATAGTGCCTTAAAGCGAATCGGGCGCAAGAGAATAAATGGTTTGGAAACCATTCGGTTCAAGGTTGGGCACCTTTGGTGAGTCCGCGACGCGTGGACAAAGCTCCACTTGCGGACTGCGCAAGAGTCGAAATTTTTTTTTGCCCATCGCTGACGAGCAGCTAGTTCGGGCACCAGATAAAGCAGTTGGAAGGCATGGAATGTTCAATATCTTGGGTGCGATTGTATCGGGTGCGATCGTGGGGGTGCTGGCGCGCTGGTTCTATCCCGGCGCGGTCGATCTGACCTGGGTGCAGACCATTCTTCTGGGTATCGGCGGATCGGTTCTGGCCGATCTCGCGATCACACGCGGCCGGGCGGGAATCAGCCGGGCGGGCTGTCTGGCATCGATCCTCGGCGCGATGGCGCTGATCTTCGTGGGGCGCTGGTTATTGGGATAATCCGTTCGCGGAGGCGATGCGCGCGCGGACAAAATCGGCGCGTTCGGCCACGCTGGCCAGCGGCAGGATCACCGGATCATAGCCGAAACGGGCATAGGTTTCGGCCATCACACGACAGGTGGCTGCTGCTTCGTCAGGGCCCTGCTTGCGTTCGGCATCCTGCGTGTAAATGGCGGGCCAGTAGGGCGCGATAAACACGGTACGGTTGTAACGGTACCGCTCCGCTGCCTGATGCATATGTGCGGGAACCGGTAATCCGCACAGTGTCAGATAGCCGGGCACATCGGGCACGCCGCGATCGCAGATGGCCGGGCCAGACAGCGGCAGCGCCGCCCTATGGGCGAGAATGTCCTGTTCCAGCATGCATGCCGCGAAGGCTGCGCGATCCGCCCAGGGCAGGGCGGTACCGCCTGTGGCCAGTTGTTGCAGGATGATCGCGCGGCCGGTTTCCGGCAAATGCGCCATGCCCCGCGCGGCCAGCGCATCCACAAGTGTCGTCTTGCCCGATCCGGGGCCGCCGGTGATGACGAAGAGATGATCGGACCGGTGTTCGGGCATCTGGTTTCCTGAAGCGCAATACTGATCGCGCCCCAAAGGATCAGGGCACGAGAATCGTGTCTTTCGCCTGCGGCAGCGTTTTGGGGTAGTCGAGCGTGTAATGCAGGCCGCGGCTTTCCTTCCGCCGCAGTGCGGACTGGACGATCAGTTCCGCGCAGTCGAGCAGGTTGCGCAGCTCGATCAGGTCGGTGCTGACGCGGAAATGGCCGTAATAATCGCCCACTTCCTCTTTCAGCAGTTTGATCCGGTGCGCGGCCCGTTCGAGCCGCTTGGTGGTGCGAACAATACCGACGTAGTTCCACATGAAGCGGCGGATTTCGGTCCAGTTCTGCTTGATCACCACTTCCTCGTCGGAATCGGTGACCCGGCTGTCGTCCCATGGCAGGACCGGCGGCGGCGCATCGAATGTGTCCCAGCGGGCGATAATGTCGCGCGCGGCCGCTTCGCCAAAGACGAAGCATTCCAGCAGGCTGTTCGATGCCAGGCGATTGGCTCCGTGCAACCCGCTTTCGGTGCATTCGCCCGCAGCATAGAGGCCCGGCAGGTCGGTGCGGCCATCGAGATCGATCAGCACACCGCCGCAGGTATAATGCTGCGCCGGGACCACCGGGATCGGCCCTGTCGTCATGTCGATGCCCAGCCCCAGCAGCTTTTCATAGATGTTGGGGAAGTGTTCCTTCACGAATTCGGCAGGCATGTGGCTGATGTCGAGATGGACGTAATCGAGGCCGAACCGCTTGATCTCTGCATCGATCGCGCGGGCGACGACATCGCGCGGGGCCAGTTCGAGCCGTTCGGCATCGTAGAATTCCATGAACCGCTTGCCCGTGCGCGGGTTGATCAGTCGCCCGCCTTCGCCGCGCACCGCCTCGGTGATCAGGAAATTCTTGACCTCCAGATTGTAGAGGCAGGTCGGGTGGAACTGCATCATTTCCATATTGGAAACGCGCGCCCCTGCGCGCCACGCCATCGCGATGCCATCCCCGGTGGCCCCGCGCGGGGCGGTGGAGAACAGATAGCAACGCCCCGCCCCGCCGCTGGCGAGCACGGTGGCGCGGGCGGTATAGGCCTCGACTTTCCCGCTTTGCGTATCCAGCGCATAGGCGCCCCACACCCGGCCCGATCCGGAATAGCGTTTCTCGTGCCGCCCGGTGATCAGATCGACACAGGTGCGGTTGGGCAGCAGGGTTATATTCGGATGTTCTTCCGCCGCTTTCAGCAGGGCGGCCTGTACTGCCCAGCCGGTGGCATCGTTCACATGCACGATCCGGCGATGCGAATGCCCGCCTTCGCGCGTCAGATGCAGATTGGGCCCGTCGGTGTTGAACGGCACCCCCAGTTCCACCAGCCGGTGAATCGCATGGGGCGCGCTTTCGATCACGAATTCCACCGTTTCCATGCGGTTAAGCCCGGCCCCGGCGATCATCGTATCGCGAATATGATCCTCGAAGGTGTCCCCCGCGTCCAGCACGGCGGCAATCCCGCCTTGCGCCCAGGCGGTGGAACCGGATGTCAGTTCGCCTTTGGCCAGCACCAGCACAGAGGCGTGTTCCGCCAGGGTCAGGGCCGCAGTCAGCCCCGCTGCGCCCGATCCGATGATCAGCACATCATGCGTGTTATTCTGATTCTGGCTCATTGTGTTCAATGCCCTCTCGTCCGGACGCTATGCCGGGGCAAACCCGCGCCCGCAAGCGGCGAGACGTATCAGGCACCGCGCTCGCCAGTGGCGAGACGCCTCAGGCAATGCCGGTGACTTCGGCTTCCTTGCTGGTGAGCTGGACGAAGACATCCTCCAGATCGGCCTCGCGGGTGGTGACATCCTCGATCGCGAAGCCCTGGTTCTGGACCAGTTCCAGCACTTGCCCCGCCGTCACCCGATCGCGGTCGTAAGTGATTTCCAGCGTGCGCTCGTCCCGCTTTTCCGATTTGAGGAAGGCGGGGTGGGCAGGCGCCTGTGCAATCGGCCGGTTCAGCGTCAGCACCACGATCTTTTCCCGCATCATGCCCACCAGTTCGCGGGTCGGCTTGTTGGTGATCAGTTGCCCGTGGTTGATAATCGCGATCCGGTCGCACAATTCTTCCGCTTCCTCGAGGTAATGCGTGGTCAGGACCACGGTTACCCCTTCGCGGTTGAGTTCGCCCACCAGTTCCCACAATTGCCGCCGCAATTCGACATCGACGCCCGCTGTTGGTTCGTCGAGCACCAGAATAGGCGGCGCATGGACCATGGCCTTGGCGATCAGCAGCCGCCGTTTCATCCCGCCCGACAGGCTGCGGGCATAGGCATCGCGCTTGTCCGCCAGATGAACCGCGCGCAGCAGTGCGTCCGATCGGCGCAAGGCCTTGGGCACGCCATACATCCCGCCCTGGATTTCCAGCACCTCGAACGGGGTGAAGAACGGGTCGAACACGATTTCCTGCGGCACGATGCCGATGCTGGCCTTGGCGTTGCGGCGATCGCGATCGATGTCGTGGCCCCAGATATCCACGCTGCCCGACGTCTTGTTGACCAGACCGGCCAGAATGTTGATCAGCGTGGACTTGCCCGCGCCATTGGGGCCCAGCAGGCCGAACACTTCGCCTTCGGGCACATCGAAACTGACCCCGCGCAGCGCCTGTTTGGGCGGGGCATTGCCCGCGCCGGCATAGGTTTTCGTGAGATCGCGGATGGAAATGGCGGCAGAGGTGGTCATGATCGTTGCCGTCCATGCGCCACCCGCGCGGTGCGGTAAAGGGGGCATGGGGCGGCGCGGCGCCGAAACCGTTGCGAATCCCCGGGCGACGCGATAGGGCGCAGGCATGATCCAACCGCCTGAAACCATCCTGGTCGAAACCCACCGCGTAAGCTGCGACGGCGCGTCCGCCATTCGCGGCGGTGCGGGATACCGTCCTGCCGCGCTTGGCCATCCCCGGGTCTGGCTCGAAATTGACGAACATGGCTATGTCGATTGCGGCTATTGCGACCGCCGGTTCGTGTTGCAGGGCGGCCCTGCCGATGGGGTCGATCAGGGCACGCTGCCCGATATTTCCGAAGGGTCTTCGCCCCAATAACCGGCCGGGCGCGCACTGCGCCTTTCGCGCGGGGGCGGTTGTCCCTATATCGGGGCCATGGACCAGACCGACCCGCGCACATTCCTCTACGCAGAGGGCAAGCTCACCCCCGAACAGGCCAGGGCGATCACCGCCGAAACACTGGCCAATTGCGATGACGGGGAACTCTATCTCCAGTTCGTCGCCAGCGAGAGTTTCACCTTCGATGACGGGCGGCTGAAAGCGGCCGACTATTCCCGCGATTCCGGTTTTGGCCTGCGCGGCATCTCGGGCGAGATGACCGGGTTTGCCCATGCCAACGATGTCAGCGCCGAAGCGATCCGCCGCGCGGGCGAAACCTTGCAACTGCTCGATCCGGCGAAGGGCAAACCCGCCCCGCCGCCCCGCCGCAACAATCGCCATCTTTACACCGATGCCAGCCCGCTCGACGCGGTGCCTTTTGCCGAAAAGGTCAAGCTGCTCGAAACGATCAATGCCGCCGCGCGCGCACGCGATCCGCGTGTGGCGCAAGTCACCGCATCGCTTTCGGGCAGCTGGAGCGTGGTGGAAATCGTGCGCGCCGATGGTTTCGTGGCGCAGGATATCCGCCCGCTCGTCCGGCTCAACGTCGGGATTGTCGCGGAAAGCAATGGCCGCCGCGAAACCGGCAGTTTCGGCATGGGTGGACGCTGGCTCTACGACGATTTGTTCAAGGGCGAAAACTGGAACCGCGCGATCGATACCGCGCTGGAACAGGCGCTGGTCAATCTCGACAGCGTGCCCGCACCGGCGGGCGAAATGACCGTGCTGCTCGGCCCCGGCTGGCCGGGTGTGCTGCTGCACGAGGCGGTCGGTCACGGGCTGGAGGGTGATTTCAACCGCAAGGGCACCAGCGCCTTTTCGGGCCGCATCGGCGAGCGCGTGGGTGCGCCGGGGGTCACGGTGGTGGATGACGGATCGATCAACGGGCGGCGCGGGTCGCTGTCGATCGACGATGAAGGGACGCCCACGGGCGAAACCGTGCTGATCGAGGATGGCATCCTCAAAGGCTATATGCAGGACCGGCTCAATGCCCGGCTGATGGGGGTGGAGCCGACCGGCAATGGCCGCAGGCAGGACTATGCCCATGCCCCGATGCCGCGGATGACCAATACTTTCATGCGCGCAGGCAACGACGATCCGGCCGAACTGCTGTCACGCGTGAAGAACGGGATTTTCGCCAAGAGCTTCGGCGGCGGGCAGGTCGATATCGTTTCGGGCAAGTTCGTGTTTTCCTGCACCGAGGCCTACAAGGTCGAGAATGGCAAGCTGGGCGCGCCGATCAAGGGGGCGACCCTGATCGGGGATGGCCCCTCCGTGCTGACGCGCGTGACCGGGATCGGCAACGATCTCGCGCTCGATGAAGGGGTGGGTGTGTGCGGCAAGGGCGGGCAAAGCGTGCCAGCCGGTGTCGGGCAGCCGACACTGCTGATCGAAGGCCTGACTGTGGGTGGGACGGCTTGAGTCCGTCTTGTTATCGGAATGGCCGTTTTTCAGCATCTATTCATACCGGAAAGCGCACAGTCCCGTCATAGTCGGAGATTCCCCATGCGTAGGATAATGACTGCAATCGCGATTACCGCTCTGGCACTTACCAGTGGCGTGGCAGGTGCCAGCCAAACTGCTTCGGAAAAGGGTGAGGCGAAGCTCGCCAAGATGCTCGAAGGGCGCGAGGCCGGCCAGCCGGTGTCCTGCATTTCCAACATGCAGAACCGCGATCTGACCGTGATCGACCGGACCGCACTGGTCTATGGTTCGGGCAAGACCATCTATGTGAACCGCACCCAGGACCCGCGCTGGATCGATCGCGATGACATCATCGTGACCAAGCCAACCAATGCGGCCGAACTGTGCCGGATGGACAGCATGCATACCATGGACCGGTCGACCCATATGCGGGGCGGCGCGATCATGCTGGACGATTTCGTCCCGTATACTAAGGTGCCTGCGAACAAATAACCTGAGGTAACGCGATGGCCGTCGCCCCGCGCCGCTGGGCGGCGGAATTGCTGCATTTCTGGTTTCATACCCTGAAACCGCGCGACTGGTTTGGCGGCGGGCCCGCGGTCGATGCGCAGTTGCGCACACGGTTCGCACCCGATCTGGCCACCATGTCGGCGATGAGCGCGCACAGCTTCCTGACCGATCCGCTTACCGCGCGCGCCGCGATTCTGCTGTTCGATCAGGTGCCGCGCAATCTGTTCCGCGGAACGGCGGAAGCTTTCGCCTACGATCCGCTGGCCCGGCACATCACCCATGGGGTGCTGGCGCGCGAATGGGATCTGCTGTTCCCCCCGGTGGCCCGGCAATTTATCGCCATGCCCCTGATGCATAGCGAGGATATCGTCGATCAGCAGCATTCGGTCGCCTATTTCACTGGGCTGGGGCCGCGTTACGGCGCAGCCTTTGCCCGTTCGCATTACCGGATGATTGCGCGGTTCGGACGGTTCCCGCACCGTAATCCCGTGCTCGGGCGCAGCAGCACCCCGGCGGAAATCCGCGCGGTGGAAGCGGGCAACAGCTGGTGAGCGGGCAAAGGGCAGAGCACGACGACCGGCCCCGGTGCAACTGGGCGATCAAGAATGCGCACGAACGCCTCTATCACGATACCGAATGGGGTGTGCCCGAACGCGATTCCCGCGCGCTGTGGGAAATGCTCATGCTCGAAGGCTTCCAGGCGGGCATTTCGTGGTCGGTGATCCTGTCCAAGCGCGATAATTTTCGCGCTGCCTTCGCCGGGTTCGATCCGCGTGTCGTGGCCGCATTCGATGACAGCGATATCGCACGCCTGCTGGGCGATGCCGGGATCGTGCGTTCGCGCGCCAAGATCGCAGCGACCATTCGCGGTGCACAGATCTACAACGCGATGCAGGATGCCGGGGAAGACTTCGCGGCGTTCTGCTGGGCCTTCGTCGATGGCACGCCGATTCAGGGCGAAGGCATGCATACGCAGACCGACCTGTCGCAGGCGATCTCGAAGGAGCTGAAGCGCCGGGGGGTCAAGTTTGTCGGGCCAACTATCGTCTATGCCTGGATGCAGGCGATCGGCATGGTGAACGATCATGCCCCGGCGTGTTTCCGCCGCAGTGAAGTGGCCGGGCTGGGCTAAGCCGCATGGATCGGCAGGCATTCCGGGATGCGGTTGCCGGTCGCATGGACGTGGCCATCCCATGCGATGACGGGGTGGTGCTCGGTGGCCATCTCTGGCCTGCGCCGGAGGGCGGCCCGGTGCACGGCCATGTCGCGATCAATCCCGCCACGGGCGTGCTGGCGCGATACTATCACCCCTATGCCGCGTTTCTGGCGGCTCAGGGGTTCGATGTCCTGACATATGATTATCGCGGCATCGGCCTGTCACGCCCCGACGATATGCGCGCGGCCCGGTATCGTTGGCGCGATTGGGGCGAACGGGATTGCGATGCCGTGCTGCGCTGGATGCATGGCCGATCCGACCGCCCCCTGATGGTGGTGGGGCACAGCATAGGCGGGTTCCTGCCCGGCATGGCGGAAAGCGGCCGCTTGATTACCCGGATGCTGACCATGGGCGCGCAATATGCGTGGTGGTGGGATTATGGCCTGCGCCACCGGCTGCCCTATCTGCTGAAATGGCATGTGCTGATGCCCGCGCTGACGGCCCGGCATGGCTATTTCCCCGGCCGCCGTCTGGGCTGGCTGGAAGATTTGCCCGCCGGTGTCGCCCGCGAATGGGCCTTTCGCGGCCCGCGTTTCGAACGCAGCCATCCCCGGGGTGAACGCGCGGCCGTGCTGGCGCGGATGGCAGCGGTGACCGCGCCCATTCTGGCGGTTGCGGTTGCGGATGACGAATGGGGGACGCTGCCCGCCGTCCGGCGCGCCTTGCGCTATTACACGGGGGCCGACAGGGTGCTGGTGCAGTTGCATCCCGCCGATATGGGCTGCGATGCGGTCGGCCATTTCAGCCTGTTCCACAAACGGCATGCGCAGGGGTTCTGGCGCGACAGCGCGGCATGGCTGCGCGGCGGGGGCAATCCCTGGCCCGATCGGGTGGTGCCGGGCTGATCGGCCCGGCGTGATGCCCTATACGATGTGGCGTACGATGTGGCGTGCGTTGCGGTGGGGGCGCTTGGGTGCGCCTATTCCCACTCGATTGTTCGGGGTCATGTCAACCATCTGAATTCATTGCAGAAAATATTTTTGCGCTCAAATACTACCGGCCCAGGACCCGTCAGAAACCTACACTACTGATATTGTTGAGGAATTTTCACCGACCTCCGCAAGCCATCTATCGACTACTATCGGCTCTTTGCGCACGATTCCATCCCTGACGCCCCAACCCGGATCGCGGCTAAAAGTACCGTCAGCGTCGGCAGGATCCGGCGCCTACGCGAACGGGCAAAGTCTGGGCTGCATCAGAAATCCTCCAACTATCGGAGGATAAACATGACCAAGAAGCCAAGCCGCGTGCGCGTCCTGATGATGCCGTACCAGGATGACGACGATAGAGACCCGGCGGGGTATTCCAGCCCCGCCACCGTGCTGACGGGGCTACCACGAACCATCCGACGGCATGAACTCCGACTGATCGTGCCGCTCGCCGACAGCACGATCTACGAAATGGAGAAACGCGGCGACTTCCCTCGCCGCTTCAATCTCACGCCGCGATGCGTGGTGTGGGACCTGGAGGAGGTCGAGATGTGGCTGGAGCAGCGCCGCCAGACCTATCTAGAAGGCCGGGCAAAGATCGCACCCGCGCCCGATGTCCATCAACGCAAGACCCGGCCTGTAAGACCGACTGACGGCTCAGCGAGCTGATACAGGGGCCACCGCATCTCAGGATGCGGTGGCCCTATCTGTCTGCGTTGGAGGCGAGTTACGGTGTCATTGTATGTTAGAAAAAGGTACCATATTTTCTGACATATGAATCAGCCGAGTTCCTCAACTCCCAACAGGATCTTGGCGCGTGCTTTGGCCAGCGGACGAGGAAGCGTGTTCACGCCCAGCGACTTCCTAGACCTCGCCGAGCGTCCCGCTGTCGACCAGGCCCTCTCTCGCCTCGCGAACAACGGCAAGCTGCGCCGTCTGGCACGAGGCCTCTACGATCTGCCCAAGCTCCATCCGAGGCTCGGGCCACTTTCCCCTGACCCGGATCACGTCGCACGCGCATTGGCGCGAGAGACAGGATCGAAAGTGCAGATCGACGGCGCCCGTGCTGCCCATCTGCTCGGGCTAACGCCCCAGGTACCAGCCCAGAGCGACTATCTGACCGACGGACCGTCTCGGCGGGTCGTTCTGGGAAAGCGTGTGATCGATCTGCGCCATGCCTCGCCCAAGCACCTGATCCTGCCGGGAAGCGCAGCAGGCTCTGTCGTGCAGGCTCTTCGCCATCTGGGGGCGACGCGAGCCGACGACGTCGTTCGGATCGCGGCTCGATCATTGTCTGCAGCCAACAAGAGAAGGCTCGCCGCTTCAGTCCGTCAGGCGCCGGCATGGATGCGACCGACGCTTCTAGCGATTACGGCCGTCCAAGATGTTGATGAGCGGTAGCTCGGTCTGCGCCGACGCAGCCGCGCGACTATCTCTGATCTACATCAGCCATGGCGAATTTCGTCACGCATCTGGCAAACCAGGAAGGGAGTTGCGGGGCTACGGCCACCAGTTCGCTGAAATCGCCGGGGGCCAGCCGCGCCTTCACCGCAGCCATGCGGGACTCTGCCGCCTCCGGCCCGAGCCACGCCAACGCCCGGATCGCGTCGCCAGCGGGCCGATCACCCAGGAGCAATTGCCAACGCGGCGCGTGGCGAAGTTCCACCGTCAGCTCACCAAGACCGAAGATCCGGGAACGGCCCGAGGTCAGATAAATGGACCGCACGGGCACCTGGGTTGTGAGCCCCAGCCTGTTGGCGGCAACAGCGCCACTCGGGACGATGACCTCACCCCTCTTGGCGGCCATCGCTCCTATCGCCTCTTCGATCGACGGTGCCCTTGCCCCGAACCGGCCATGGACGGGAAGCAAGAACAGGCCCCGTCCGGCCCGGACCAGGCGATTGCGCCGAGCCAGGCGGGACAGCGCCTGATCCACCGCCGCTCGATTGCCAAGATGTAGCAGAGCCTTGGCGGACACGCTGGCGCCCTCAGGCAGGCCTTCCACATGGGCCATGATCTGGTCGATCAGTCGCTGCATAACGATGTCAGAAATATACACGAGTTTCTGACACTACGCACCGCTCAGATCATTCTTCCACGTTCACGGCTGCGTCTGTTGCGAAGGCTTCCATGCCGGCGACCTCGTTGGCAATCGTCGCAAGCTGCAACTGGGCGTCCATCTTCTCTAACCGCCGCCGAGCCCATCCGATGAAAGCTTGCGTGGCGGATGCTTCCTCGGAGACTTGGTCGGCGGGAAGCGTCGCCAGAAACGTCCGTAGCCGATCTCGCTCCTGCGCCTGCGCGAGCTTGCGATCGAGATATTCCACCCGCTGCTGTTCGAGCTTGGCAAGCCGCGCCTGCTCGGCGCGCCGCTGCCGAGCGATCTCCTCGAGCCGCGCCCGTTCCCGTGCTTCTTCCCGCTCCACCTTCCTGCCGGCCGCGAATGCGGCGAACGAGACCAATATCTCATCGATCCGGCTGTCGATCTTGCGCGCGCGGGTATCGGCGAACCGCCGCTGGGCGTTTTCATACCGAGACCAGCCCGCGATCTCGATCGCCATCTCCCCGGTTGGCGTGAAATCATAATAGGGAATGGAGGGGCGCTTATCCCAATTGTCCCAATCATTGCGATGGCGGGCATCCCAGCGCTCTCGCCGGCGGGTCTCCTCTTCCGTGGCAACATGGAGCGACCGGCGGATGGTCTGATAGATGGCAAAGCCGATCGGTTCATCGTCGACGACCATCTCGAGGCCCTCGCGTCCGGCTTCGAACCGATGACCGCGGGCCAAGGCATTGTAGACCAACGCGTTCAGGAAGGCGCCAACACGATCAAGCGTGTCAGGGTGCGCGCGGATCCGAAAGACCTCCCCGCCAAGACCGGTGATCGCGCCATTGCGATCCGGCTGGGCCTTCCTTGCCGCAACAAGTGTCTTGGCGAGGAGCGGATGCAGCTTCTCCGGTACGGCGATAGCGTCCACCGCCTGTCTGGCGACCGCGATCGCCGCCTCGATCGGCTCAGGCGCCGGCGGCTTCGTGCGTGCGTCGATCACGATGCGATCGCTCACGCCCTTTGGTGCAACGCTCAACGGTTTACGCTTGATCGGGCGTCCGGCATGCAGCCGTCCCCAATAGGTGGCATCCGGCAAGGGGATGGCGTGCTTCACGCATTGCTTGCGCAGCGCCACGTCGGAGATGCCGAGCTCGGGCGCCACCTTGGATACGGCGCGCTCCCAGATCATGTCATAAAGCTGCTGCCGGGTGAGAACATGGCGCATTGGCGAGCTCCTGCTGGAATTCTTAAGCCCAGCACGCTATATGACTATCTACATGGTCAGGAGCGTGACATGGATGCGATCAATCTGGCAGACGCCAAAGCCCATCTGAGCGAGCTAGTCGACCGGGTCGAAGCGGGCGATTCGATCGATATCACCCGCCGCGGCAAGCCGGTTGCGCGGCTCACCGCCGTGGCTAGGCCGCGCAAGCCTATCGATGCCGCGCTGCTCCAGTCACTGACGGCAGCGATACCGCCGCAGTCCCAGAACGCCGCCGATCTCGTGCGGTCGATGCGAGATGGCGACCGCTACTGATGCTCTATCTCGACACGTCGCTGATTGTCGCGGCGCTCTCGAACGAAGCGATGACGCCACGCGTTCAGGCCTGGCTAGCCGAACAGGATGCGGCGCAGCTTCTGATCAGCGACTGGACCGTCACCGAGATGTCGTCCGCGATGGCGATCAAGCTGCGGACCGGGCAGATCAGCCTCGAGCAGCGCGCGGCGGCGCTTGCCATGTTCAACAAGCTGGTCGCCGAGAGCTTCACGGTGCTGCCCGTGACGGGTGGGCAGTTTCGGGCAGCGGCGCGGTTTGCCGATCAGCATACCTTGGCGCTCCGCGCCGGCGATGCGTTGCACCTTGCGATTGCATCGGAGCATGGTGCCACGGTGCATACGCTTGACCAGCGACTGGCCGATGCCGGACCGGCGCTTGGTATCCCGGCGCGGTTGCTCGCATGATCCGGGCCGCTTCCAGCTTGGCCGGCCCGCTAGTGAGCTGCCATGGCCGGTGAGTGGCCCGACGAGCAGAACGACGCGATCGTGGCGGATTATTTCGCGATGCTCGGCGATGACATCGCCGGGCGCCCCTACAGCAAAGCCGAACATAACCGCCTGCTGCGGGCGGTGATCGATCGGCCCCGCGGCTCGATCGAATACAAGCATCAGAACATCAGCGCCGTGCTCAAGGGGCTCGGTGAGGATTGGATCCCAGGCTACAAGCCGGCCTTCAATTTCCAGGCGTCGCTCGTCGATGCGGTGGTCCGCTGGCTCAATCGCCATCCGGATTGGCTCGCACCAGCCGCACGGATGGCAATGGGACCGTCGCTGTCAGCGCTTCGGGAAGAAGCAATGTTGTGGATCGGCCCGCCACCGACACACAGCAATGCGCCGCCGCCCGGCGAGCTCGAACAAATGACCTTCATCGCCCAGAAGTACGACGTGGCTGAGCGTGATGCCCGCAATCGGGCGCTGGGCCGTGCCGGTGAGGAGCGTGTCCTCGCCCACGAGCGAGCCAACTTGCTCGCAGCAGGCCGGACCGATCTCGCCGAGCGCATCCGCTGGGTGTCGCATGTCGACGGCGATGGTGCCGGCTATGACATCCTGAGCTTCGACACTGATGGCAGCGATCGGCTGATCGAGGTGAAGACGACCAATGGCTGGGAGCGCACGCCGTTTCACATCACGCGCAATGAACTTGCGGTTGCTGAAGAGCGTCGGCACGATTGGCGGCTGGTCCGGTTGTGGAATTTCACGCGGGAGCCGAAGGCGTTCGAGCTGCGGCCGCCGCTGGAGGCGCATGTGTCATTGATTGCCACCAGTTTTCAGGCAAGCTTCTCATAGAGCTAATCAACCGGGGCGGGCAAAACAAAGTGAGTCTTTTTCCGAAGCAACTCGGCAGAATTGTCTTGCCGCCCTTGCCTGAGCGCAAATTGAAAGTCAGCGGCAATTGGATCGTCCAGCGTCCCTTTCGCGGGGCAAGCACCAAAGCTCAGATTTCCCCTTCGCAATTCAAAGGTCACGATCTCATCACGACTGACCTAAACGGCCCGTATCGAGAAATCCTGCTCAGGCATAAGGGAGCGAGAAGGATCGAGAGCGATCTGCCAGTTGTCACCGCATCGGCCGAGCTCACATACGATGTGCAACCGGCGGAGTTTTCAGTTTACTGGGACAATCTCGGCCACCTAGAAACGTATGCCGATACGCCAGAAAAGATTCTAGATGCTTGGGTGAACAGCTTCAGCTTCCATACGGAGGATGAGAAAGCTGGTCGCGCGGGCCTGCGCACGCCGCAGATAGCAGCATTGCATGCAATCTCGGCACATTTCGCCGTTGGCACGGAATTCGAACCCGCAGTGGTCGTTTTGCCAACAGGGACCGGCAAGACCGAAACGATGCTTGCAACACAGGTCTATGGACGGCTGCGTAGAACGCTGGTTCTCGTTCCAAGCGATGCGTTGCGCTCACAGATCGCGGGTAAATTCATCAGCCTCGGCGTTCTACCGGACGCGACCGTAGTTCCGCATGAGATCGCATGCCCCCGCGTTGCTGTAATCGCCACAGGCATCAGATCCGTAGAGGATGCTAGCGAAATCCTCAAACAAGCCAACGTCATAGTAGCCCTGCCCAATAGTCTGGAAGCATCCCACCAAGATGCAGTTGCCGCACTGATCGAAGGATGTAGCGACCTCTTTGTGGACGAGGCCCACCACGTCTCGGCGGCTACTTGGCTTTCCATCCGGGACCGCTTCGAGAAGAAGCGCATCCTCCAATTCACTGCGACGCCTTTTCGGCGCGATACCAAGCGCGGCGACGGCAAGATCATCTTCAACTACAAATTGGGTGACGCGCAGGACGCGGGCTACTACCGGCCGATCAATCTGCAGACTGTCGAGGAATACGGGGACCAACAGACGCGCGATCGCGCGATCGCCGAGAAGGCTGTCTCTGCGCTACGCCATGATCGAAATGAACTGCAGCTCGATCACCTCCTCATGGCGCGTACGAAGTCGAAGGAACGAGCCGAGCAGGTATGCGCGATATACGCGGCCCTCGCGCCGGACCTGAAACCTGTCTTTGTGCATTCCGGGTTAGGAGCAATCGCGACGAAGGAAGCGATGGCGCAGCTCTTCGACCGAAGTCAGGACGGATCACGAATCGTCGTCTGCGTCGACATGTTGGGTGAAGGCTTTGACCTTCCCTACCTCAAGATCGCGGCACTTCACGATAACCACAAATCTCTAGCTATCACTTTACAGTTCATTGGTCGCTTCACCCGCAAGGGCGACCCGACCAAAATCGGTGAAGCGACGGTTGTTACGAACATTGCGGATCCGGAAGCTGAGCGAAAGCTGGCCGCCCTATACGCCGAAGGCGCGGATTGGGACAGGATCATCAAGCGCTTGAGCGAAGAGCGAATTGCTGATGAGCTTCGCCTGCAAGATGTTGTTTACGGTTTGAAGGGTGAAGGCACCCTTCATGACCAACTTTCCCTATGGAATTTGCGGCCCGCGCTTTCCGCCCAATTTTTCCGGACAAAATGTGATGCCTGGAACCCTCTGGCCTATCAGGATGTCCTGCCTAAGGGTGCCGAGAGCTGGTTCTCGTATAGCGAGGACGATGAGATCCTCGTCGCTGTCATCTGCCGCGCAGATGAAGTAAATTGGGGAAGCTACCAAAACGTCCTCAACACGATCTACGATCTCCTCGTCATACGATGGGACAAGGAAGCCGGTGCCCTGTGCCTTTATTCCAGCGACTACAAGAGCGTGCGATCGGAACGGCTCGCGCAGATCATCACCAATGACGATACCGAGCTCGTTTCAGGCACGCCGATCTTCAACATTCTTAACAATGTTGAGCTGCCCCTCGTCAAAAGCCTTGGCTCCTCACGCATCGGTGCCATCAGCTTTACATCTTATTTCGGACCAAACGTCACGGAAGGCTTGGCGCTAATCGAGAAGGCGCAATCCGAATTGAACAACCTCGCCTGTCTTGGCTATGAGAACGGCGAGCGCGTTATCTGGGGCGGTACGCAGCGGCGCGGCAAAGTCTGGCAACAGAAGTCTGGCACAATCGCCGAGTGGTTCGCGTGGACCAAAGCCACCTGGGGGAAAGTCACGAAGACGGGTGCAGAGCAAGCCAACGTCATTCGCGACTTCCTGAAACCAGAGAAGCTGTCGGCACCCTATGGCTCCGTGCCGATCACCGTGCAGTGGGGGGAGCAGGCGCAGCAGCGCTTTAATGATCGCCAGTCAGTGCTGTTTGGTGATGTCGAGATCCCACTCTATGAAATCGACCTCAACCTTGGTGACGTCGGCCCAAATGGCGAAATTCGCATTTGCATCGTCAGCGACCATGACACCGCAGAGTACAGTCTAACAATCCGCGAGGATCTGCCTGGCGGGTATCGGCACGATCATGTGTCCGGGCCGCTTGTCCGCTTCAAGATCGGGAATAGTGCGTCGATCGCGCTTTCCGAGTACCTACTGAAGGATCCCTTCGTCGTCCACTATGTTGACGGCACTTACTCTTACAATTGCTACCATATACCGGCGCGCCTCGACGCCGGGCTGTTTGACAAGGACCGGCTGGAGGCGTGGGACTGGAAAGGTATCCCACTCAATAAAGAGTCGATGCATAAAGCTGCCGATCAGGCGACAATTCAGTATAGAACCGCTGAACGGCTGAAGCCTGAATACGAGGTCGTTTTCAATGATGACGGCTGCGGCGAAGCCGCTGACTTGGTGTGTCTCAAGGACGTTGACGAGGACACGATCAAACTTTGCCTAGTCCATTGCAAAGGCGCGCACGGTGGCCGCATCTCGCAGGACATCACCAATTTTTACACAGTCTGCGGCCAAGCGCAGAAGAGCATCACAGCGAAACACGCAGGCCTTCCTACACTTTACCGCGATCTGAAACGTCGCCACGAAACCTGGGCGCGAGAGGGCGCGAACCGGTTCCTCAAAGGCGACATGAAGCAACTTGCGTACTTTAAGGAGAAAGCCCGGCGCGCAAAAATCGAATTTGAGATGATTCTCGTTCAGCCCGGCGGGTCAGTAGCGACGATTACCGACGACGCACTTCGCTTGCTTGCAACTACTGAATTGTATTTATTTAAAACGACCCAGGCGAAGCTGCGCGTAGTTCTGTCGAACTAAAGGCAGCTTCAGAACATGCTATCCAGAAGCAATAATGTTGGTTATTTGTCGACACCTCAGGAAGGACTATGTCACGCAATCTGATCCTGTTGCTCGATGGCACCAGTAATGAGGTCAAGGACAACATCACCAATGTTGTGAAGCTTTATCGCTGTGCCGAGCGCAGTAACAACCAGCGTGTCTTCTACCATCCAGGCATTGGCACCGTGCCTCTCATCACCGACTGGAGTCCCGCCGCACAAAGCGCGATTGCGGCCTTCGGGTTAGGCACCGGCTGGGGGCTCGATGCAAACATTCTCGCTGCCTATTGCTATCTGATCGACACCTATCAGCCGGGTGACCGGATCTTTCTGTTCGGCTTCAGCCGGGGTGCTTACACGGCGCGAGCGGTTGCTGGTTTGATCCACCTCCTGGGTCTGCTCGAACCCGACCAGCGCAACCTCGTCGACTATGCGCTCAAGGCCTATAAGCGAGCCCATCGCGAGGACAGTCTCGAGGTTGCCTGGCAGTTTCGGCGGGTGATTGGTGGGCGCCCGGTGTCAATTCATTTCTTGGGGGTTTGGGATACCGTCGCATCGGTGTTCGTCCGTCCCGGGTTGTTGCGGCTGCCCACCCAGTCCTTCCTGCCTTACACCAAATCCAATCCTAGCGTCCGCATCTTCCGCCAAGCGGCGGCGATCGATGAGAGGCGGCGCATGTTCCGCCTTTACAACTGGGCGCGTGAACAGTCGTTCAAACCTAATCCGTTCGCAGAGGCTGAAGGCGCACAGGACCAGCAGACCGTGTGGTTTGCTGGCGACCATTCCGATGTAGGTGGTGGTTGGGCGGAAGCTGAAAGCCAAATCGCAAAATTCCCGCTGGTCTGGATGAGTCGCGAAGCACAAAAACATGGGTTCCAGCTCAACGAAACCATGTTTCGCCATCTTGCCGAGGGGGCCCCGCTGCCGGGCGGGAAGCGCATGTATGTCGCACCTGACGCAAATGGCCCCATTCACAATTCAATGACCGCCGCATGGTGGCCACTCGAGTTTCTCCCGAAGAACCGCAAATGGAAGCGCTTTCCAGAGAAGAGCACTAGTGGTGGCTATTATCTTCCGCGCGCGGAACCGCGCAAGATCACCGAAGGCGCGCTACTACATCATTCGGTCATTGAGCGGATGGCCACGGGCTACAAACCGATCAATCTTCCCGCTGACTTCACGCTGGTCAGTCCTGATCCCGAGCCAACATGCAACCAGGAAAGCGATCAATGATCGAACATCTAGAAATCGGACGGTCGGGCTATTTCTATCAGCGCAAGCGGCGGCTTTCGAATGACGCGATTGACAGGCTTTTCCGCGCGCTGCGCGCACAGGTACGCCAGCCTTCGCAGAACCTGTTCCGCGTCGATCGGGTGGCATTGGGTGAAGCACGCTATTCCGTGATCTGCTTCTCCTATGAACGCGACGTTTCTTTTCTTGCAGCGGATGCTGAGGCCGTCGAGCGGGTGTTCGGCTATGTGCTGATCATCGAGCGTGGCCCGCATGTCGCCGTATTCAAATCCGGCCTCGACATTCCGTCCGCGTTCAAAACGGTGTTTCTCGGCAAGATCGCCAACGATCGCATCGAGAGTGCGATCGCTCGGCACGATGCCGTGTTTGAGAAGCTTCGGTTGCGTAACATGTCAATCTCGCCGCTCGCCTTGCGCTCAAAGACGCTTGAGGCACGCGATCTCGAAAATGCAGTGGCTACGAGCAGCGCCAGCCGCTTTATTCCGCAGGGGTACAGCGTACGCCGCGCGGACGGCGTCTACTCGGCAACGCCAACCACCGGACGGATTTCCGTGCGCGCCGATCGCGCCGGGGTTGAGGCTGCGGTAGTCTGGGCCACCGAGATCTCGGAGCTGCTGGAGGTCGAGGGCGGCGCTGTCGCCGGCTTTATTCGCAATTTTGCTCGCCCGATTGAACTGACCGCGCTTCCGGCGCAGGTGTGCCCAACCTTTGTCGGCATCGATACCATGGGGCTGGCCGATGCCCTGTTCACCGTCGATGACGGTATTCGCCTGATCCGCGAGGGCGAGAATGGCGTGGAAGCGCTGTCTCAGGCAGACTCGGAAGCCTTGTTGGCGGCGCTCGAACCCTCTTTTCCGATCGTTACCCGCCGCCACGTTCACGAGGTCAGATCCGACGACGGCATTACCCCAATCGCGACCCTGCGTATCGGGACCACGCGGATCGCCCTGCGGGCGCTCGATCTCCCAGTGATCGCCGGTATCTCGGTCGAACGGCGTGCGCTTCCGTTGGGCGAGGATGCCAACACCGTATCGCTCGCCCGCTATATCGACCGCGAGAACCTCTTCACCGTACTCTTCAGCGACCTTGCCCTCGCCTATATCGATGGCGCGCTGTTCCGCGATGAAGCGCTGGCGGGCGGCGGTGCGGCGTTACTTGCACATCTTCAAGTCGATCAGTCGCTTGAGCAGACCACCAGCGAGAAAGGTACCTTCGCGCCGGGCCAAATCGCCTTCACGCAGGATTCCGTATTTCGATCGGTGGTCGATACGATCGCGAATAGTGAAGATGTGCTGCTTTGTGACGACCTTGGGGATGAATGGGCCGACTTCATCGGGATCAGCACCGGCACCAGTCCAACGATGATCAGCTTCTATCATGCGAAGCACGGCAATCCATCACTCAGCGCTTCAGCTTTTCATGACTCCGTCGGCCAGGCAATCAAGAACCTTGGCCGGATGAGCCTACCCACCGACATGCTGCCCGCCAAACTGGCAGGCTGGAACGACCGGTACCGCAATAGCGGCATCCAGACCGAAATTGCCCGCATGATCCGAGGCGGGACTCCGCAGGAGATTGCTGGGAAGCTCGATGCGGTGCGCTTTGCTCCCGACGTGCTCCAGCGCGTCTTCATCGTCACGTCCTCATTGAGCCGAGCTCAGGTGCAAGATGTGCTTGCCGCAGCAGCGCAGGGAACCACGCCTTCGCCACATTTCGTCCAGCTATATTGGCTGCTGATGAGCTATTTCTCGGCCTGCGTTGAGATGGGCGTCCGGGGATATGTGGTGTGTCGCCCATAATCTGAATGAATGACGGGATTATCTGGGCCAAACCAGCCAAATTGATGCTTCATACTTGAGCCGCAACTCAGAAGGTCGATTAGCCGCCGTATGGCTAGACGAGGTGCCGCCCGTGCGGCAACGTCTGTATCCCTTACCCATGTCTCAAGCTAACCCACGGTAAGAGTCTACATTTGTCGATGTCAATCGGCTCCTATCGGATGATCTACACCGCCAATTTTGCGACGTGGTATCCCGCAGTATCCAAAACTACGCCCCCTCACTCCCACTCAATTGTTCAAACCCAGCTAGGTCGTTGATCTAGCTGGGTTTTCTCTTGCCCGCACACCAAAAAGCCGACCCATGGGCCGTCAAAATCGTACGATGTTGATTTTAAAAGGAAATTTCCTCGCAAATATTTTTGCGGGGTTTCGGCACCTATCGGGATCAATCGCCCTTCAGAGCCGAATTTCTCGGTCAGCATCAACCTCGCCGCCAGCCCCGAAAAGTACCGTCATGTTTTAGCAAATTGGAAGCCGAAAATCGAGGCCATCGTGGCGGCCAAGCCGCGCCCACGAACGACGGCTCTTGAATGTCAGAAAAAGATACCTTATTTTCTGACGCATGAAGATGATAGCCGCCTCTGTTCCCGACCGGGTCATGAAGCGCGTCCGCGCCAGCGGACGCGGCAGCGTCTTCACGCCCAGCGACTTCCTGACCGTTGCCGCCCGCCCGTCTGTTGACCAGGCCCTCTCCCGTCTGGTGAAGGGCGGACAGCTCCGCCGACTTGCGCGAGGGCTCTACGACTTTCCGAAGCTGCACCCGAAGCTCGGGGCGCTGTCGCCCGCACCGGACGATGTCGCCCACGCCCTTGCCCGGGAGACCGGCTCGCAGATGCAGATCGCCGGCGCGCGGGCAGCGAACGCGCTCGGCCTTTCGACGCAAGTCCCGGCACAAAGCACTTATCTGACCGATGGCCCGTCGCGGCGCGTCGTGCTGGGAAAGCGCGTCGTGGATCTTCGCCACGCCTCGCCCAAGCATCTGATCGCACCGGGCAGCCCCGCCGGGACGGTGGTTCAAGCGCTTCGCCATGTCGGCCCCGTTCGGGCGGCTGACGTCGCGCAGGTCGCGGCGCGCCGGCTTTCGGCCAACGACAAGAAGACGCTGGCCTCAACCGCCCTTCAAGCGCCTGCCTGGATGCGGCCCACGCTCGTCTCGATCGCCAACGCAGCGGTGGCCGATATCGATGGATGATGTCGCCCGCCTTCCCACCGACGATCGCGCAGCTCTCTTCGGGGAGACCGGCGCCGGCCGGGGCGTCGCCGACACGATCATCGAAAAGGACTTCTGGGTCTGTTGGAGCCTGAAGCGCCTGTTCGATCTGCCGAAGGGCACCATGGCGACCCTCGTCTTCAAGGGCGGCACGTCGCTCTCCAAGGCGTTCAACGCCATTCGCCGGTTCTCCGAGGACATCGACCTGTCGTTCGACCGTGCCGAACTCGGATACACCGGCGAGCGCGACCCCGAGAAGGAGGGGATCAGCAGGAAGCAGGCGGCCCGGCTGATCGACGACCTGGTCAGCGACGTCGAGCGGCACATCGCCGAGAAACTTCTCCCGGCGCTCCGCGCCGCGATCGTCGAACAACTTGGCGAGCCCACCAACGGCGAGTGGTCGCTAGAGGTGGACGCTGGCGACGCTCAAACCGTCAACTTTCACTATCCCACCGCGCTGCCTGCCGCCGAATACGAAGGCATGGCCTACATCACCCCACGGGTAAAATTCGAGCTCGGCGCGCGCGGCGATCCCTGGCCGACCGAGGAAAAAGTCATCCGCCCCTACGCGGCCGACGACTATCCGGACTTCTTCACCGATCCCGACACCAGCGTGACTGTGCTGTCAGCGCGGCGGACCTTCTGGGAGAAGGCGACTGCGCTACATGCGGAGGCGCATCTCCGCGCTGTATCGTATGGGACCTCGCAGAAGTCGAAACTTGGCTGATGGCCCGGCGGACCTCTCCAATCCGCCGCGCACAACATCCTGACGTGTCGAAGAGAAAGTCGCGTCCGGTTAAAGGGCGGGATCAAGCTCGACCAAGGGCATAGACGGCGGTAGCAGAGTGGGCACGTGTTTCCGTCCATCGATCCACGCATCGACGATGTCTGCCCACTCCTGCATCATGTGGCGACGCTGAACCTCGTACTCTGCCTTGTTGTAAACGCCACGCGATGATCTGCCGTCTTCGTGAGCAAGGCACTTCTCAATCCAATCCCGATTGAAGCCTAGTTCATTCAGCAGCGTCGAGCCCGTTCGCCGCAGGTCATGGACCGTAAATGGCTCGAGCGGCAGGCCATCTTGTTTAGCCTGGTCCACTACCGAGTAGGTCACCCGGTT
Organism: Caenibius tardaugens NBRC 16725; assembly: GCF_003860345.1. Lineage (GTDB taxonomy): Bacteria > Pseudomonadota > Alphaproteobacteria > Sphingomonadales > Sphingomonadaceae > Caenibius > Caenibius tardaugens. The sequence continues at coordinate 2,164,536 of NZ_CP034179.1, forward strand.
GAAGGTCGCTCGAGACATTGGAGCATCGGCATCATAGCGGGATGGCAGCAGATACCGGGAGTTACCCGCGCAGGTCTTGAGAGCGATCATGATATCCAGCGCTTGGCGGCATAGATAGACGTTGTGCGCCTTTGACCGCTTCATCCGCTCTTTTGGAATCGTCCAAACCGCGTTTTCAAAATCGACTTCGTCCCATACCGCGTCTTGCAACTCGCTCTTGCGCACCATCGTCAACAGGAAGAGCCTCATCCCCAGGCGGATCGTCGGCAGCGTGGCGACCTTTTCGAGTTCCTTCAGCAACACTCGGATTTCGGCAGGCGACAGAGCCCGATCCTTAGGCGCAAACGTGGCGATCGATGCCGGTCCGACGTCGTCCGCTGGGTTGGCGACCTTCTCGCCATGCAAGATCGCGAAGCCGTAGACTTGCTTGAGGATGTCCCGGACGTGGATCGCCGTCGCCGGCGCGCCGCGATCGACAATCTTGCCGCACTGAGCGCGCAGATCGTCTGGCGTAATCTCGGTGAGCAATCGGTTGCGCCAGACTGGCAATAGCTCTCGCTCGAAAATCGAGCGACGCATCGCTCGAGTGCTGTCGGCCATCGGCGCGTTCACCAGCCATTTTTCGCCGAACTCGCCAAAGCTTTTCGCTTCCTTGATACGACGTTTCGCACGCTGCTTTTCAATGGCCGGCGACCGGCCCTCGTTAATTGCCCGCTTCGCGTCCAGACACAGCTCTCGGGCTCGCGCCAGCGATACCCCGTCTCGCCCGTACTTGCCGAGATAGACCGTCTCGCGGCGTCCATTGAGCCGATAGTCCAGTCGAAAAGAAAGCGCGCCCGATGGCGCAACGCGCACGTACATGCCGTCGCGATCAGTCACCTTGTAAATTTTATCCTTAGGCTTCAGAGCCTTAATTGCTGCATCCGTCAGCATCGTGGACCACCTCCAAAAAAGTACCGTCACGCGGCTTTGGGGGCTCTCGTCGGAAAAGTCTGCGTATTGTCAGCAGCTTAGCGTTAAAAAAGTACCGTCAGGAGCCTCAACTATGCTGACGGTACTTTCAAATTTTGTGGGGATCAATATGGGCAAGGTCCGTCACAGGGGCCGACGGATGCGTTCTTTGCCCACCGATAGGCCCCGAAAGGTGGCGAAGGAATTATTTATTTTTATCAACGCCTTAGAGCGAACCAGGGCGTAGTTTCGGATACGCCCGGATAGGCAAAAATCATTCCCACTCGATCGTGCCCGGCGGCTTCGACGTGAAGTCGTAAACCACGCGGTTGATGCCCTTCACCTCGTTGATGATGCGGGTGGCCACCCGGCTGAGGAAGGCGGCATCGAAGGGATAGATATCCGCCGTCATGCCATCGGTGCTGGTGACGGCGCGCAGGGCGCAAACGCTGTCATACGTGCGGTGATCGCCCATCACGCCCACGGTCTTCACCGGCAGCAGCACGGCAAAGGCTTGCCAGATCGCATCGTAAAGGCCCGCATTGCGGATTTCTTCGAGATAGATCGCGTCCGCCTTGCGCAGGATGTCGCAGCGTTCCTTGGTCACTTCGCCGGGGATGCGGATGGCAAGGCCCGGGCCGGGGAACGGATGACGGCCAACGAAGATTTCGGGCAGGCCCAATTCACGGCCCAGCACGCGGACTTCATCCTTGAACAGTTCGCGCAGCGGTTCGACCAGCTTCATGTTCATGCGTTCGGGCAGCCCGCCCACGTTGTGGTGGCTCTTGATCGTGACCGAAGGCCCACCGGTGAACGACACGGATTCGATCACATCGGGATAGAGCGTGCCCTGCGCGAGGAAATCGGCGCCGCCGATCTTCTTGGCCTCTGCCTCGAACACGTCGATGAAGGTCTTGCCGATGAACTTGCGCTTCGCCTCGGGGTCGGTGACGCCCGCCAGACCGTTCAGGAACAGCGTGGCCGCATCCACGTGGACCAGCGGGATATTGTAATGGCCGCGGAACAGGCTGACGACCTGTTCGGCCTCGCCCATGCGCAGAATGCCGCCATCGACGAAGACGCAGGTCAGCTGATCGCCGATCGCCTCGTGGATCAGCAGGGCCGCCACAGCGGAATCGACCCCGCCCGACAGCCCGCAGATGACCTTGCCATCACCCACCTGCGCGCGGATTTCCTCGATCTTGGTCTTGCGGAATTCGGCCATCGTCCAGTCGCCGGAAAGGCCGCAGACGTGGCGCACGAAGTTTTTCAGCAGCTTGCTGCCATCGGGCGTGTGCACCACTTCGGGGTGGAACTGCATCGCATAGATGCGGCGTTCATCATCCGCGACCACGGCAAACGGGGCGCCGGGGCTGGAGGCCACAGGGCGGAAGCCGGGGGCAAGGCGGGTCACCTTGTCGCCATGGCTCATCCATACCTGATGGCTTTCTTCCTTGTGCCACAGCCCGTTGAACAGCACGCAGGTGTCTTCGATGGCGATGAAGGCACGACCGAATTCACCGGCATCGCCCGCCTGCACTTCGCCGCCCAGTTGCTGCATCAGCGCCTGTTGGCCGTAACAGATGCCCAGCATCGGCAACCCGCTGTCGAGAATGGCCTGCGGGATGCGCGGGCCGCTTTCTTCCGTCACCGAAGCCGGGCCGCCCGACAGGATGATGCCCTTGGGCTGCATCCGCTGGAACGCCGCCTCGGCGCTGCCGAACGGGGCGATTTCGGAATAGACGCCCGCTTCGCGTACGCGACGGGCGATGAGCTGGGTCACCTGGCTGCCGAAATCGACAATCAGGATGGAATCGGGGAGGTGTGCTGCGTCCATGGCGGTTCCGTTAGGTTGCTGCCGCGCGCAAGTCCAGCGGGTGCGTGATGCCGGTCGCGTTCCTGCGCGGGTTTCTTTCGACCCACTTTCGCACCGCTTTCCTTATCGCTAGGGCGTCACTCCTGTTCTCCCGGCGATTCTGTGGCGCGGGGGACCATCCGGGGACACCGGGGGCAATGGAAGGAAGGACTGCGGCATGAGTGCGGTGGACACCAAGGCAATGCTGGCGAAAGCCGAAGTGCTGATCGAGGCGCTGCCTTACATGCGACGCTATGCCGGCAGCACGTTCGTGGTGAAGTACGGTGGCCATGCCATGGGCGATCCCGAAGCCGCGCGCGATTTTGCCGAAGATATCGTGCTGCTCAAGGCGGTGGGTATCAACCCGGTGGTGGTGCATGGCGGCGGTCCGCAGATCGGCGCGATGCTGAAGAAGCTGGGTGTCGAATCCACTTTCGTCGATGGCCTGCGCGTCACCGACAAGGCCACCGCCGAAGTCGCGGAAATGGTCCTGTCGGGCCGGATCAACAAGGAACTGGTCACCTGGATCGCCAATGCCGGGGGCAAGGCGCTGGGCATTTCGGGCAAGGATGGCGGGCTGGTTACCGCGACCAAGGTCGCCCGGACGACCAAGGACCCGGACAGCAATATCGAACAGGCGGTTGATCTGGGCTTCGTCGGTGAACCGAGCCGGGTGGATACTACGATCCTCGAAACGGCGAGCGGTGCGGGCATGATTCCGGTGGTTGCCCCGATCGGCGCCGGGGAAGATGGCCATACCTACAATATCAACGCCGATACCATGGCCGGGGCGATCGCTGCCGCACTGGGGGCATCGCGGCTGTTCCTGCTGACCGATGTTCCCGGTGTGCTCGACAAGGAGAAGGTCCTCCTCACCGATTTGCGCCCGTCGGATGTCAAACGGCTGAAGGATGACGGCACGATCACCGGCGGGATGATTCCCAAGCTGGAAACCTGCGTCCACGCGGTGGAGGCCGGATGCGAGGCGGCGGTTATTCTCGATGGCCGGGTCCCGCATGCCATGCTGCTCGAAATCTTTACGTCCAAGGGTGCGGGCACGCTGATCCGCGCCTGACGACAGGGCGCGTCAACCGGAACCGGCAGGCGCGCCCATGCGTTGCCTGTACCATGACCGTGCGCCTTGTCCCGTTTGCTATCGCGGCGGCCCTGCTGGCTGTGCTGGTCGGGTGCGATCGGCAGGATTCGTCGCAACCGGTGCAGGGGTCCGAATCCACACCCCCATCCACGGGGCAGACAGGCGATCACCCGCAGGTTTCGGTTTCCACCGCATCGGGCGGGGCGGCGGCCACCTCTGCGGCGCCGGATTATGCGGCCCTCGAACAGGTGCGCGATCCGGCACGCATTCTACGCTTCCTTGGGGATGCACTGGCGGACAGGCGGTGGAACGATGCCGCCCGCGCCTGGGGCGAGGCTGGCTCCGCCAGCGCCGCGACCTTGCAGGAACGCTTTGCCGCCGGTGCGCCCATCACCTTGACTTTCGGGCAGGGCGAAACCGAAGGCGCGGCGGGTTCTCTATATTATTCGGTGCCTTACACCTTGCGGCGGAGCGACGGCAGCGCAGAGACGGGCACGATCACCTTGCGCCGGGTGAACAATGTGCCGGGCGCGACCCCGGCATCGTTGCGCTGGCATGTGGCCAGTATGGAACCCGGCAGCGCGCAATAGGCGCGCTTTTCCCAACGCGGCGCTTGCCCCTGTGGGGCGGGCTCGGCTAACAGGCCTGCACAAGCGGGCCTGTGTCCGCCATCATAGAGAGACCCGCGCGTGATTCTCCTCACCATAGCCCAAATTCTCGACCTGCTGATTTCGGTCGTCGTGACGCTGGTGATTGTCCAGTTCGTCCTCAGTCTGCTGATTGCCTTCAATGTCGTGAACATGAGCAACCAGTTCGTGGCGGCCATCTGGACCGCGCTGAATGCCCTGCTCCAGCCTTTGCTGTCGCCGATCCGCAAGATCATGCCCAATACCGGATCGATCGACTTTTCGCCGCTGGTGCTGATTATCGGTCTGCAAGTGCTGCAGATCATCGTTTGGAACCTTGCGAGGACTGTGTGAGCGCAGAATTGATTGACGGCAAAGCCTTTGCCGAAGGCCTGAGGGAAAAAGTCGGCGCGTTGGCCGCCACATTCGCAGCGAAGGCGGGGCGCAAGGCCGGTCTGGCTGTCGTGCTGGTCGGCGAAGATCCTGCCAGCCAGGTCTATGTCCGGTCCAAGGGCAAGCAGACCGTGGCCTGCGGAATGGCCAGCTTCGAACACAAATTGCCCGCCACCGCTTCCGAAGCGGACCTGCTGGGGCTGATCGAACAGCTCAATGCCGATCGCAGCGTCGATGGCATTCTGGTGCAACTGCCGCTGCCCGACCATCTGGACGAGCAGAAGGTCATCGCCACGATTGCGCCCGACAAGGATGTGGACGGGTTCCATATCATCAATGCCGGGCGTCTGGCCGTGGGGCAGGAAGGGTTTGTCCCCTGCACGCCGCTGGGTTGCCTGATGCTGCTGAAAGACCGGCTGGGCGATCTGTCGGGCCTCGATGCGGTGGTGATCGGCCGTTCCAACATTGTCGGCAAGCCGATGGCGCAACTCCTGCTGCAGGAAAGCTGCACGGTGACCGTGGCGCATAGCCGGACGAAAGACCTGCCCGGCGTGGTGCGCCGCGCGGATATCGTGGTGGCGGCGGTGGGCCGGCCGGAAATGGTCAAGGCCGACTGGATCAAGCTCGGTGCGACCGTGATCGACGTGGGCATCAACCGCTTGCCGCCGGAACCGGGTGCGGACAAGGGCCGGCTGGTCGGCGATGTCGATTTCGCCGGGGTGCGCGACGTGGCGGGGGCCATCACCCCCGTACCGGGCGGGGTCGGCCCCATGACGATCGCCGTGCTCCTTCGCAACACGCTTGTCGCCGCCCATCGCAACGAAGGGGTTGCGCTGGCGGCCGGGGCGTTATGAACGTCTCAGCCCATCACAGGGCCGATCCTCCGGCCCATCCCCTGGCCCTGACCATGGCGGTGCGGGACTGAGGTGCTGGAACTGTTCGCCTCGGCCTTCATCACGCTGTTCGTCGTGATCGATCCGCCGGGGTGCGCACCAATCTTTGCCGGGCTGACCCGGGATGCCAGCCCGCACCGGCAACGCCGCATGGCGATTCGCGCCACGGTGATCGCTTCGGCGATCCTGTTGCTGTTCGCGCTGTTTGGCGAACCGTTGCTGTCCTCGCTGCATATCGAACTCGACGCCTTCCGGATCGCGGGCGGCATCATGCTGTTCGTGATCGCGCTGGAAATGGTGTTCGAACGGCGGACACAGCGGCGGGAAGAACGGGCGGAACGGGTGCGCGCCGCGCATGACATCGATCACGAGATTGACGATGTGGCGATTTTCCCGATGGCCATGCCCATGCTGGCAGGGCCGGGGGCGATTGCTTCGGTCATGCTGTTCATGGCGCAGGCGCAGGGGCTGGCGGCATCGCTGGCGGTGCTGGGCGCCCTGCTGGCGGTGATGCTGGTCACGCTTGTGGCCCTGATGGCAGCGGCGCCACTGATGCGGCTGTTCGGCAGCGAGGTGGAATCGGTGATCACGCGCCTTTTGGGCGTGTTGCTGGCCGCGCTGGCCGTGCAATTCGTGATTGACGGCGTGCGCGGCAGCTTTGGCCTGTAACCGCCTGTTCGCTGTCCCGTTTACTGCCCCGTTTTACTGTAACGTCACGTGATCGTCGTCGCCCGGATGGCGGCCGAAAAATTGCATGAGCTGGACCAGCAGTTCGCAGCGATCCGACAGGTCTGACGCTTCCAGCAAGGCCTGCTTGGCCGCTGCATCGAATGGCGCGATCTGCGATACGCCGTTGATCAGCGAGACATCATCCAGTCGGCTGACCGAATCCCAATCCACGCTGTAACCTTGCAGATCGGCGAAATCGCGCGCGGCCTGTTCGAACCCCGCGCGTTCGACCGAACTGAGCGCTTCTTCTTCCGGATCGTCGATCAGTTCGGCTTCCACTTGCCGGAACGGCGTGTTTACATCGAGTTCGCGCAGCACGCGGAAGCGATGTTCGCCTTCCAGCACGATGTTGAAACGCCCGTCCTCCATCGTTTCGACATCGCCGATCCGCCCGACGCAGCCGACGGAAAAGAGCGGCGCCCCTTCCGCGGCCGCCTGTGGCTGGATCATGGCAATCCGGCGATCGCGGATCAGGGCATCGCTCACCATCGCGCGGTAACGGGGTTCGAAGATATGCAGTGGCAGGCGCAGACCCGGATAAAGGATCACGCCCGACAGCGGAAAGATCGAGAGACGCGTTGCCGACACCGGATTATCCAAACAGAATCAGCGAGAGTTTGCGGCGTGTGGCGGCAACCCACGGGTCTTCCAGGCCGACCGCCTCGAAAATCTGCAGCAGCTTGGCCTTGGCGGCCTGCTCGTTCCATTCCGGTTCTGCGCGGATAATGCCCAGCAGGGCATCGGCTGCTTCGTCGCGCTGCCCCGCGGCAAAGGCGGCGCTGGCGAGGGCGAACTGGGCCTCCCTGTCGGCGGGCGCGGCGGATGCCTTGTTGCGCAGATCCGTCAATTCGCTGTCATCGGGGGCGTCTTCCGCCAGCGCCAGTGCGGTGCGGGCTTGCGCCAGTGCGGGATCGTCAGCGATCTCTGCGGGCAGTGCGGCGACGACGGCCTGTGCCTGCGCCACATCGCCGGCGGCCACGAGGGCGCGAATCAGCCCGGCATGGGCGGCCACGCTATCGGGTGCGATTTCCACCACCTGGCCGAAGATCGATGCGGCGCGTTGCCCGTCGCCCTCGGCAAGGGCCGCTTCGCCCATCGCCACGAACTGCGATACGTCCTGCGTCTGCGCGTCACCGTCACCGGCCTGTACCGGCAGCTTCTCGAGCAACTGGTCGAGCACCTGGCGCAATTGCGATTCGCTGCGCGCATTGGTGAGATCGGCCACGGGTTGCCCCTGGAACAGGGCATAGACCGTGGGGATCGAGCGCACTTGAAACTGCGCGGCAATGAACTGTTCTTCATCGACATTGAGCTTCGCCAGAATGACGCCCCGGTCGGCATATTCGGCGGCGACTTTCTCCAGAACGGGGGCCAGCGCCTTGCATGGCCCGCACCACTCGGCCCAAAAGTCCAGAATGACGAGCTTCGTCATCGAAGGTTCGGCGACTTCCTTGCGGAACCGGTCGACGGCTTTCTGTTCGTCGAGATTGAGACCCATGCTGGCCAAGATAGTTGCTCCCGTTAGGCGTTCAGACGTGGTGCGTAATGTGGGCTTTTCGCAGGAATTGTGAAGAGGCCATATTTCTTGTGATTTTCCTCTTGTCGGATCAAAAGGTCGCTGCTAGTTGCCCGCCCACCCCAGCGGTACCGGTACACGGATCGCCGCTGAAGAACGCCAGAGCGGGCGTAGCTCAGGGGTAGAGCACAACCTTGCCAAGGTTGGGGTCGAGGGTTCGAATCCCTTCGCCCGCTCCAGTTTCCCGATATCCCGATACTTCGCAATGCGCCCTTGGGTTGCCTGTCTGGTGGCTGGCGAACACCTTGCCTGCGTGTTCTGGACCTGCGCGTTCTGGCTCTGTGCGGCCAGGCATCGTTGGCCGGGAACTCTGGTCGGCTTGTTTCGTCATCAGCATGTCGGAAGGCTCTTGCCCCCCAGTGCATTGTGCGCTACCTGTTGCGAATTAATCGCAATAAAAACATAATGAGGGGACGCCAGAACAAGGATTGATCCCGTGACTCTTCATTCGCGTCCTCCGCACACCGATATCCCGGATCAGCACGCGGTTCTGGTGGATGCTGCGCGTTGCTGGCGCACGGCGCGTGATACCGGTGGTGCGGTGCAGCCGACCTTGTTCCGTCTCCTGCGCAGGCGGCGTGCGGATATGCTGGCCCCTGTCATCGACAGTCTCATGACGCTTTACGAAGCCGCACTGGGGCGCCCCGTCGTGATGGGCGATGCCCGTGCGCTGTCCCGTGATGAGCGGCGCCTCCTGGGGCTTTTTGAACGGTCTCAAGGGCTCGGATCGGCCATCGCCTGTGGCGACAGCCGCTCGATCGCGCTTGCCTGTGCGATCAGTTCGACAGTGATCATGATCAATCTCGCAAAGATTGTTCCACAAGGCGCCTTTCTGGGCTGATAAAAAGCTTCCGGCCGGTGTGCCGGATCGATCGGGGCGGTTATCGCCCGACTTCTCTTGTCCTGTCTGGCCACGCATTGTCTGGAATCCGGGTTCTTACCCCTTACCCCTGCGGGGCAAGGCCGCTATGACGCGCAAATATAGCGATACAAGTGGAGCCTGACCGATGAAGACCCGTGCTGCCGTTGCCTTTGAAGCGAAAAAGCCGCTGGAGATCGTGGAACTTGATCTCGAAGGGCCGAAGGCAGGTGAAGTTCTGGTCGAGATTATGGCCACGGGCATTTGCCATACCGATGCCTACACGCTGGACGGATTCGACAGCGAAGGCATCTTCCCGTCGATCCTGGGGCATGAAGGTGCGGGGATCGTGCGCGAAGTTGGCGCGGGGGTGACCTCGGTCAAGCCGGGCGATCACGTGATCCCGCTCTACACCCCGGAATGCCGCCAGTGCAAAAGCTGCCTTTCGGGCAAGACCAACCTGTGCACCGCGATCCGCGCGACGCAGGGCAAGGGGTTGATGCCCGATGGCACGACCCGGTTCAGCTACAAAGGGCAGCCCATCTACCATTACATGGGCTGTTCGACCTTTTCGAATTTCACGGTCCTGCCCGAAATCGCCGTGGCGAAAATCCGCGAGGACGCCCCGTTCCAGACGAGCTGCTATATCGGTTGCGGCGTGACCACCGGCGTTGGCGCCGTGGTCAATACGGCCAAGGTGCAGGTTGGCGAAAATGTCGTGGTGTTCGGGCTGGGCGGGATCGGCCTCAACGTGATTCAGGGCGCCAAGATGGTGGGCGCGGACAAGATCATCGGCATCGATCTCAATCCGGATCGCGAAGAATGGGGCCGCAAGTTCGGCATGACCCATTTCATCAATGCCGCGGGCAAATCGCGCGATGAACAGGTGGCCGAAATCCTCGCGCTGACCGATGGCGGGGCGGATTACAGCTTCGATGCCACCGGCAATACCGAAGTCATGCGCACCGCGCTGGAATGCTGCCATCGCGGATGGGGCGAAAGCATCGTGATCGGCGTGGCCGAAGCGGGCAAGGAAATCAGCACCCGCCCGTTCCAGCTCGTCACCGGCCGCGTATGGAAAGGCACGGCCTTTGGTGGGGCCAAGGGCCGGACCGATGTGCCCAAGATCGTCGACTGGTACATGAACGGCAAGATTGCGATCGATCCGATGATCACGCATGTGTTGACGCTGGAAGAAATCAACAAGGGTTTCGACCTGATGCATGCGGGCGAATCCATCCGCAGCGTCGTGGTTTTCTGATTCATAAAGAGGGAGAGAGACAAGCATGTTTAGCCATCTGACCGTGGGTTCGAACGACATCGAACGTTCGCGCACCTTCTATGATGCGGTGTTCGGTGCTCTGGGCGCGAAGCCCGCCATCATGGATGACAAGGGGCGGCTGATCTATTTCCACAAGGATGCCCTGTTTCTGGTGACGAAGCCGATCGACGGCCAGCCCGCCACCGCGGGTAACGGCAGCACGGTCGGCTTTGCGATGGACAGCACCGAACAGGCCGATGCTTGGCATGCGGCTGGTGTCGCCAGTGGCGGTACGTCGGTGGAAGATCCGCCGGGCGTGCGCGAAAGTGCGGCGGGCAATCTCTACCTCGCCTATCTGCGCGATCCCGATGGCAACAAGCTCTGCGCGCTCCTGCGGGTGTGATCGCATTGGAAACCCTGTCCACGAATAAGGCGCACGGTGGTGTGCAGGGCGTGTACAGTCACGCCTCTGCCGCCACCGGCACACCGATGACGTTTTCCGTATTCGTCCCCGATCATGCGCCGGGGGCCAGGCTGCCGGTGTTGTGGTATCTTTCGGGCCTGACCTGCACCCATGCCAATGTCACGGAAAAGGGCGAATATCGCGCCGCCTGTGCCGAACAGGGGATTATCTTCGTCGCGCCCGATACCAGCCCGCGCGGCGATGATGTGGCGGACGACGAAGCCTATGATTTTGGCAAGGGCGCGGGCTTCTATGTCAATGCGACGCAGGAACCATGGGCCGCGCATTTCCAGATGCGCCGTTATATCGAGGATGAATTGCCCGCGCTGGTGGCGCAGCATTTCCCGGTGGATATGGCCCGGCAGGGCATCACCGGCCATTCGATGGGTGGTCATGGCGCCTTGACGATTGCCTTGCGCAATCCCGGGCGGTTCCGGTCGGTCAGTGCCTTCGCGCCGATTGTCAGCCCGCTGAACTGCCCCTGGGGGGAAAAGGCGCTGACGGGCTATATCGGCCCCGACCGCGCGGCATGGCGGGAATACGACGCCTGCGCGCTGATCGATGATGGCGCGCGCCTGCCCGATCTGCTGGTCGATCAGGGGACTGCGGACGGTTTCCTTGCCGAACAGCTCAGAACCGAACTGCTGGAACAGGCGGTGGCCCGTGCCGGGATGCCATCCACGATCCGGCTGCAGCACGGCTATGATCATTCCTACTACTTCATCTCCACCTTCATGGCCGATCATGTCGCCTGGCATGGCGAAAGGCTGAAGGGGTGAGCCGGGAAGAGCGGCTTGGTGCGATCATCGCCCGCCACGCGCGGCGCGAAGGCCCCATGTTGCCGATCCTGCATGATGTGCAGGCCGAATTTGGCTGCGTCGATGATGCGGCGGAACGCGCGATTGCCAGCGCGCTCAATCTCAGTCGGGCCGAAGTGCACGGCGTGGTCAGCTTCTATCACGATTTCCGTGGCAAGGCCGACCCCCGACCCGAAGTGCAGATTTGCCGCGCGGAAGCCTGCAAGGCGCGCGGGGTCGATGCCCTGATCGCGCAGACGCAAGAAGCGGCGGGATCGCGCGTGCGGCTGGCCGATGTCTATTGCCTCGGCCTGTGCAGTGTCGGGCCCAATGCGCGGATCGGCGATACCTTGCATGCGCGCCTTGATGCGGCCGCGCTCAAACATCTGATCGAGGCGGCATGAACACGCTTGTCCGCATATCCGATGATGCGCTGGCGCGGGCCTGCGGTGCGGATGCACTGGCCGCCGCATTCGCGCAGGCGGGTGCCATGGTGGAACGCGTGTCGAGCTGGGGGATGCACTGGCTGGAACCGCTGGTCGAGATCGAAGGGCAGGGATTTGGCCCGGCGACTGTGGCCGATGTCCCTGCGATCCTCCAGGGCAGCAGTGTCAAGGCCATTGGGCGCATTGCCGATCATCCCTTTATCGCGGGGCAACAGCGGCTGACGTTTGCCCGTGCCGGGCGCACGCGCCCGCTCAGCCTGGAAGACTATGCCGCGACGGGCGGTTGGCTGGGGCTGGAACGCGCCCGTGCGATTGGCCCTGCACGCGTGATCGCGGATGTGATCGCCTCCGGCCTGCGCGGCCGGGGCGGTGCGGGCTTTCCTGCCGGGATCAAGTGGCAGACGGTCGCCAATGCGCCGGGCACGCGCAAATATGTCGTCTGCAATGCGGACGAAGGGGATAGCGGCACCTTTGCCGACCGCATGCTGATGGAAGGCGATCCCTTCGCGATTATCGAGGGTATGGCGATCGCCGCCCATGCGGTGGGGGCGCAGCACGGCTATATTTACGTGCGCAGCGAATATCCCGATGCGATCCGCAAGCTGGAGGCCGCGATTGCGCTGGCCGCGCCGGTGATTGCCCCCTTCGTGATGGAGGTGCGCGCCGGTGCTGGTGCCTATGTCTGCGGCGAAGAAACCGCGCTGCTCAACAGCCTTGAAGGCAAGCGCGGCGAAGTGCGGGCGAAACCGCCGTTGCCCGCGCTGGAGGGCCTGTTTGGCTGCCCGACCGCGATCAACAATGTCCTGACGCTGACGGCCGTGCCGCATATTCTGGCGGAGGGCGGCGCAGAAGAATACGCCCGGTTGGGGATTGACCGTTCGCGCGGGACCAAGCCGATCCAACTGGCCGGGAACATCCGCCACGGCGGGCTCTATGAAACCGCCTTCGGCATTACCTTGCGCGAACTGGTCTATGATATCGGTGGGGGCACGGCATCGGGCCGCCCGGTCAAGGCGGTGCAGGTCGGCGGACCGCTGGGCGCGTATATCCCGCCCGATCAGTTCGATCTGCCGTTCGATTACGAAGCCTATGCCGCTGCCGATGCGCTGATCGGCCATGGCGGGATCGTGGTGTTTGACGACACGGCTGACATGGCGGGCATGGCGCGGTTCGCGCTGCAGTTTTGCGCCGCGGAAAGCTGCGGCAAATGCACTCCGTGCCGCGTGGGCGCGGTGCGCGGGGTGGAACTGATCGACCGTATCCGCAGCGAAGCGACCAATGGCGGGCGAATGCGCGATGCAGTGGAAGCATTGCCGCAGATGCATAATGCCCCGCGCGACGGACGCAGCCGGGCGGACCAGATCGCCCTGCTCACCGATTTGTGCGATACTATGAAATATGGCTCGCTCTGCGCACTGGGGGGCTTCACGCCCTATCCGGTGATGAGCGCGCTGAGGCACTGGCCGGATGATTTCGGCCATGCGGTGGAACAGCCGGAGACAGCAGATGGGCTATGAACGGCAAACCGATTTCGGCACGCCCGAAGTGCTTTCGGACCAGTCCGTCACGCTGACGATCGACGGGCGCAGCGTGGTCGTTCCCGCAGGCACCAGCGTGATGCGGGCGGCGGCCAGTTGCGGCGGCGATATCCCGAAACTCTGCGCGACCGACAACCTGAAAAGCTTCGGTTCATGCCGCCTTTGTCTGGTGGAGATCGACGGGATGCGCGGCACGCCCGCATCCTGCACCACCCCTGTCGCCGATGGCATGGTGGTGCATACGCAGAGCGACCATCTGGCAAAACTGCGGCGCGGGGTGATGGAACTCTACATTTCCGACCACCCGCTCGATTGCCTGACCTGCAGCGCCAACAACGATTGCGAATTGCAGGATACGGCGGCCGCCGTGGGCCTGCGCGATGTGCGCTATGGCTATGACGGCGCCAATCATCTGGGGCAGGCGGATGACCTCTCGAACCCCTATTTCCAGTTCGAACCGTCCAAATGCATCACCTGTTCGCGCTGCGTGCGGGCCTGTGATGAAGTGCAGGGCACCTTCGCGCTGACGATCGAAGGGCGCGGGTTCGCCTCGAAAGTGAGCGCGGGGCAGGCCACGGACGATTTCCTCGCCAGCGAATGCGTTTCGTGCGGGGCCTGCGTGCAGGCCTGCCCGACCAGTGCGCTGATGGAAAAATCGGTCAAGGAACTGGGCAAGCCGGAACGCGCGGTGGTGACGACGTGCGCCTATTGCGGGGTCGGCTGCACTTTCCGGGCCGAGATGAAGGGCGAACAGCTCGTCCGCATGGTGCCGTGGAAGGATGGCAAGGCCAATCGCGGGCACAGCTGCGTCAAAGGGCGCTTCGCCTGGGGCTATGCCAACCACAAGGACCGCATCACCCAGCCGATGATCCGCGACTCTATCGATCAGCCGTGGCGCGCGGTGAGCTGGGATGAAGCGTTGACCTTCACCGCCGAACGCCTGCAGGCGATCAAGGCGCAGCATGGCGCCCGGGCGCTGGGCGGGATCACGTCCAGCCGCTGCACCAACGAAGAAGCCTATCTGGTGCAGAAACTGGTGCGTGGCGGGTTCGGGTCGAACAATGTCGATACCTGTGCCCGGGTGTGCCATTCGCCCACCGGGTATGGCCTGAAAACGACGTTCGGCACCAGTGCGGGTACGCAGGATTTCGATTCGGTGATGCAGGCCGATGTGATCCTCGTGATTGGCGCCAATCCCACCGATGCGCACCCCGTGTTCGCCAGCCGGATGAAACGGCGGCTGCGGCAAGGCGCAAAGCTGATCGTGATCGACCCGCGCCGGATCGATCTGGTCCGTTCGCCCCATATCGCGGCGGCGCATCACCTGCCCCTGCAACCCGGCACCAATGTCGCCGTGCTCACCGCCATGGCGCACGTTATCGTCACCGAAAGGCTGGCGGACGAGGCGTTCATTCGGGAACGCTGCGACTGGGACGAATATCAGGATTGGGCGCGCTATGTCGCGGACGAACGCCACAGCCCCGAATTTCTGGAAGCGGTGACGAAAGTCCCGGCGGCGGAACTGCGCGGGGCGGCCCGCCTGTTCGCCACCGGCGGCAACGGTGCGATCTATTACGGCCTTGGCGTGACCGAACATTCGCAAGGGTCTTCCACGGTCATGGCGATTGCCAATCTGGCGATGGCCACGGGCAATATTGGCCGGCCCGGCGTGGGGGTGAACCCGCTGCGCGGCCAGAACAATGTGCAGGGCAGCTGCGATATGGGCAGTTTCCCGCACGAACTGTCCGGTTATCGCCATATCTCCGACGATGCGGCGCGCGCGCTGTTCGAACAGGATTGGGGGGTGGCGCTCGACCCCGAACCGGGCCTGCGCATTCCCAATATGCTGGATGCCGCGATCGATGGCAGCTTCCGCGCGATTTACATTCAGGGCGAGGATATCCTGCAATCGGACCCGAATACGCACCATGTTGCGGCGGGGCTGGCGGCGATGGACTGTGTGATTGTCCACGACCTGTTCCTCAACGAAACGGCAAACTACGCCCATGTCTTCTTGCCGGGCAGCACCTTTCTGGAAAAGGACGGCACTTTCACCAATGCCGAACGCCGCATCCAGCCGGTGCGCAAGGTGATGGAACCGGCCAATGGCCCAAAGGGGCAGGGGCTGGCCGACTGGGAAGTCACGCAGGCGCTGGCCAATGCCATGGGGCTGGGCTGGCACTATACCCACCCGAGCGCGATTCTCGATGAAATCGCGCGTTTGACACCCACATTTGCCGGGGTGTCGTGGGACCGGCTGTGTGCCGAAGGGTCTTTGCAATGGCCGGTGAACGAACAGTTCCCCGATGGCGCGCCGATCATGCATGTCGACGGGTTCGTGCGCGGCAAGGGCAAGTTCGTCGTCACCGAATATGTCCCGACGGATGAGAAAACCGGCCCGCGCTTCCCCCTGCTGCTCACCACCGGGCGCATTCTCAGCCAGTACAATGTCGGTGCGCAGACCCGGCGCACCGCCAATGTCGCGTGGCACGAGGAAGATGTTCTCGAAATGCATCCCACGGATGCCGAAAACCGCGGTCTCGATACGGGCGATTGGGCGCGGCTGGCCAGCCGGACGGGGGAAACGACCTTGCGCGTGCTGGTGACCGATCGCGTCGCGCCGGGCGTGGTCTACACCACGTTCCACCACCCGACGACGCAGGCCAATGTCGTTACAACCGACTATTCCGACTGGGCCACCAATTGCCCCGAATACAAGGTGACCGCAGTGCAGGTGACGCCGTCCAACGGACCCAGCGCGTGGCAGGAAGACTATGCTGGTCTGTCCGCGCGCGCGCGCCGGATCGAAACGCCTGAGGCGGCGGAATAATGGACGGGGCGACCCTGCGCCGCATGGCCAACCAGATCGCCGCAAACTTCGCCATTCAGGGGAAGCGCAGGCGATCGCGGCGACGGCGGAACACATGCAACTGTTCTGGGACCCGCGCATGAAAGCGGGCATTTTCGCAGATGATCTGTCAGGCCTTTCGCCGATCGCCCGCGCGGCGGTGGAACGCCTGCGCACGCCCTGATCGCGATGACAGGGCCAGTCGAAATCGATCGTCAAGGGCAGCGTCGCCCGATCACGCGCAGATGGGTGCCCGAAGCGCCCGTCGCGCTGGAATACAATGGCCTGTCCTACGCCGTGATGATGGCGACGCCCGCCGATCTCGAAGACTTCGCACTGGGCTTTGCCCTGACCGAGGGGCTGGCGCAGCAAGTGGGCGATTGCACCGGCATCGCCTTGGCCGAGGTGGAAAAAGGCTGGATCGTGCGGGCGAGCCTTGCCGGTCTGGGGGTCGAACAGTTGACGGAACGCGTGCGGGCACGCGTGGCGGAATCGTCCTGCGGGCTGTGCGGGATAGACAATCTCGACGCGGTGAGCCGGCCCCTGCCGCCAGTTGCCCAGCATGAACCCGTGGTGCCGGACGCGATTTTTCGGGCCTTGTCGCAATTGCGCGATCATCAGCCGCTTGGCTGCGCCACCGGGGCGGCGCATGGGGCGGCTTTTGCCACAACGGACGGGGATATCCTGTACGCGCGCGAAGATGTCGGGCGGCACAACGCGCTGGACAAACTGATTGGCGCACTGGCGCGCAGTGGGCAGGATGTGGCGCAGGGCTTTATCCTGTCCAGCGCGCGCTGTTCCTACGAAATCGTGGAAAAAGCGGTGCGCGCGAGGGCAACCACACTGGCCACCATATCGCTGCCGACGACGCTTGCGGTCGAACGGGCACAAGCCGCCGGACTGACGCTCTATTCGCTGGCGCGGGATGACAGCGTTTTGTCGATCGCTTCAGGCTGATTGATTCTGGCTGGTCGGCGCTGGTCGGCTCAGGCCAACTGCATCACGAAAGCCGCGCGGGCACCCCGGGCAACATGCCAACCCGGTGCAGTGCGTCACCCAGTTGCATGACGGCATCGTGCAAGGCATCGCGGCCTTCCTCGCCTGCCAGCAGGAACAGGGTGGTGACCAGCCTATGCGCGCGCGGGCCACGGCAATCGGAAACCATCGCCAGTAACACCGCCTCCCCCTCGGAAACGAGGGGGTTGCTGAAGTTCGCGAAAGGCAGGTCCTGCCGTGCATGTGTGGCGAGAAGCCCCATGACGCGGTGGAAGGGCACCAGTGCCGGAACCAGCCCCCTGTCCGCCAGCGCGCTGCCCAGCGCGGCGACCGGGCAGGTGCGCCGTTCCACTGCCGCCACCCACCGTCGCACGGCCCATATCAAAATCCTGCTGCCCTCATCCAGAGTGGCGATCGGACGGTCGAGATAGGCATACATAGGCATCTGCTCCGCGAATCAATTTTCCCATCATAAGCAATATTGAGAAGCATTCGCAATAATCAAATTCGCGAAATGCGCGCAACTGGAATTCTTGCGCCTGTTCCTGCATGCGCCCATCTGTTATCGGCCCGCGGATTGACGAACGGGCAACCGGCGATGTGGATGCGAAGGAAATGACGATGGGTGATGTGCTGACAACGCGCGTGGTGGGCAATGTCGGGATCGTGGAAATCGATTCCCCGCCGGTCAATGCGCTCTCCACCGACGTGCGCAGCGCGGTTATCGAAGGGCTGCGGATCCACAATGCCGATGATGCGGTGGCGGCCATCGTTCTGCTTTGCGCGGGGCGGACGTTCTTTGCCGGGGCGGATATCGCGGAATTCGACAATCTGCCGATCCGGCAACCCGATTTCGACGCGCTGATGGCGGCGGCGGAAAGTTCGGCCAAGCCGGTTGTCGCCGCCATTCACGGCACGGCGCTGGGCGGTGGGCTGGAACTCGCCCTGTCCTGCAATTATCGCGTGGCCGTAAGCTCGGCCAAACTTGGCCTTCCCGAAGTCAATCTCGGCATTCTTCCCGGTGCGGGTGGCACGCAGCGGCTGCCCCGTCTGGTGGGCGCCGGCGTGGCGCTCGACATGATTCTGACAGGCAAGCCGGTGGGCGCGGCCAAGGCGGCCGAAATGGGCCTGATCGATCAGGTGGTCGAAGATGGCAAACTGGAAGAAGCGGCCCTCGCTTTCGCGCAGGACGTGATCGCCCAAGGTGCGCCCCTGCCCAAAGTGCGGGACAAGGCGGTTGCTGGCGGGCTGGACGATCTCGAAGCGGTCAAGGCAACGCACAAGCGCCAGTTCAAGGGGTTCAAGGCCCCGGGCCATATCGTGCAGGCGGTGGAAGCGGCGATCACCCTGCCGTTCGATGAAGGCCTGCGCCGTGAAAAGGACCTGTTCGGTGAACTGCTCGTCTCGCGCGAGAGCGAAGCCCAGCGCCATGTCTTCTTCGCGCAGCGTCTGACGGCGAAAGTCCCCGATATCGGCAAGGATGTGCCGATCCTGCCGATCCGCAAAGTGGGTGTGATCGGCGCCGGCACCATGGGTGGCGGGATCACGATGAATTTCCTGCAGGCTGGAATCCCGGTGACTCTGGTCGAAATGAAGCAGGAAGCGATCGATCGCGGCATTGCCACGATCCGCAAGAATTACGAACGCACCGCAGCCAAAGGCCGGATGACAACCGATCAGGTCGAACAGCTTATGGGCCTGATCACGCCCGCGCTGTCACTCGATGCGCTGGCCGACGTCGATCTGGTTGTCGAAGCGGTGTTCGAGGAAATCTCCATCAAGAAGGATATCTTCGGCAAGCTGGATGCGATTTGCCGCGATGGCGCGATCCTTGCGTCGAACACCTCGTTCCTCGATCTCAACGATATCGCTTCGGCTACGAAGCGTCCGGAATGGGTGGTCGGGCTGCACTTCTTCTCGCCCGCCAATGTCATGCCGCTGCTCGAAGTCGTGCGCGGTGCGCATACCAGCAAGGAAGTGATTGGCACGGTCATGAAGCTGGCGGGCACCATCAAGAAGACGCCAGTGCTCGCCGGGGTCTGCCATGGTTTCATCGCCAACCGCATCATGGAACATCTGATCGTCCAGTCGCAGCAAATGGCGCTCGAAGGGGTGCCGCTGCGCACGATCGACAAGGTGATGAACGATTACGGTTTCGCCATGGGGCCGATTGCGATGCTCGACCTGATCGGGCTCGACGTGCTGGTTCACGGCGCCGAAGGCCGCACCCTGATGGGCGATTTCGTCGAGGCCGGGCGGCGCGGGCAGAAGACCGGCAAGGGCTTTTACGATTACGATGCGGATCGCAAGGCCACGCTTTCGGACGAAGCCGCGAAGATCATTACCGATTTCGCAGCCTATGCCGGGATCAAGTCCGATCCGGACCAGAGCGACGAGGCCATTCTCAAGCGTCTGCTCTATCCCGTGGTCAACGAAGGCACGAAGTGCATCGAGGAAGGCATCGCCCTGCGCGCCTCCGATATCGATGTAGCGGCAATCCTCGGCTACAACTGGCCGGTGTTCACCGGTGGGCCGATGTTCTGGGGCGACACCATCGGCGCGAAGGTGCTGCTGGCCGGGTTGCAGGAACTGGAACCGCGCTATGGACCGGCGTTCAAACCTTCCGCGCTGCTCGAAAAGCTGGCGGCGGACGGCGGGGAAATCGCCAAGCTCTGATTTTGCGGGCATCATTGCCGCAATAAGCGAACGGGCGCGGACCATGCGGTTCGTGCCCGTTTTCTGTTTTGCCGGAGGTGGCGCGTGGGGCCCGGTCGCGAAAGTGGGTTGCCAAATCCATCAATGTGATATTATATCATCACATGCTTAAGTCCAAGCCGCTTCAGGGAGCACGCGGCCTTCTTCTCCCGCCGACCTGTTTTGCCATGTTTGCCGTGGCCTTGCCCGCCCAGGCCGAGGAAGCCGGGGGCCGTGATTATCATGCCCGCGATTCCGACCAGATCGTGGTCACCGGGGCGATTCCTTCACGGCGCGAAGATATGCTGTCGAGTGTCGCGGTGGTCGAAGGCAGCGAGCTGCTCCAATCCCTGCGCCCGTCGATTGGCGAAACGCTGGCGAAAACCCCCGGCGTGACCGCCACCTCGTTCGGTCCCAATGCCTCGCGCCCGGTTTTGCGTGGATTGCAGGGCGAACGCGTGCGCATGTTGAGCGACGGGATCGGGTCCATCGACGTGTCCAACACTTCGGTCGATCATGCCGCGGTGGTGAACCCGCTGCTGGCCGAACGGATCGAGGTCCTGCGCGGCCCGCAATCCCTGCTTTACGGGTCGTCCGCGATTGGCGGCGTGGTCAACGTCCTCGACAAACGTATCCCGGTGGCAGTGCCGGACGAACCGATCCATCTGGGGGCGATCGCGTCCTATGGTTCGGCGGCGAACGAGCGGTCGATCGCAGGGGCGGTGGATGCTCCGCTCGGCGGCAACTGGGTGGCCCATCTTGACGGCAGTTACCTGAAAAGCAGCAATATGCGCATTGGCGGCTATGCCTTGACGCGGGGCTTGCGGGCGCAGGCTCTGGCCACCAGCCTAGAGCCGGAACATGACCACGATCATGATCATGATCATGATGATCACGGGCATGAGCACGACGGGGATATCGACTTTGCCGCCAATGCGCGGGTGAAAGGCAAGCTGCCCAACACCGCCAGCGAAACATGGAATCTCGGCGCGGGTCTGGCCTATATCGGGGATCGGGGCAATTTTGGCCTGTCCTACAGCCATTATGACAGCCTCTATGGCGTGCCGGTGCGCTTCGCCACCGACCATGATCAGGAACAGGAAGCGCCGCGCCTCAGCCTCGTGCAGAAGCGCATCGATGGCCGTGCGGAATATCGGCTGGGCGGCGGCCTGATCGACAAGGTCAGTTTTCGTGGCGCCTATGCCAAATACCGCCATTTCGAACTGCACGAGGACGGTGAAGTCGGCACGGCTTTCTACAATCGCGGCTTCGAAGGGCGGCTGGAACTCGCCCAGAGCCAGCGTGGGGCATGGAAAGGCGTGACCGGCGCCCAGTATGCCACGCGCACATTCAATGCCGTGGGGCATGAGGCCTTTGTGCCGCGCTCCAGCAGCGACGAACTGGGCCTGTTCACGTTCCAGCAGCTCGATTATGGCGCGTTCAAGGTGGAAGGCGGGCTGCGCTATGACCATACGCGCCATCGCGCCAATCCCCGGGCGGAGGAAGACCAGTTTTTCGACGGGCAGCGCAGCTTCGATACGCTGTCAGGTTCGCTTGGCGCATCCTATGCATTGGCGGATGGCTGGCGCATCGGGTTCAATCTTGCCCGCACCGCGCGCGCGCCTGCGGCAGAGGAACTGTTCGCGAATGGTGCCCATGCCGGCACCGAAGCCTATGAAATCGGCGATCCCGCGCTCAGGCCGGAACGGTCCTGGGGGTGGAGGCGATCCTGCGCGGTGCGGGTACGGGTTATTCGTTTGAGGCATCGGTCTATCACAGCTGGTTCGATGGCTTCATCTATCAGCAGCGCACCGGCGGATTGCAGGATGGCCTGCCAGTCTATCAGACCCGGCAGAGCGATGCGCGCTACTATGGCTTCGAGGTGCAGGGGCAGGTGACCTTGGCCCGGATCGGCGCGGTGGAGATCGTGGGCGATGCGCTGGCCGATTATGTCCATGCGCGGATCAGCAGCACCGGCCCTGCCCCGCGCATCCCCCCCTTGCGCGTGTTGGGCGGGCTGGGTGTCAAATCGCCCCGGATCGACGGCCGGCTTGAAGTCGAACGGGTGACCGGGCAGGACCGCGTGGCCCAATTCGAAACGCCGACGGATGGCTACACCATGGTCAATGCCGAACTGAACTGGCGGCCATGGGGCCACGAACGGCCGCTGAGCTTCGCCTTGTCAGCCAACAATATCTTCGATGTCGCCGCGCGTCGCCACGCCTCGTTCCTGAAGGATTATGCCCCGCTCGCCGGGCGCGATATCCGGATCACGGCGAAACTCAGCATCTGATGGAAAAGCTGCCGGGGCGGTCCTTTCACAGCTTCGGCAGCGTTACCCCGCGCTGGCCCATGTATTTGCCCGCGCGATCGGCATAGCTCGTTTCGCACGGTTCGTTGCCGCGCAGGAACAGGAACTGGCAGGCGCCTTCGTTGGCGTAGATCTTGGCGGGCAGCGGGGTGGTGTTGGAAAATTCCAGCGTCACGTGCCCTTCCCATTCGGGTTCGAGCGGGGTGACATTCACAATAATGCCACAGCGGGCATACGTGGATTTGCCGAGACAGATCACCAGTACGTCGCGCGGGATGCGGAAATACTCGACCGTGCGCGCCAGTGCGAAGCTGTTGGGCGGGATCACGCAGACATCGGTCTTGCGATCGACGAAGCTGTTCGCCGAAAAATCCTTCGGATCGACCAGCGCATTGTCGACATTGGTGAATATCTTGAACTCGTCCGCCACCCGGGCATCATAGCCATAGGAGGACAAGCCGTAGCTGATCACCCCTTCGCGGTTCTGCCGTTCCACGAAAGGTTCGATCATGCCGCTATGCCGGACTTCGTTCCGGATCCATCTGTCGCTGAGAATCGCCATGACCGTGTGATTCACCACCCGCGCGCGCGGGGCAAGCCGGTCAGGCTTAAAGCTGGTGGTATTCGCGGTACCAATCCACAAATTTCGGCACGCCCTGCTCGATTGCGGTGGTTGGCGCGTAGTCGAGATCGCGCTGGATCGCCGCGATGTCGGCATACGTGCGGTGCACATCGCCCGGTTGCATGGGCAGCATCTCCAGTTCCGCCTTCCGGCCGCAGGCTTCCTCCAAGAGGCCGATTACTTTCATCAGCGGTTCGGACCGGTGGTTGCCGATATTGTAGAGCGCGTGCGGTTTCACGCTGCCCCCCGCCTTTTCCGCGCCATCATCGGCAGGCGGGTGATCGAGACAGGCCACGACACCGGCGATGATGTCGTCGATATAGGTAAAGTCGCGGTACATATCGCCGTTGTTGAACACCGGGATCGGCTTGCCCGCGAGAATATTGGTGGTGAATTTCCACATCATCATGTCAGGCCGGCCCCACGGGCCGTAAACGGTGAAGAAACGCAGCCCAGTCAGCGGCAGGTGATAGAGATGGGCGTACGTTTCGCTCATCAGTTCGTCCGCCCGTTTGGTTGCGGCGTAGAGCGAGACGGGATGATCGGCCCGGTCTTCCACCGCGAAAGGCAGCTTGGTGTTGCCGCCATAGACGGAGCTGGAACTGGCGTAGACCATATGGTCCACCCCGCGATGCCGCGCGAGTTCGAGCATGTTCACATGGCCGACGAGATTGGACCGGACATAGGCATGCGGGTTTTCGATGGAATAGCGCACGCCCGCCTGCGCCCCGAGATGCACGATGCGATCGAACGCCATGTCGGCCAGCGCTGCCTCCAGCGCGGGCATGTCTGCGAAATCGAGCGGCAGGAACGCGAAGCGGTTACCACCCTGTTGCGCCAGTCTTGCACAGCGATCGCGCTTCAGCCTGACGTCGTAATAGGGTTCGAGGCTGTCGATCCCGATCACCTGATCGCCGCGCGCAAGAAGTGTTTCGCTGAGCGCCGCGCCGATAAAGCCCGCTGCTCCGGTTACCAGTACGCGCATGCCGCCTCTTCTCGCCGTATTCGCCCGCAAGTCAGCCGGGCCAGCGCGCTTATAAGTGTCAAACATGAAAACACCATGCTTCACATCATGATGCGGCGGGCATGGCGGCATTTGCCGCAGGTAACCGCGAATTAACCATCTGGCGCAATAAGGCGTCTCGTAAAGGGGACCGGCCGGATGGATGATCTGCTTGCCGAATTCGTGGCAGAAACACGCGAAATGCTGGAGGCTTTGGCTGGCGAACTTGTCGCCTGGGAAGCCGATCCTGCGGATCGCGCGCGGCTCGATGCCGTGTTCCGTTTCGTCCATACGGTGAAGGGGAACTGCGGTTTCTTCGATTTTCCGCGTCTTGCGGCGTTGAGCCATGCGGCGGAAGATGCCCTGTCCGATGTGCGGGCAGGCAACCGGGTGGCCGAAGCCTGGCTGGTCAGCGCGGTGCTGGCGATCATCGACCGTATTTCGGCCATGGCCGATGCGATCGAGGCGGATGAGGAATTCCCCGAAGGCGGCGATGATGCGCTGATCGCGGCGCTGGACGGCATCGAAGAGGCAAGCCCGGCGCCAGTGGCGCCTGCACCGCAAACCGAACCGGATGCCGCCGCGCGCCAGGCTGGCGGGCCACGCACCGTGCGCCTTTCGGTCGATCTGCTCGACCGGGTGATGAGCGGCGTTTCCGATATGGCGGTGGCGCGCAACCTCCTGTCCCAGCGGCTCAAGGAAATCGGCGATCCCGCGCTGGATGCGCATTTCGGGCGGCTGTCGGCGCTGCTGAACGATGTCCGCGATGCCATCACCCGCACGCGGATGCAGAGGATCGATACCTTGTTCGCGGGCTTTCCCCGGCTGGTCCGTGACCTGTCGGCGGAACTGGGCAAACAGGTGCTGGTCGATATTGAAAGCGGTGCGGTGGAAATCGATCGCGAAATGCTCGATCTGATCCGCGACCCGATGGTCCACATCATTCGCAATGCGATCGATCACGGTATCGAAAGCCCGGCAGAACGGCGCGAGGCGGGCAAGCACGAAATCGGGATGCTCTCCGTATCGGCCCGGCAGACGGGCAATGTCATCCGCATCGGTATTTCGGATGATGGGCGGGGCATCGATGCCGAACGCCTGATTGCCAAGGCGATTGCCGCAGGGATCGTGACGCCGGAACGCGCGGCGGCATTGACGCGGCAGGAACGGTTCGGCCTGATTTGTGAACCCGGCCTATCGACCCGCGATGAAGCCACTGCCGTGTCCGGCCGCGGGGTGGGCATGGATGTGGTGCGCGCCAATATCGAACGGTTTGGTGGATCGCTGTTCATTTTCAGCACCCCCGGATCGGGTACCCGTTTCGTCATCGACGTGCCGCTGACGCTCAGTATCGTACCATCGCTGACAATCGGCGTGGCCGGACAGAAATTCGCCATTGCCCGTTCCTATATCGGCGAAATCGTGCGCGCGGGCAGCGATGGCATCGATATGGATGATCTGGGCGGGATCGCCCATATCACCCTGCGCGATCGCCGCCTGCCCTGCTTTGCGTTGAGCGAAGTGCTCGAACTCAGCGAAACCGGGGTTCAGCCGGGACAGGTTCTGGTGGTGCTCAACCTTGTTGGCGGAGACAGTTTCGCCCTCGCAGTGGACGCGGTGTTCGACCACGAGGAACTGGTGATCAAACCGATTGCCCCCGCTGTCATGGGGACCGGGCTCTATGTCGGCGCTACCCAGATGGACGATGGCAGCCCGGTGCTGATGCTCGATGTCGCGGGCATGGCGCGTGCGGTCGGTGTGCTCAATCAGGCGAACAAGGCAGCGGGCAGCGTTTCCGCACCCGTATCCGCGTTCGACGAAGAGGTTGCCCAATCGCAGGTGTTCCTGTTCATCGGACTTGACGGTCGCCGCCGCGCCTTGCCGATGAACGCGGTCGTCCGGGTGGAGGAAGTGGCCGCCTCGGCCATCCGCCGGGGCGAAGGGGCGGCGCAAGTCGTGATCGGCGATCAACTCTACCCGCTGGCGGGCGTCGAGGGCGGCACTCTGCCCGAAGACCGCGTCGGGCTGTTCCGGCTGGCCGACGGGCAAGGTGAACTGGCTTATGCGTACCGCGAGATGATCGACATTGTCTGGATCGGTGCGGATCGTTTCCCAAGCGGCGAAAATGGCCCGATTGGTGCCATCGCGCTGATCGAAGGGGAACCGGCCGAACTGGTCGATTGCCATGCGTTGTTTGCGGCGCATGGTCAGGCTCCGCGCCCGGTACAGATACCGGTCTGTCGTTTGCCGTCCGACGATCGCTGGATGCAGGACTTTTTGCGCCCGCTGGTGGAATCCGCCGGATATCGTGTGGTCGGTGACGCCGAGGATGCCGATGCCGATCTTGTGATCCTGTCGGAAGAAGCGGATGCCGAGGCACCGGAGGGTACCCAAGCGATCCGCCTGCGGGCAACACCCGATGCGGAACCGGGCATGGCGGGCACGATCTACCGTTACGATCGCGACAGCCTGATGGCCGCCTTGCGGACAGCAAGCGTGGGGGCACGGGTATGAGCGAATTGCTGCTTGTGGTCACCATCGGGGGCCGCCGGGCCGCGGTGCGCGCGTCCGAAGTGCAATCGGTGATCGAACTGGAGGCGATGACCCCGGTTCCGCGTGCGCCTGCCTATGTCATGGGCATGGCGGCACTGCGCAGCCGTGCGCTGACCGTGATCAACTGCGCCCGTTCGCTGGCCCTGCCGGAAACGGGGCCGAATCAGGACGCCGCCCGGCCGGTGACGGTTGTCGTGGAACATGACGGGCACCTTTATGGGTTGCTGGTGGATGCGGTGGACGATGTCGTGGAAAGCCACGATGGCCTGAGCGAACTGCGCGCCAATCCCGGTCACGGGTGGAAACAGGCGTCGCTGGGCGTGACGGAATCACCGCTCGGCCCGCTGATCGTCCTCGATCCGGTGATGCTGGTTGGCGGGCCGCCGGTCGAACAGCCTGTTTAGGGAAAAGTAACCATCGGGGTGCCATGGTGACTGTAAACACGGGGGGCACCCATGAAGAACTGTCTGATCGTCGATGACTCGCGGGTAATCCGTAAGGTCACACGCAATATCATCGAATCGCTGGGGCTGTCCGTGCAGGAAGCATGCGACGGGCGCGAGGCGCTGGAAAGCTGCGCGGCGAACATGCCTGACGTCATCCTGCTGGACTGGAACATGCCGGTGATGAACGGTCTGGATTTCCTGATTGCGCTGCGTCAGCGCCCGCAGGGGGATCAACCCAAAGTGGTGTTCTGCACGACGGAAAACGACATCACCCATATCCGGCAGGCGATCGATGCGGGGGCGAACGAATATGTCATGAAACCGTTCGATCACGATACACTGCAGACCAAACTGGCGCTTGTCGGCATCGTCTGAGGCGGGCGCATGCGGAACAATTCTGCCCCTTTGCCTGCCGCAACTGCTGCGGAGGACTTTTCCCGCACGCGTGCTGCCTCCAGACCGGGGGTGAACGCGATCCGTGTGATGGTGGTCGACGATTCGATCACGGCTCGCACGGTCTATGCGCGGATCATAGAAAAGGAACGCGATCTGGAACTGTCCGCGGTGGCGGGCACGGCGGAAGATGCCCTGGCGGCCTTGCGGACCATGCGCGTCGATGTGATCCTGCTCGATCTCGAAATGCCGGGCATGGGCGGGTTGAAAGCGCTGCCCCGGCTGATCGCGGCGGCACGCGGCGCGCAGATCATCGTGGTGTCCGCGCTGACACTGGCCGGGGCGGAACATACGGTCCAGGCGCTGGCGCTGGGGGCAGCCGATGCCCTGCCCAAACCGCCCCCGGGGCGTTTCGATCAGGATTACCGCAATGGGCTGGTCGCGAAAATTCGCGGTATTGCCCGAACCCGGCGCGTGTTGCGGCAACAGGCGGAGGCCAGTCCGCGTGCACCGTCGCCATTTGCCCGCCAGCCGGGTCATCTGCGCGGGATCGGCCAGCCAAGGGCGCATGTTCTGGCGATTGGCGCCTCTACTGGCGGCATTCATGCACTGGGGCGTCTGTTCGCCAGCCTGCCGCCGCAGATTGGCGTTCCGATTCTCGTGACGCAGCATTTGCCAGGTTCCTTTACCGAGATATTCGCCCGGCAACTGGAAATGCTGTCCGGCCGGACCGCCGTTGTGGCGGAAGACAGGCTGGCCCTGCTGCCCAACCGCATCGTCGTGGCCCCCGGCGATGCCCATATGACCGTGGTGCCGGTGCGAGGCGGGCATCAGGTCCGCCTGGATCGGGAACCGGCGGCCAGTGGGTTCTGCCCTTCTGTCGATCCGTTCTTTGCATCTGTCGCGCAGGCGTTTGGCGCGAATGCGCTGGGGGTCATGCTTTCGGGCATGGGGCGCGATGGGTGCGCAGGGGCCGGGCAGATTGCCGCTGCGGGCGGTGTGATTCTGGCGCAGGATGAGGAAAGCTGCGCGGTCTGGGGGATGCCCGGCGCCGTGGCGCAGGCGGGCATCGCCAGTGCCATCCTGCCGCCCGAAGGGCTGGCCGGGCGCATCGTTCTGGCTGTGGGGGGGCAAGCATGGAGCTGAGCCGTCCCGCCATCGACGTGGTGTCACGCCTGCTCAACCAGCGGACCGGCCAGCAGTTCGAAAGCAACCGGCACTGGCGCATGGCTTCTGCGCTGGCCGCCCCCCTGCGCCAACGCGGCATCGCCAGCAGCGAAATGCTGATTCACCGGCTGTCGCAGGACAAGGTTCTGGCGCAGGACGTGGTGGAGGCGTTGCTCAACAACGAAACCTACTTTTTCCGCGACGGCGCTGTGTTCGAACATATTGCCACGCGGGTGCTGCCCGGTCTCGTGCAGCGGCGGCAGGACCAGCGCAGTCTGGCGATCTGGTCGGCGGGCTGTTCCACCGGGCAAGAGGCCCTGTCGCTTGCCATGCTGGTGGCGGAACAACGGCATCGTCTGGCGGGGTGGTCGATCGATATTCTCGGCACCGATGTTTCTGCCGCTGCCATTGCTGCTGCGCGGCGCGGGGTCTTCACCCAGTTCGAAATTCAGCGCGGGCTGGGCGTCGGGCGGATGCTTGCCAGCTTCGAAAGCCGGGCAGACGGCTGGCACGCGGCGGACTGGCTGAAGCAGATGGTGCGCTTCGAAATGCAGAACCTGCTTGACGGGCCGCCCGCTGTGGAACGGTTCGACCTGATCCTGTGCCGCAACGTGCTGCTCTATTTCGATCAGGCGACCCGGCAACGGGCTTTCGCCAATCTGGCCAGAGCGTTGGCACCGGGCGGGTTGCTGGTGCTTGGCGGCGGCGAAACCATACTGGGCCAGACCGACAGGCTGGTGGCCGATCGCGATAATCCCGGTTTCTATCGCCATGTCCCGGATTTGTGCCGGACCGGGTGAATCTGGCCGGGCTGGCCGGGTGGCTGGGTTATCAGGGTAAATTTCAGATTAAATCTTGCTTAAGGGGTTCGCGCTAGCGTGCTGGCAGGCCCCTGATCAAACGGCGGGGGTAACGCGGGGTTGTATATGTCGGACGGGAATCGGAGTTCGGGCTTCACAGGCAACAAGGTGCTGCACCGCACCGTGATCATGACGGCGTTGTCGATCATTCTGGTGGCGGGTGCGTTCCTGTTCCTGCTGTGGTCCTACAACGGGGTGGGCAATGTCCTGCAAGGGCTGGCCGGCGGTGCGGATCACGCTACGCTGACAGCGGACCTGTCCGGTGTGAAGACCATGCTGGGCATTGCCACAGTGATCATGCTGCTGGAACTGGCCTATGCCGTTTTCGCGGTGGTGGCTGTCAAAAAGACCAATCTGGAGCCGTTGCAGCGTATTTCGGACGTCACCTTGCGTCTGGCCGATGGCGAACTCGACATCGATGTCCCCTATACGGAGCGGACGGACGAGGTTGGGGCCATCGCGCGGGCCACGGTCAAGATCAAGAAAGCCGCCAATATTCTGGCCCAGCTCCGGCTTGAGGCAGAGGAATCGGCGGCGAAGGAAATGCAGCTTCAGGCCGAACTGGTGCAGCAGCGGGAAGAAGCCCGCACCAGCCAGTTGGGCGTGCTGCGCGATATTGCGGAAAATTTCGAACAGTCGGTGGCCGAAGTGGCCATCGGGGTGGCCGACGCGTCCAGCCAGTTGCAGATGACCGCCAGTTCGATGGCGAGCGCAGCCGAACAGGCATCGCATCAGACATCCGAAGTGTCGCAGAGCCTGGGCGAGGCATCGTCGGGCGTGACCGCAGCAGCGGCGGCCAGCGATGAATTCGCCATGTCCATCGGTGAAATCAGCCGTCAGGCCTCCACGTCGGCGGAACTGGCGCGCAAGGCGACCAATGCCGCGCTGGATGCCGACACCACGATTTCCGCGCTGTCGGAATCGGCGGTGCATGTTGGCAAAGTCGTTGAAATGATTTCCACCATTGCCCAGCGGACCAATCTGCTGGCGCTGAATGCGTCGATTGAGGCGGCACGCGGTGGCGAGGCCGGGCGTGGCTTTGCGGTGGTGGCATCGGAAGTGAAGGAACTGGCCACGCAAACCGGCAAGGCAACCGAAGAAGTTGCCGCGCAGATTCGCACGATCCAGCAGACCACGACTGCCAGCGTCGAAGCGTTGCGTGCTATTGTTCAGCAGATTCAGCAGCTTGAATCGACATCCGTGTCGATCGCCGCCGCAGTGGATCAGCAATCGGTGGCGGGCCAGGATCTGGCGCGCAGCATCGATCTGGCTGCGCGCAGCACGGAAGAAGTCTCTGCCAATATCGCCCAGGTACGCGAAACCTCGCTGGCCACGGGTACTGCGGCATCGCAGGTTCTGTCTTCATCGACCGCGCTGGATCGGCAGGCCGTGGCGCTCAAGCACATGGTCGACCAGTTCCGGACTCAGGCCGATGTCCTGCTGCGCGATACGGAGGGCCGTCGCGCGATCTGATCATGCCGATGCGCGGGGGCGATCACGTTCCCTCGCGCATCGGGGATTTTTGTTGCAGTGCAGCAATAATTGGCGTTTAATGCCAGTATGATCCGCGCTGCCCTGTATCATCACACGCGCTATCAGTATGACCGGCCGGTCCGTTTGGGGCCGCAGGTGATCCGGTTGCGCCCGGCCCCGCACAGCCGCACGAAAACGCCCAGCTATTCGCTGACGATCGAGCCATCAGGGCATTTTCTGAATTGGCAGCAGGACCCGCATGGCAATTGGCTGGCGCGGATCGTCTTCCCCGAACGCGTCGATCATTTTTCGGTCACAGTCGACCTGATTGCCGATCTCGACATTATCAACCCGTTTGATTTCTTCGTGGAGGAGGGGGCGGAACAGGTTCCCTTCACCTATGATCCGGTGCAGCGCGACGATCTGGCCGCCTATTTCGATCCGGAACCCGCTGGGCCGCTGGTTGATGCGCTTGTCACCGAATTTGCGGGATTTCGCGGGCGCACCATCGATTTTCTCGTCCATGTCAACCGCGTGCTGGAACAGCGTATCGGCTATGTCGTGCGCATGGAACCGGGCGTGCAGGCGCCCGAGGAAACGCTGGAGCTGGGCATGGGTTCGTGCCGTGACAGCGGGTGGTTGCTGGTCAATGTCATGCGGCGGCTGGGGTATGCCGCGCGTTTCGTGTCGGGTTATCTGATCCAGATGAAAGCCGATGTGGAGCCAGTGGACGGGCCAAAGGGGCCAGAGGCGGATTTCACCGATCTGCATGCCTGGGCGGAAGTCTATGTGCCGGGGGCGGGCTGGATCGGTCTCGATCCGACATCGGGGCTGTTCGCGGGCGAAGGGCATATCCCGCTTGCGGCAACCCCGCATTATCGTTCGGCGGCCCCGGTGGCGGGCGTGGCCGAACCGGCCGAAGTGGATTTCCATTTCGAAATGCACGTCAGCCGCATGGCTGAAGCGGTGCGGATTACCCAACCTTTTACCGACAGCCGGTGGGATGCGCTGCTGGCGCTGGGGGAACGGGTCGATGCCGATCTGGCCCGGCAGAATGTGCGTCTGACCATGGGCGGGGAACCGACCTTTGTCGCGGTGGACGATCCCGAGGCGCCCGAATGGAACGGCGATGCGGTTGGGCCGACCAAGGCGATCTATGCCGATCGGCTGATCCGCAAATTGCGCGATCGCTTCGCGCCGGGCGCGCTGCTGCATCATGGGCAGGGCAAATGGTATCCGGGGGAAAGCCTGCCGCGCTGGGGCTATTCGCTGTACTGGCGCACCGACGGCAAGCCCTTGTGGCACGATGATACGCTGATCGCTGCCGATCCCCATCCCCTTCCGCACTCAGAGCGGGCGGAGGCAGAGCAGGAACCGGCAACGGGGCCGCTACTCGATGCGGCCGATGCCCGCCGTTTCCTTGAAGCGGCGGCGGCGGGGCTGGACCTTGCCGGTGATTTCGTGCGGCCCGTCTATGAAGATGGCGAAAAGTGGGTGGAGCGCGAGGGTGAACTGCCGGTCAACGTGACGCCCGGCGATCCCAAAATCGACGATCCCGAGGAACGGGCGCGGATCGTGCGGGCGTTCTCGCGCGGGTTGTCCCAACCGGTCGGCTATGTCCTGCCGATCCAGCGCTGGAATGCGGAGCCGGCCAAACAATCGCGCTGGAAAAGCGAACAATGGAGCGTTCGGCGGGGCGCGTTGTTTGCCGTGCCGGGGGATTCCTCGCTCGGCTATCGCTTGCCGCTGGGTTCCCTGCCGCATGTTTCCAAAGCGGATTATCCCTATATCCACCCGCGTGTTACCACCGATCCGCTGGTGCCGCTGGCCGATTATCGCGAACAGCGCGCCAGCGCGGGCCGGGATGATCATGAAACCGGCACAGCCCCTGCCCAGCGCGTGGAACACGTCGCCGGCGCCGACGGACACGTGCAGGACATCGTCGAGCAACGGATTATTGATGGCGCGGTCCGCACTGCGATCACGGTTGAACCGCGCGGGGCCTATCTTTCGGTGTTCATTCCCCCGGTAGAAGCGTTGGAGGATTTCCTCGAACTGGTGGCCGAGGTCGAGGCCACGGCCCGGCGTCTGGACATGCCCGTGCGCATCGAAGGCTATCCCCCGCCGCCGGACCCGCGCATCAACGTGCTGAAAGTGACCCCCGATCCGGGTGTGATCGAGGTCAACGTGCATCCGGCGAAGGATTGGCCGCAACTGGTCGATATCACCACGCAGCTTTACGATGCGGCGCGCGAATGCGGGCTGACGGCGGACAAGTTCATGGTCGATGGCCGTTCGGTGGGCACGGGCGGTGGCAACCACATCGTGCTGGGCGGGGCGAGCGTGACTGAAAGCCCCTTCGTCCGCCGCCCCGACCTGCTCAAGAGTTTCGTGCTTTACTGGCAGCGGCACCCGTCGCTCAGCTATCTGTTTTCAGGGCTGTTTATCGGCCCGACCAGCCAGGCACCGCGGTTTGACGAAGCGCGCCATGACAGTTTGTATGAACTGGAAATCGCGCTCGATCAGGTGCCCGGCCCGGATACGCCGCCGCAATTCCCGTGGATCAGCGATATCCTGTTCCGCAACCTGCTGGTCGATGTGACGGGCAATACCCATCGCAGCGAAATCTGTATCGACAAGCTCTATTCCCCCGATGGCCCGACCGGGCGGCTGGGGCTGGTGGAGTTTCGCGGGTTCGAAATGCCGCCTGATGCGAAAATGAGCGTCGCCCAACAATTGCTGTTGCGCGCGCTGACCGCGTGGTTCTGGCGCGAACCGCAGACCGGCGGGCTGGTGCGCTGGGGCACGACGCTGCACGATCGTTTTCTGCTGCCGCATTGTGTGTGGACGGATTTTTGCGACGTGCTGTCGGACCTGCGCAGGGCGGGCTACGATTTCGATCCGCAATGGTTCGAGGCGCAGCGGCAGTTCCGTTTCCCGATCCATGGCGAAATCGAAGCGGGCGGGGTTGCGCTGGAAATATCCCATGCGCTGGAACCCTGGAATGTGCTGGGCGAAACGGGGGCGATTGGCGGCACAGTGCGTTATGTCGATTCCTCGACCGAGCGGTTGCAGGTTCTGGCGCGCGGGCTGGTGCCGGGCAGGCATGTGATCACCTGCAACGGCCGCCGTGTGCCGATGCACCCGACCGGTGTGCCGGGCGAAGGGGTGGGCGGGGTGCGCTACAAGGCCTGGTCGCCAGCGATCTGCCTGCATCCGCTGCTGGAAGCCGATGCGCCTCTGACATTCGATGTGCTCGACAGCTGGAACGGGCGTTCGCTGGGCGGATGCGTCTACCATGTGGCGCATCCGGGCGGGCGGGCCTATGATGATGTGCCGGTGAATGGGTACGAAGCGGAATCGCGGCGCAAGGGGCGGTTTCAGGAACATGGTCATACGCCGGGCAAGGTGGATATGCCGCCAGTCGAACAAAGAGGGGATTTCCCCATGACACTCGATCTGCGCCGCCCGGCCCGTCTGGGATGACGCGCGAAGGCGGGATTGCGGATCTGGATCTGTTCGGCGTGGCCCCGGGCACTTCGCCGCTTGCCGCTTATGCCCCCGATCTGTCGCGCGGCGATCTCTACGCCGATGCACCGCAGCCCATTGCCGCGAAATGGGACACCTTTGCCCGGGCCATCGCGGGCAGTCACGGGATCGAAGACTATCTCCAGCGGCATGTCGACGATCTCGGTCTCGGCTATCTTCTGACGGGCGATCAGCAGGAACGGGCCTGGCCGCTCAATCCCATGCCGGTGATGATCGGAGCCGCCGAATGGCAGGGCCTTGAAGACGGGCTGGTGCAGCGCGCCGAACTGCTCGAACGGGTGATTGCGGATATCTATGGCCCGCAGCAGCTGATCATCGACGGTCATCTCCCGGCGCCGGCGGTTACCGGCAGCCGCGATTTCGCGCGCAAGATGGTGGGGGTTCCACCACCGGCGGGCCGCTATCTGCATGTCTATGCCGTGGATCTGGCGCGCGGACCCACGGGGGAATGGCGGGTTCTGGCGGACCGGGTGCGGTTTCCGCTGGGCATCGGCTATGCGCTGGAAAACCGCATTGCCATGGGGCGCGGGCTTGGCAGCCTGCTGTCGTCCAATGCGGTGCGGCGCCTGTCGGACTTTTTCGATATTCTGCGGCGCGGGATCGCGGCCACCTGCGCGCGCGAAGAACCGCGGATTGCCTTGCTGACACCGGGGCGGTTCAATCAGGCCTATCCCGAACAGGCGCATCTGGCGCGTTATCTCGGTTTTGCGCTGGTGGAAGGGCGCGATCTGCTGGTGCAGGATGCGAAGCTGTTCGTCCGCACGATTGCGGGGCTCAAACGTGTCGATGCGCTGTGGCGCTGGATGAACGCCCGCCATCTCGACCCGCTGGCCTTCGATTCCCGATCGCAGATCGGCGTGCCCGAACTGTTTTCGACCTGGGCCAACGGCGGACTGGTGACAGCCAACTGGCCCGGCGTTGGTGTGATCGAGGCGCGGGCCATGTCGGCATTTCTGCCGCGCCTGTCGGAAGTGCTGTTTAACCAGCCGCTCAAGCTGCCCAATCTTTCCACCTGGTGGTGCGGACAGGATTGGGAGCGACGCTATGTGATCGAGAATCTCGATGGGCTGATGGTCAGTTCGGCGTTCCATCAGCGCGTGGCTGCCATTGGGGGCCAACGGACACGCGCCGGGTCGAGTTTCAGCGGGGCGGAACGTCAGCACCTGCTGGATGCCATGGAACGTCGCCCAATGGATTACACCGCGCAGGAATTTATCCGCACCGGCACCACACCCTGCTGGGAAGCGGGCCGTTTCATGCCGCGCAGCCTGACGATCCGTACGTTTCTTGCGCGGGATGAACATGGGCAATGGCGGATGATGCCCGGTGGCCTTGCCCGCCTGTCGCAGGCAGGCGATTTGCGCACCCCGTTGATGGCGGAAGGCGATCTGTCGGCCGATATCTGCGTGGTCGATGATGTGCCGGGCGCCAATGTGTCGACCACCACGGCTCCGCGTTCCCCGGTAATTCGCCGTGCCGTCAAAATTCTGCCCAGCCAGGCGGCGGACAACCTGTTCTGGCTGGGGCGTTATTGCGAACGGGCGCAGATGACCGCGCGTGTGGTGCGGGCCTTGCTGGAAACCTCCAGCCTGCAGGCGGAACAGCAGGTCAGCGATACCGTGCCGCACAGGCTGGCGTTGTTGCTTGCACGCTGGGGCGTGATTGAAAGCGCGGACGGGACACCGGAAGAACTGGCGGCCGCCGCGCTGGGGGATGTGAAACGCCCCGGTTCGCTCGTTTCGCTGGTGGACAATGTCCGGCAGATTGCCCGGTTGCTGCGCGATCGCCTGTTTGTCGACAGCTGGAGAGTGCTCAACCGGCCCATGCCGTCCTTTGTGCCGGGTGACAGCGATTCGATGGCACAGGCTGCAGAACGGCTTGCCGAACGGTTCGCCACGCTGGCGGGCATTACTGCAGATAGCATGAGCCGGACCGCCTCATGGAATTTCCTCGATATGGGGGTGCGGCTGGAACGGGCGTCACTGCTTTTGCAGACAACGCTGGAAATGGTGCCCGGCACCGCCAACTCCGATGATCTGACGGCTTTGCTCGACCTGTGCGATTGCCACTACCTCTATCGTAACCGTTATCTGGCGGCGCCGTTTATCGCCCCGGTGTTCGATATGGTCCTGCTTGATCCGGCGCAGCCGCGGGGGTTGGCGTACCAGATCGACAAGTTGCAACACCATATCGAAAGCCTGCCGACGCTGCGCAATGATGGCATGCCGGAACAGCCGATGCTGGCGGTGCGGCGGATTGAGGCACAGATCGCGGCCTGGGATGCCGAAGCGCTGACCCCGCACGCGCTCGAGGAAACGCTGGATGATATTCTGGTGCTGTCCGATGCGATCGCCCAGCGCTATTTCCTGCAGCGCGAACCGCAAGCCGGGCGGGCGGACAAGCTGGCGATCCAATGATCTATCAGGTCAATCACACATCGCGGGTGCGATACGGTGCGCCGGTTGATTTGGCGCGGTTCGCCATCCGTCTCAAACCGGCATCGTGGCCGGGGCAGACATTGCTGTCCTATCACATGGATGTGTCACCGGTACCGACGCATCTGGCGGAAGAGTTCGGCCCTTATCAGGTCAACAACACGCTGGTTTCGATTGATGAGCGGCTGCAGGAACTGGTGGTGACCAGTGTGTTTCGTATGGAGGTCACGCCGCCGCCGGGCATTGTCGATGATGGAACCGATATCGCCACGGTCCGCAGCGCGGCTTTGCGAGTGGGCGATATCGCCACTTTTGCACCCGCCCCGTTCCTTTACGGATCGCGGGTTGTCGAACTGGAACCGGAAATCGGGGCATGGGCTGCGTCGATGCTGGGCGATACCGCCGGCATCGTGCCGGCAATCCGGGCGCTTTGTTCCAAAATCCACGCGGAATTTACCTATCTTCCCGGGGTGACGGACAGCGATACTCCACCGCTCGAGGCGTTTCGTGCCCGACATGGCGTGTGTCAGGATTTTGCCCATGTGATGATTGCGGCCTTGCGCTGGTATGGCATTCCGGCCGCCTATGTCAGCGGTTATCTGCGCACTGAACCGCCGCCGGGGCGCCCGCGTCTGGTCGGTGCGGATGCCATGCATGCCTGGGTCAATGTCTGGTGCGGACCCAGGTTGGGCTGGGTGGCGATCGATCCGACCAACGACCGGATGGTGGATCAGGACTATGTAACCGTCGCCATGGGCCGCGATTATGCCGATATCGCACCGGTGGACGGGGTGTTCGTGGGCACGCCGGTTCAGAAAATGACGACGGGCGTCGATGTGATTCCGGAAGCGTAACGGACCGCCGATACGCGGGTTCGCTGGCTTTTTCCCTGTCATGGGAAGGCGGGAAGAATAATTTTAGGCACCCCAAATATCCCTTGCGAGACATAACTCAATCGGATGGGTAGATATTTGTCCGGGCGCTGTTGAGGCGGTTGTAGTTCTCTCCCCTTTCAACCGGCTGAACAGCGCCTCGCGGCTTTTGATGGATGTCAGCTTGCTCCGCGTAACCAACCGCTAAAGCGCACGAAACCAGGCGACAACGCAGGCTTCGTGTTCCCGCAAAGGATACGACGATGACCCGCAAACAAGTTTCTTCCCTGAACCGCACTGTGCAGAATCACACTAGCGTGCCGGTTCCACATCCGTCATGGCTGGGTGAAATACCCAATGGGCCGAAGATTTCGGCGCAGGAATTCTGGAAACGTCTGGGCCTATGACGAGTGCCGAATCCCAGGACGGCGAACAGGAGTCCTTCACGGACTTCTGGGAGGTCGACCATGTTGTTAACCGCCTGAGCGACATCAGGCGTTCATGGCGTGCGGCCAACACATCGCAATTCGAATATGGTGTCGAAGGGTTTCCTTCGCGTACCAAGCTTGCGAAAGTGACCGAGGAACTTTCGGCGGTGCTGTTTCCGCTGCGGCTGGGGCCGGGGCATGTGCGCCCGCACAACGAAGACGAATTCGTCACCAAGACGCTGCAAATCGCCTTGTCCCGGCTGCACAGCCAGCTCCGTCTCGAGCTGA
The DNA here is from genome assembly GCF_003860345.1 of Caenibius tardaugens NBRC 16725. Lineage (GTDB taxonomy): Bacteria > Pseudomonadota > Alphaproteobacteria > Sphingomonadales > Sphingomonadaceae > Caenibius > Caenibius tardaugens. Next base: position 2,202,957 of record NZ_CP034179.1, read on the forward strand.
CCTATGCCTTGCCGGGCGTGACCCCGGATGAAATCGCGACACAGGCCTCGGCCATTGTTGCGAAACTCTCGCGCGCGTTGCCGCAGATCCGCATTCTGCTCGATACCGATATCGAAGCGGCCTTTCGCGGCGATCCTGCTGCCCGCAGCGTGGATGAAGTGCTGATCTGCTATCCCAGCATTCTGGCGATCATTCATTATCGTCTGGCGCATCAGCTCCATCAATTGGGCGCGCCGCTCGTGGCCCGGATCATCGCGGAAATCGCCCATGGCCGGACCGGGATCGATATCCACCCCGGCGCCACGATCGGCGAAGGGTTCTTTATCGATCACGGTACCGGTGTGGTTATCGGGGAAACCGCGATAATCGGAAACAATGTGCGCATTTACCAGGGGGTTACGCTGGGTGCGAAAAGCTTCCCCACCGATCAGGATGGGGCGCTGGTCAAGGCCATGCCGCGCCATCCCGTGGTGGAAGACAATGTCGTGATCTATGCAGGCGCAACGATTTTGGGCCGCGTGACCATCGGCCAAGGCTCGGAAATAGGCGGCAACGTATGGCTTGCGCATGATGTGCCGCCCAACAGCCGGGTGCTGCAGGCGCGCGAACAGAATCAGGTGCTGACACCGGGGCTGGACGTTGTCGTGCCGCTCTCGGCAAGCTGACCTTTCCCTCATAAAACGATTTAGGCTTTCTTCCACGGCCCCCAGAGGATCGTGGTGGCGCGCTTGCGCGCAGGCCAGATACATGTGCTGTCGAGCCATAATTTAGCGATCGGGCCACCAGGCCGCGCATATCCCGTATATTATGTCAGAATCGCGAAAGAGTGGCTGTCCCGCATTGTAGGGCGGCTGACCAATTACAGCTATGAGCTGGGAAAATTCACTTTCGTGCACGCGCGCGGGAGCGTTTGTGCTCAACAATTCGAACTGAAAATTGATTATCTCGAGGGAGGGTAATGTGACCGATCTGAAATCTTTCCGGGCGGCGATGCTTGCAGGGGGGGCACTGGGTCTTTCGTCGATGCTGGCCGTTCCGGCACAGGCACAGGCAGACGCGCCGCAAGCGGCAGAAACAGCGCAATCGGGTGTCGGGGACATCGTGGTTACCGCGCGTCGCCGTGCGGAAAGCGTGCAGGATGTGCCGATCGCGGTGACCGCGCTCAGCAACGAACAGGTTGCCGTTCCCGGCGCCGTCGGCCTGACACAAGTCGCCCAGCTTGCCCCCAGCTTGCAGATTACGGCAACCAATGCCCGGCAGACCAACATCAATATCCGCGGTCTGGGCGCGACCCCGGCCTTCGCCAGCCTTGGCATGGAATATGGCGTCGGGGTCTATGTCGATCAGGTCTATTACAGCCGCCCGGCCCAGGCGGCCTTCGACCTTTACGATCTGGCGCAAGTCGAAGTGCTGCGCGGCCCACAGGGCACGTTGTTCGGCAAGAATACCACGGCCGGTGCGATCCACATCACGTCACAGGCGCCGACATTCGATCCTGAATTCCGCGGCGAAGTGAGCGTTGGCAACTACAAATCGCTGCAAGTGCGCGCCACCGGCGCGGCACCGATCACCGATAAGCTGGCCGTGCGCCTGACCGTGTCCAACACGGAACGCGACAAGGGCTTCATGAAGAACGTCTATGATGGTTCGCGCAAATCGGATTTGCATACCCTGTCCATTCGTGGGCAACTGCTGTTCAAGCCGACGGATGAATTTTCGCTGCGCGTGATTGGCGATTACAGCAAGTACAAGCAGGATTGCTGTATCGGCACGATGACCAGCGTGCGCACCACGCGCGTGGACGGCAGCACTCTGCCCGCCAATTTCTATCAGCGTGTCGCCCGCTTCGGTTATACCCCGCTGGCGATCGATCCTTCGAAACGGGAAATGGATATCAATCGTCCGCTGCGGCTTGATCTCAAGACGCACGGGGTGACGGCGATTGCCGATTACGATCTCGGGGCGGCAACGATCACGTCCGTCACCGGTTGGCGCAAGCTCACTTATCTGCCCACGATTGACGCCGATCTTCTCCCGCTTGATATCTTCGTCGATGCCGGGATTTACGAGAAGCAGCGCCAGTTCAGCCAGGAACTGCGGATTGCCTCAAACGGCAAGAACACGGTCGATTACGTGGTTGGCCTTTATTATTTCAACCAGCGGATCGATGACAAGATCTTCACCAAGTACGGGGAAGATGCCGCCTTGTGGATTCTCGGGCCGGCGCCCTCCAGCGCGCAGGCATCCGTGGGTGGGCAGGCTGCGCTGAACGGACTGTTCGTCGATGGCACCGCACGGGCCGATACCAAGAGCTATGCGGCATTCGGGCAGGTCATATGGCACGTGAATGATCGTTTCGATGTCACGGCGGGCCTGCGTTATACCAAGGAAAAGAAGACCGGCTTCTTCGAACAGGTGCAGCGTGGCCCAACGCTGACACCGGCCGAGATTCTGCTGGGGGCGCAGGCGATCCGCAATTCTTTCGGCGCCAATATCCCGCGCTATGACGCGAGAACCAAGGAAGACAATCTCTCCGGTGCTATCACCCTGTCGTACAAGATCACACCCGATGTGATGATCTACGGGACCTATGCCAAGGGCTACAAGTCGGGCGGCCTCAACCTCAATGCGACCCCGGCGCCCAAAGTCATTGCCCCGGAAAAGGTCGACAATTTCGAAGCGGGTATCAAGTCGACCCTGTTCGATCGCATGCTGACGCTGAATCTGGCGGCATTCCACACCAAGATCCGCAATTACCAGAGCCAGCAGGTCGATACGACCGTTGCGCCCACCGCCTATATTGCCAATGTCGGCACGGTGCGTACCCAGGGGCTGGAATTCGATGCAAACCTGCGTCCGGTCCGCAACCTCAGCCTGTTCGCATCGGCCAGCTATGTCGATGCGATCTACAAATCGTTCCGCAATGCGCAGTGCCCGCTGGAATATCAGGGTCTGCAGGCCGTTTGCGATCTGAGCGGACGCGGTCTGCCCGGCGTGTCGAAATATTCGGTTTCGCTTGGCGGTGAATATGCGGCGGACGTGGCATCGGGCGCCGAAGCCTATATCAACGCGAACTACAGCTACAGGTCGAAATTCAACGCGGCCTACAATCTTGCCGAAGATGCGGTGATCAAAGGGTACGGCCTCACCAACCTGCGCATCGGCCTGCGCCATCCCGATGGGCGCTGGGACGTATCCGTTTATGCGCGGAACCTGTTCAATACGAAATATTTCAACAATATCGGACCGGCGGCCTTCAACACCGGCCAATACAGCGGTGGCCCGGGCGATCCGCGCACCGTGGGCGTGACGCTGCGCTCATCGCTGTGATGACACGTTAATACCAAGAAAAGAGCCGGAGAGGGCGAATTATGAAAATGCTCAATAAGTTACTGGCTGCTACGGCCATGACAGGCCTGTCGGTTTCCTCTGTTTCGGCAGAGGAAACCCGGCCCAACATAATTGTGGTTATGGTCGATGATATGGGCTTTTCCGATCTGGGGGCGTTCGGTGGTGAAATCCGTACGCCCAATCTGGATGCGCTCGCCAACAAGGGGGTTCGGTTCACCAATTTCCATACGACCCCGGTCTGCGCCCCCACGCGTGCGGAGTTCATGACTGGGGTCGATCACCACCAGACCGGTATCGGGAATTTCCCCGAACTGCGGCAGGATAACCAGATCGACAAACCGGGTTACGAAGGGTTTCTGACCGATCGCGTTGTCACCATCGCCGAACGCCTGAAGGATGCGGGATATTCGACGTTCCAGTCGGGCAAATGGCATCTGGGATATGATCCGCGGGCCAATCCGGTGGCGCGTGGTTTCGACCATTCGTTCACCATGCTGGGCGGCGGCCACAACCATTTTGGAACCGACCAGAACCGCGAACGCCCCGACCTGCCCAACGTCGGGCTGGTCTACACGCTCGATGGCAAGGAAGTGAAAATTCCCGCGAAGTTCTATTCGACGGATTATTTCACCGATCAGTTCATCTCGTTCCTGCCTGATGCGAAGGATAAGCGCCCGTTCTTCGGCTATCTGGCGCTGACGGCGCCGCATTATCCGATTCAGGCACCGGCCGAGGATATTCGCCGTTATGCTGGCAAATACGATGCCGGTTATGACGCGCTGCGCGAAGCCCGGTTGAAACGGATGAAGGAACTGGGGCTGATCGCGGACAATGTCGTGCCCCACGCCCAGACATCGTCGAAACGCTGGGCGGATCTGACGGACGAGGAAAAACGGATCGAGGCGCGGACGATGGAAGCCTATGCCGCCATGGTCGACCATATCGACCAGAGCATGGGCAAGCTGGTCGCCGAACTGAAAAAGCGTGGCAAGTACGACAACACCATCATTATGTTCTTCTCGGACAACGGTCCGGAAGGTCATGAACTGGATAAGTCGTTCATCATTCCCGAAGCCGGCAAGGCCATGCTGGCAGCGGGTGACAACACGCTCGATTCCATCGGCTCCGCCAACTCCTATGTCTGGTACAAGTCGAACTGGGCAGAGGCGGGATCGGCACCGTTCCGGCTGTCGAAGTCCTTCCCGACCGAAGGGGGGACGCGCGTGGTGTCGTTCCTCAGTTATCCCAAACATGCCCGCAGCGGGATTGAGCCGAGCTATATCTCGGTGCGCGATGTGCTGCCCACCATGCTCGATTTCGCCAAAGTGAAGCTGGACAATCCGGCCGAATACAAGGGCAAGGCCGTGGTCGCACCGCAGGGAATCTCGTTCGCCCAGCGTATCCTGCCGGGTGCGCCTGCCCCGCAGCTTTCCCCGACCTTTGCCGCAGGGGAAATGTTCGGCCGCCGCTACGTTCGCGATGGCCGGTGGAAAGCCGTGCACATTCCGCCGCCAACCGGCACGGGTCATTGGGAACTGTTCGATGTCGAGGCCGATCCCGGTGAAACCAAAGATCTCTCCCGGAACAATCGCGATCAACTGGGCAAGATGGTGAAGGCATGGAATGCCTATGCCGCTGACAAGGGCGTCGTTCCGCCGATCATTCCGGGGAACTGACATGGCGTGGGGGCCGCCTGCGGGCGGTCCCCGTCATGACCGGTTGCCCTTGCTGCTTCTGGCGTTGAGTAATTTTATAGCATGCTATAGCAATGCTGGAACGCGGCGATTACGCCGGTGGGAGAGCATTGATGAACGACAGGCTTGCATCGCCGCAGGGTGATACCCCTGCACATGTCCGTCCCTTTGTGATCGATGTTCCCCAGTCGAAACTCGACTGGATCGCACAGCGTCTGGACGATGCGGAATGGCCTGATCCGGCGGAAGGGGATGCCTGGGCTTACGGCACGGATGGTGCCGCATTGCGCGATCTCGTGCACCATTGGCGCACTGCCTATGACTGGCGCGCGGGCGAGGCGGCGATGAACCGCTTTCCCCATTTTCTGGTGGATGTGGAGGTCGATGGGCGGCCCTATACCGTGCATCTGATCCATGTCGTCGGCGAAGGCCCCAATCCCAAGCCGGTGCTGATCACGCATGGCTGGCCCGGGTCGTTCGTGGAATTTCTCGATGCGATCGACCCGCTGACCGATCCGGCCGCGCATGGCGGCGATGCGAACGATGCGATGACCGTCGTCGTGCCCTCGCTGATCGGTTACGGTTTTTCGTCGAAGCCGCACAAGCCGATCGGGCCGCGCACAATCGCCAAGGCGTTCGATCAGGCGATGGCGGCACTGGGCTATCGCGATTACGTGGCGCAGGGGGGCGATTGGGGATCGGCCGTATCCGGGTGGCTGGGCTATGAAGGGGCCGGCTGCAGCGCGGTGCATCTCAATTTCACGTTCGGCTGGACCCGGCCGGACGCGCAGCCGGAAACCGAGGAAGAGATCGCGGCAGCGCATGCGTTGGTTGACCGCTGGCGGACCGAAGGTGGCTATATGGCGATCCAGTCGACCAGACCTGTCACCCTGTCCTATGCCATGGCGGACAGCCCGCTGGGGGTTGCGGCCTGGATACTCGAGAAATTCCAACGCTGGTCGCAACTGCCCGGCGGCGATCTCTGGGCGATCTACACGCGTGACCGCGTGCTGGACAATATCATGATCTATCTCGTGACGGGCACGTTCGGGACGGCCGCATGGCTTTATCGCGGTGTGCTCGACGAACAGGTGCCCCCCGGCGCGCGGGTGGAAAAACCGGTGGCGATCGCCAACTTCCCCGGCGAACTGTCACGCTTCCCGCGCTCCACAGTGGAGAAGAGCTATAACGTGGTGCGTTGGACCGAACTGCCACGCGGCGGACATTTCGCCGCGATGGAACAGCCCGCGCTGTTTGTTGACGAGCTGCGGGAATATGTGCGCAGCCTGCGCTAGCCACTACTCGTGAAAATCCACCATTTCCTCTACGGAAGCGCGCGGGGGCTTCACACCGGCAGAAGGGTGATCCGGATCGGCATAGCCGAAGGAAATGCCCGCCAGAATGCGCTGGTCCGCAGGGATGCCCAGAATGCGGTGGGTGGTCGCGGCATAGCCGCCCGCGGCACCCTGTGGGCAAGACCCCAACCCGGCCGCGGTCAGCGCGAACATCAGGCTCTGCATGGCTTGCCCGCAATCGGCCAGTTCGCGTTCACCCGCCCAGTCCGGCACGCAGAACAGCGCCAGATGCGGGGCGTCGAAGAACACGTAATTGCGCAGTATTGAAGCGGTGCGGGCGGCGATATCCTCCCGCGCGACACCAGTGGCCGCAAAGAGCCGCTTGGCCGCGTCGATCTGCCGTTCGCGAAAGCGCCCGGGATAGGGGCCAGCCTCGGGAATGTCGTGATCCGGGGTCAGCCCTGCCCGTGCCTGTTCCAGCATGGCCTTGCTCAACCGCTGCAACGCGTCCCCGCTGACGATATGGATATGCCACGGCTGGACATTGCAATTCGACGGCGTGGCCAGCGTGATATCCAGCACACGCTTGATAATGTCCTGCGGGACAGGGTCTGGTTTGAAAGCGCGCACCGAACGCCGCACGGAAGCGAGCCGGTCAATCTCGTCTAGGCTTTGCAAGAAGCGGTATCCCGTAATCAGAATCGATGACGACAGAATGATCCGTCTGCCCGGCCAGTTCAAGGTTTAGCATTGCCCATTGCCCGGCTGGTGGGGAGGGGTACATTCGGTACAAGGCTGGGCAATGCACCCGCCGGGTGGAGCACCGGTTCGTCGATCAGATGGAATCGGGAAGTAACAGGGAGAGGTGGTTTGGATTTCGAACTGGTGGACGTCTTGCGCGACGGTGCGTTGACCGTGATCACGATCAATCGCCCCACCGTTCACAACGCGCTCAACGAACAGGCGCAAAGGGAACTGGCGGCAGCATTCGATGCGTTCGAAAACGACGATGGGCAATGGGTCGCGATTATTACCGGCGCCGGGGACAAAGCCTTCTGCGCGGGGCACGATCTCAAGCAACAGGCGCAAGGCGGGGCTATGTACATGCCGCCTTCGGGCTTCGGCGGGATCGCGGGGCGGTTCAGCCTCAACAAGCCGGTCATCGCTGCGGTTAACGGGGTCGCCATGGGCGGGGGGTTCGAGATCGCACTGGCCGCGGATATCATCGTGGCCGATGCGCGCGCGCAGTTTGCCCTGCCCGAACCGAAAGTCGGGCTCGCGGCACTGGCGGGCGGTATCCAGCGCCTAGCCGAAGCCATCGGGATGAAGCGCGCCATGGGCATGGTGATGACGGGGCGGCGGGTCGATGCCGCCGAAGGGCTGCAATTGGGTTTCGTGAACGCGGTCGTGGATGGCGATGTGTTGGGCGCCGCGCGGCAGTGGGCGGAACAGATGCTGGCGTGCAGCCCCATGTCGATCCGTGCGTCAAAGCAGGCGATGCAGCGGTTTGCCGGAATTTCGATGGAACAGGCGCTGCAGGAACAATGGGCCTATCCTGCGGTCCGCGCGCTGTTGTCATCCGAAGACATGGTCGAAGGCCCGAAAGCCTTCGCGGAAAAGCGCGCGCCCGCCTGGAAAGGGCGGTAAAGGGGCCAGGACAGCGAGAGGAAGGACAACGGAATGCGGATTGATGGTCTTGCCGCTATCGTTACCGGAGGGGCATCGGGGCTCGGCGGGGCGACGGCCGAACGACTGGCGGCACGGGGTGCGAAAGTCACGATTCTCGATCTGAACGCGGAATTGGGGCAAGCCCATGCCCGTTCGATTGGCGGCCACTTCATCAGTGTGAACGTGACCGATGAAACGGCGGTCATGCGCGCGCTGGAAGAGGCGGAGGCCCGGCACGGCAAGGCGCGCATTCTGGTCAATTGCGCGGGGATCGCCCCCCCGGCCAAAGTCATCAACCGCGATGGTTCGCCGATTGCGCTGGACGATTTCTCACGGCTCGTGTCGATCAACCTGATCGGCAGTTTCAACGTTCTCTCCCGATTTGCATCGCGGATTGCCGATGCGGATGTGGGCGATGAGGAAGAACGCGCGGTGGTGATCAACACCGCCAGTGTTGCCGCGTTTGACGGGCAGATCGGGCAAGCCGCCTATGCCGCGTCAAAAGCGGGCATTGTCGGCATGACTCTGCCGATCGCGCGCGAATTTGCGCGTTATGGCATCCGGGTCATGGCCATTGCGCCGGGCATTTTCTGGACACCGTTGCTGGCTTCCCTGCCGCAAGATGCGCAGGATTCGCTCGGGCGGCAGGTGCCGTTCCCCAATCGGCTGGGCAAGCCCGAAGAATTCGCGCTGATGGTCGAACAGATCATCACCAACCCCATGCTCAATGGCGAAACGATCCGGCTGGACGGGGCCATCCGCATGGCGGCGAAGTAGCGCCTGCCCCGCTACCCCTCGTGCGTTGCCGGGGCGGCAGGTGGTCAGGCGAACAGTTCCGCACTCTGACGCAGGGGGCGCTCACCGTTCCAGGTCTCGTGCACCGCGCGCATGCTGTCCCACATGTGTTGGACGCTATCGGCCATTTCATAAATCTCGATAAAGCAACCCAGTTGGGGGCGTGCATCGACGTAGGCCCAGGGGCCAGATCCTTCCAGCGCCGCTTCGAAATGGGGGACTATGCCGATGGCCGCGTGCCGCCGCAGCGTTTCGTGATAATCGCCGGTGCGGATCATGAAATGGTGGAATCCGGGGCCTGACCGGTCAAGATGATCGCGGTAGACCGAAGGGGTCGGATCATCTTGCTGGATGAGTTCGATATTCATGCCGCCATGGAAGGCGAAGGCCGCTTCGTAGCGCAAGGGGCCAGGCTTGCCGTGGTACCGGCCATCGGGGACCACGACTTCCTGTGTGAAGAAGGGGCCTGCACCGACAACGGCCCAGGCTTGTGCGGCGGCGGCGATATCATCCACGACATAGGCCAGTTGAACGATCTCTTCGCCAAAGGGGGCGAAAGCGGGGGGGCAATCATGGCATGCGTCCTGTTCAGATCGGGGGGAAGCGGAAAAGTGAACGATGGGGGGCAGGCATTACCCGGGATGGCGCAGCATGCCCCCTTCGACGCGCAGGGCGGCACCATTTGTCGCCGATGCCTGGGGGGAGCAGGCGTAAACGATCATGGATGCCACTTCGTCCACTGTCGCGAAGCGGCGCAGCAACGATGTCGGGCGAATGCTATCGATCAGGTGCCTTTCCGCCTGTTCCAGCGGCAGGTCGTTTTCCGCAGCATAGTTCTTCAGGAAATCGTCCGAATTGCTCGATGCGGTGGGGCCGGGCAAGACGCTGTTCACGGTAACCCCGGTACCTGCGGTGAGTTCGGCCAGCCCCCGGGCGAGTGCGATCTGCGCGGCTTTGCTGACACCATAATGGATCATGTCCGCCGGGATGTTCAGGCCGGATTCCGAAGCCACCAGCACCACCCGGCCCCAGTTCCGTTCCAGCATGCCCTTCATGAAGGCCCGCGCCAGTCGTACACCGGACATCACGTTGATTTCGAAATGGCGCTGCCAATCGGCATCAACGGTGTCGAAAAAGGCCGTCCAGTCGAAGGTCGCGGCGTTGCAAATGAGGATGTCGATGTCCTGTATCTGCCGGGCGACGGTATCCGCGCCATCCGGGCTGGCGATGTCCGCGGCGAGCCCGTGGAAGGTGGCCTGGGGCACATCCCGGCGGAGCGAGGCAAGGGCTTGCGCAACGGCATGGTCGTCCCGGCCATTGACGATAACCGTGGCGCCGGATTCCGCCAGCAATCGCGCCGTGCCATAGCCAATCCCGCGCGTGGAACCGGAAACGAACGCGGTTCGGCCATCGAGCCTGATTTCCATCACAATCCTCTCTCATTATCGATCAGATTGTTCTCGCATGAAATACTTACATACGCAAAAAGATAATATAGGACAGTTAAATGCCTTTTTGCGTAAGTTGCATCTTGTGCGAAACATCCGTGATGCACCCAGGCCTACGGGTCTATGTTTCCGCGTTTCATCCGTTTGAGTGATGCCTGAACCACACACCGGGGCCGTTACTTGCGTGGACCAAGGTCTGAATATTTACCGCAGTGTCCATTCCAACTATAAAAATCCCCGTATTGCCAAAGGCAAACAGGGAGGATGGAAAATGAACGGCAAAAAGACATTTAAATACATTGTGATGGCATCAGTCAGCGTACTGGGCGCCAATGCCGCTTACGCGCAGGAAGCTGCGGGCACGAGCAGTTCCGGTATCGAGGACATCATCGTTACCGCGCGGCGCACGGCGGAATCGATGCAGAGCACACCGGTTTCGATCTCGGCATTTTCGCAGGACTTCCTGGAAAAGCAGAATGTCATGCAGGTGGACAAGATTGCGCAGTTCACGCCCAATCTCACCATTTCGCAGCAGCCTTCCAGCCTTTCGGCCGCGTCGATCCTGATCCGCGGCGTTGGCCAGACCGAACCGTCCGCCGTGGCGGAACCGGGCGTTGGCATGTATCTCGATGGTGTTTACATCGCGCGCACCGGCGGTGCGATCCTCGATCTCGTCGATCTGGAACGTATCGAAATTCTGCGCGGTCCGCAGGGCACGCTGTTCGGCCGTAACACCATTGGCGGTGCGGTGCAGCTCGTCACCCGCAAGCCGACGGATGAATTCGGCATCGAACAGAAGCTTGGTTATGGCAGCTTCGACAGCTGGTATAGCAAGACCACGCTGAACACCGGCTACATCGCAGGTTCGCCGTTCAAGGCGACGATTTCCTACCAGCACCGCGAAAAGGATGGCTGGGTCGACAACAAGCTGTCGAAGCGCGATCCCTATGGCCTGAACAGCGACGCGATCTGGGTGCGTCTCCACGGCGATCTGGCTGAAAATTTCAAGATGGATTACAGCTTCGACTGGAACAAGCGCGATGGCCAACCGGCCTATTTCCAGCTCGTCGCCGCATCGCCTGCTGTGGCTGAATACTATGGCCGTTCGGAATCGCTCGGCGGCGACCCGCTGATCTTCAGCCGCAAGCGTCTGCGCGAAGGGCTGCAGGAAGGCTTCACTGACCGCAAGGGCAACTATCGTTGGGATTCGCGGGCGAAGTCGGTCGGCCACTCGCTGACCTTCGAGTATGATGCGAGCGAGGCCCTGACGTTGAAATCGATCAGCGCCTATCGCACGTTCGATCAGGATACGATTCTGGGCCTGAGCGGTAACGGCAATCTGCTGGGTGTGGTGTTCGATGCGCTCTCGCCCACACTCACCTCGGTGCAGCGCGTTACGCCCTATCAGGGCAACAACGCCCCGCAGAAGCAGAAGCAGTTTTCGCAGGAATTCCAGGCGACTGGTAAAGTGGGCGATTTCAACTATGTTTTGGGTGCCTATTATTTCCATGAGAAGGCGAGCGAGTTCAATCACCAGCATCTGACGCTGGTGACGCCGGTGGCAGGCCTGATTTATTATGGATTTGATCAGGGCACGGTCGATTATCTCGCTGGCCTGAATCCGGGGCTCGACCTGATCGGCATCAACGCATTCCCGCCGGGTCGCTTCGGGGGCAAGGCGACATCCTATGCCCTGTTCGGTCAGGTCAGCTGGCGTCCGTCCTCCATGGATGACAGGCTCGAAATCACCGGCGGCCTGCGTTACACGTGGGACAAGAAGTCGCTCTACATCGATAATGATGGCAACGGCACCGCCGATGTGAACGGGAAGAAGAACTTCACCAACCTGTCGTGGCTCGCGTCGATCAATTACAAGATTACCGATGGCGTGATGGTCTATGCCCGTGCCTCCACCGGTTACAAGAGCGGCGGTTTCAACCCGCGCACCAATACGCTGAACGGGTTCGACCCTGAAAAGGTTGTTTCCTACGAAGTCGGGCTGAAGGCAGACTGGCTGGATCGCCGTTTGCGGACCAACCTCGCGCTCTACTACACCGACTACAAGGACAAGCACATCAACCAGTTCGCTTCCGGCTCTGGTGGTGCGACCTCGATCATCCTCAACGCGGGCAAGGCGCGCATTCAGGGTGTCGAACTGGAAGTCACCGCGCTGCCGGTCGATGGTCTGACCTTGTCCGGTTCGCTGGGCTACACCGATCCGAAGTTCAAGCAGTTCGCGTTCCGCGATCCTCAGACCAACGTTCTCGAAGACGTGGCGGATGAGGCGCGGTTCTCCAACGTTCCGAAGCTGAACTGGAATGCGGCGATCCAGTACGATTTCCCCGCATTCGATTTCGGTGCACTGTCGGCACGGGTGAACTATTCTTATCGCAGCAAGATGTACTTCTTCCCGCTCGATCGGGTGAACATTTTCAACAAGGATATCGCATCGCCGGGTCAGGGCACCCTGTCGGCACGCCTGACCCTGTCGGATGTGGCGTTGAGCGATCGTGCGAAGATGGAAGTCTCGCTCTGGGGTGAAAACCTCGCCAACAATGACAAGCTGGCTTACGGCATCGACTTCGGCGGGCTGGGCTTTGGCGGCGCGTACTTCGCCGAACCGCGCAGCTTCGGGGTCGACGTCAAGTTCAGCTACTGAGACCGAAATACAACTATGTGTTCAGGGGCTGCCGGAAACGGCGGCCCCTTTTTTCTGCGCGGAAAAGGGTGGATTTTGTATGGAATTCAAGCGATCCTGCATGTTCGGGGCGTCACCCTGTGCATGAGGGAGCAGCAAACGTGACAGACGATCGATCCACGATGGGTTTTGGCGCCCGTGTTGCCATGGTTTTCGCTTTGCTGGGCGGTGCCGCAGCCCTATCCGCCGCCACGCTGAGCGCCGCCGATGCCGTGGCCGCGCGCAAGGCGAACTTCAAGGAAATCGGCGGTGCGTTCAAGGCGATCAACGACGAACTCAAGGCCGGGGCGCCCGACGTGGCGAAGCTTCGGCCGCCTGCCCGCACTATCGTCCAGCGATCCCATCGGATAAAGGATCACTTCCCCGCTGGCAGCGGGCCGGATTCAGGCCTGAAAACCAAGGCGCGGCCTGAAATCTGGAGCAATCAGGTCGAATTCGGCAAATATCGCCAGGCAATGGTCATTTCCGCCGGCGCGTTCGACAAGGCGGTGCGCAGCGGCGATCTGGCCGCGATCACCAAGGCGCGCGATGCGCTGGGCACGAGCTGTCAGGGTTGCCACAACCAGTTCCGGGAAAAGTGATGGTGGGCACCGGGTCAGGTCGTCGCATGCGGATCTGGGATCTCCCGGTTCGCCTGTTCCATTGGCTTCTGGTCCTGCTGGTCGGATCGGCGTGGTGGACGGCGGAAGAGCACCTGATCGGCCCCCACCGGCTGATCGGCTATACCATCCTGACACTGGTGGTTTTCCGGCTGGCATGGGGTTTCTGGGGCAGCACGACGGCACGTTTTTCCCATTTCGTGCGGGGCCCCGGTGGTGTTGCATCGTATATCGGCAACGATCTGTTCCGCCGTGGCACTGTGTCGGGGCCGGGGCATAATCCGCTCGGCGGATGGAGCGTGATCGCTATGCTGGCGCTGCTGTTGGCCCAACCGTTGCTGGGTCTTTTCGCCATCGACGTGGATGGGCTGGAATCCGGGCCCTTCGCGCATTTCGTCTCGTTCGATACCGGGCGCTGGGCGGCGGAAACGCATGAACTGGTTTTCAACCTGCTTATGGTGGTGATCGCGTTGCATGTGCTGGCGATCCTCTTTTACCGGGTGTTCAAGGGCGAAAATCTGGTCAGTTCGATGTTCACCGGTTCGCGTGATGCGTCCGGGGATGCCGCTGGTTTGCGCTTCGTTTCGCCGGGTCTCGCCCTGTTGCTTGTGGTGGCGGTCGGCGTGATCGTGTGGCTGCTGGTTGCCGGTTTCGGTCAGACCTGACGGGCCTTACCCGCTGACTGGGCGGCGATGCCGTTACCCCAGGGCCGGGATCAGCGCGAGGCGATCCAGCGCTTCAGCCAGTTCGTCACGATTGAGCGCGCCGGGGTTGTCCAGCCACCACGCGAGAATGGCCAGCATGGATGAGACCATCTGTGTGATCAGCAGTGCGCGCGGGAATCGATGCGGTGCGGTGTCCGGCATGGCGGTGGCGCCCTGCACCACGCGATCGGTGATTTTGCGCCGCATCTCATCGCCCGCGCCAACCAGTAGTGCATGGCAGATGGCCCGCCTTTCATCCACGAAGCGGGCCAGAATCATCGCCGCGTTGCGCGTGTCTGCCGCGGTCGGCACGCGAATCTCGCCCATCAGTTCGTCGATGAATTCGCCTGCAATGGCTGTCAGAAGGCTGTGCTTGTCGGGATAGTGCCGGAAGAAGGTGGCATAGCCGATGCCTGCTTCCCCTGCGATGGCGGTCACCGTGATATCGGCGAACGAGACCCGCTCCGCCAGAGACAGCAATGCGCGATGCAGCGATGCCCGCGTGCGGATCACCCGCGCATCATTATCCCTTGATTTTCGCGCCCGAAATGTCAATTTATGATCCACACTATATCATAAGTCGGCAAGTTGTTCGGATCATGGCTACGCAGATGCAAGCGAAATCACAATGCCCGGTTTCCCATAGCGGGGAAGACATGCGCAAATCGGCGCATGTTGCCGGGCGCGGCGGCGTCGCCAGCGTGCGCGAAGCGGTGACCGATTTTACCGCGGCACGCGCCATCCTGCGCAATCCCGAGGCGAGCCAGGCGGGATTTCTCGCCGATCTGGCGCGGCGCTTCAGCCGGATGAAGCAACCGATCCTGTTCCTTTCGGGGGAAGAACATCGCCGCCAGCGCAAGGCCACCGCACGGTTCTTCGCACCGCGTGTCGTGACCGGGCGTTATCGCGATCTCATCACCACCGAAACAGCCCGGTTGATTGCACAGTTTCGCCGCGATGGTGCCGCCGATCTCGATGCGCTGTCGCTCGATCTGGCGGTCACCGTGGCGGCCGAGATCGTTGGCTTGACCGAAAGTGATGGGCTGGCCATGGCGCAGCGCCTCGAAGCGATCACCGGGGGGCAGGGCACGTCCAAATGGGCGATTATGAAAGTGCTGCAACTGTTCCGGCGGCAGTGGCAGGTGCGCCATTTCCTGAAAAACGATGTGCAGCCCGCAATCCGCGCACGCCGGGCCAATCCCCGTGACGATGTGATCTCGCACCTGATTTCGGAAGGGTACAACGATCAGGAAGTGCTCACCGAATGCATCACCTATGGCGCGGCCGGGATGATCACCACGCGCGAATTCATCACCATGGCCGGATGGCACATGATGGAAAATGAAGCCCTCAAGGCGCATTTCATGACGGTGGACGATAACGGCAAGATCGCCCTTCTGGAAGAAATCCTGCGGGTGGAGCCTGTGGTTGGCACACTGTATCGGCGCTTGCCCGGTTCCGACTGGATTCACGGCATCGATGTCCGCGCGGCTAATACGGATGAAACCGTCACTGGCGCCTGTCCCTTCGCGGTCGATGCGGACAGAACCATCTCGGCCAAATACGGCGGTGCGGTCATGGCATTTGGCGATGGCGAACACCGCTGTCCCGGCGCGCAAGTGGCGATGCACGAAACCGCGATCTTCCTCGAAGCTTTATTCGCGGTACCGGGTTTGCGACTCGTGCGGGCACCCACGGTGGGGTGGAATCCCTTGATCACGGGGTACGAATTGCGGGGGGCCGCCCTTATTTGTGACAGCGATGCGGCATGATTGCTTGATGGCTCTCCGAAAACGGGAGTTTTCTCCCGATTTTCAGGGCCGCACACTGAATTATTATATGGTATAATAAAATATTGACCGGGAGTGGGCGTACCGGAATAATCATGGTCAGATAAGGGCGCCCGGCAAAGAGCGACGCAACAAGCGGAGAGATCGTATGGAACGCGCCGAACGGATCGCGGTGGCAAAGCGCCTGCTGGCGATGATTGACCGAAATGAGACCGAATACGGCGAAGAACCGGCGTGGGAAGCGGATATTGGCCGCTTCACCGACAAGGAACGGTTCCTGAAGGAAAAGGAAGAATTTTTCCATCAGCGCCCGCAAGTGATCGCCTACACCGCCGATCTGCCGAAGAACGGTGATTATTACGCGACCGAACTGGCGGGCAAACCGATCCTGTTGACACGCGGCAAGGATGGCCAGGTACGCGCGTTTCTCAACGCCTGCCGCCATCGCGGGGTGCAACTGGCCGAAGGCTGCGGGCATGGCCATACGTTCACGTGTCCCTATCACGCGTGGACGTTCAATTCGCATGGCGATCTGATTGGGGTGCCCAGCCGCGATGCCTTCGACGGGCTGCTGTCCGATCGTGGGCTGATCGCCTTGCCGGTGCATGAGGAAGTGGGTCTTATCCTGATCCACCCGCAGCCCGATGGTGAACTCGATTTCGATGCGTTCATGGGTTCGATGAAGGGCGTAATCGCGGGTTACCATTACGAAAACCTGCGGTTCATCAAGGAATTCCGGACCAAGGCCCGGATCAACTGGAAGCACGCGGTAGATGGCGGTGTGGAAGGCTATCATGTGCCGTTCCTTCACCCGGAAACCGTAGGGCCGATGACGCTGCCGCAGTTCATTCACCTCGATTGCGGGTTGCATCACACCCTGATCACCACGCAACCGGATATCGCCAAACTGCGCGACCTGCCGGAAGAAGAATGGCCGGAATACTGCAATTTTTCGACCACCAACGCGATTTTCCCGAACACCGTTGTGGGTGTGGGCGAAATGATCGGTTTCTTCCAGCGCAGCGATCCGGGCGCCGAACCGGGCGAATGCGACTATATCTTCCGGGTATATGGCTGGGGCCATAATCCCAGCGAAGAAGACCGTATGCGCGACGATTATGTCGCGGACATGCTGATCCGCGTGGCGATGGACGAGGATATGAAAGCCCAGTCCAATTCCCAGGTCATGATGGAAGCAGGCGCTGTGCCTTCGATCATCTTCGGTCGCCGCGAACAGAATGTGTCACGCATGCACCGCAATTATGACCGGCTGATCGGCCATGATGCCGAAGCCGCGCTCGCTGCCGAAAGGTTGAGGGACGCGGCGGAATAGCATCCGCACAGACCGCGGCGGGGCATAATCGGGGCTCCGTGGCGATCACTATGCAGGGCCGAAATGCATCGGCCGGGGAAGAGGCCCTCAGCTCCATCTTCCCCGGCCGTTTGCTATCTGGCGTCCGGCACCGTCAGGATGGCATCCCGTAGAGGCGCAGGAAATGCGGCTGGCCGGTGTGGCTGGTTATGCCGCCATCGATGACAAAATTCTGCCCGGTAATATAGCTCGCCTCCGGGCCGGAAAGAAACACCGCCAACCCGCTGATTTCGTCGACGGAGCCCGCCCGGCCCATCGGGATCAGCGTTTCCCATTGTTCGAAGGTCGACGGTGGCATCTGTTCGGTGGAGGGCGTGCGGATCAGGCCCGGGCTGATGCAGTTGGCGCGAACCCCCTGTGCACCCAGTTCGATCGCGAGGGACCGGGTGAAATTGATCACCCCGGCCTTGGCCGCGTTGTAGGCGCTGAAGCCCGGATCACCCGCCACCCCGCAGATGGAGGAGATGTTGAGGATCGATCCCTTGCTTTCCAGCAGATGCGGGATGGCAAACTTCGCGCCGTAGAAGCACGAGTTCAGATCGGTGGCGATCACGTGGTGCCAGATATCAGGGTCCAATTTCGCGACGGGGCTGAGCATGCCCGATCCCGCGTTGTTGACCAGCACATCCAGTCCGCCGAATTCCTTCACCGTGAAGGCGATCAGTGCTTCCATATCGTCGATCTGGCCGACATCGGTTTGCGTATGGCGCACACGATCGGGCGACGCCATACGGGCGGCTTGCGCCTCCAGTTTGGCCGTGTCGCGCCCGGCGATCACGACGCGGGCACCAGCCGCGAGGAAGCCGTCCGCCAGCGCCGCACCGATACCCGAACCCCCGCCCGTAACGATAACCACCTTGTCAGTCATGTCGGCCATGTCATTCCGTCTCCTCTTGCCGAACGGGTCTCCTGCCCGTTTCGGACACCGCTTCTCGATAGCGTGCCTGTCCGGCCTAGGGAGCATGGCCGCGCAGGGCAAGGACGATGGGCCTCAGCCCTGGCCGGCCGTGCAGGAATCTGTGTGAAAGCGGAGCGTTTTCAGAATTCGACCTGTTCGAAATCGGCTTTGGTCATGGCGCATTCGGGGCAGACCCAGTCATCGGGGATATCGTTCCAGCGGGTGCCCGGCTTAATGCCGCCGTCCGGATCGCCCAGTGCTTCGTCATAGACGTAGCCGCAGCCCGGGCATTGCCAGACCATCATGATGCGCCCCCTTCCGGTTGGGCGGGCAACACCGTGTCGAACGCCACGGGAAGATGGCGAACACCGCGCAGAATCGCCCCGGCGGGGGTCACAGGCTGACCGGCAAGGCGCAGGCCCGGCAAGCGATCGAGCAAGGTCGACAGGCCAGTCAGCAGTGTCGCGCGCGCCAGATGTGCCCCGATGCAGACATGCGGGCCGCCGCCGAAGGTCAGCATCGGCTTGTGGTTGCGGGTCAGGTCGAAACGATGGGGATCGGCAAAAACCTCGGGATCGTGATTGCCGGGGGCATTGCCGAACAGAACCCAGGACTGCGGGGGGATACGCACCCCGTGCATTTCGCAACCGCTGACGGTGAAGCGGTTCTGCAAGGCCACCGTGCCGAACAGGCGCAGGCTTTCTTCCACGGCGGCTGGGCGCAGTTCGGGTTGGGTAAGCAATTGCCGGTGGAGGCTAGGGTCGGCGAGCACCGCATTTATCATGCTGCCCATCGTCAGATAGGTCGTGTCGGACCCGGCGGGGAAGAGCAGGCGGGCGAAGCTCAGGATATCTTCGTCGTCCAGCTTTTCGCCTTCCACTTCGGCCGTGGCGAGAAGGGAAATCAGGTCGTCACGCGGTTCAGTGCGGCGGGCATTGATCACGGGCTGGAGGAATTCGGTCACCTCCGCCCGTGCCGCGAGCGCCTGTTCAGGGGCAGTATCGAAGGAAAACAGCGCCTCTACCCATTTGATCAACTGGGCGCCTTCTCCATCCGGCAGGCCGAGCAAGCGGGTAATCAGATACATCGGCAGCGGGCGGGTGAACCGTTCGACCACGTCCACCGCGCGTGCGCCGGCAAAGGCGTCGACAAGTTCGTTGGCGAGCGGCTGGATATGGCGATCGACGATGGCCGGTATTTTCTGGGGCAGCAGCGCCCGAGAAATCAGCAGGCGCTTTACCCGGTGTTCTTCCCCGTCGAGCGCCAGCAGCATCTTGTCGCCCATGGCCTGCGCCGAATGGCGTTGATAGGCTTCGCTGCATGGGAATGTTGCGTTGTCGCGATAGGCTGCGCGCGTATCGTCGTGGCGCAGGATAAGCCACGCGATCTGGCCGTAATAGCGAACCGGCACCACGCGTTCCCCGGCCGTGCGCAGCGCATCCATCCGTTCATGGAAGTCGAGCACGTCATCCAGCGCGAAGTCGATTTCCGGATAAACGGGCGTGGCGTCGATCGTTGTGGTCGCGTTCATCGGGACCTCTCCAAATTATTATCGTTTGATATCATATTGCAGGGGAATCGCTACGATATGGGTATGAATATCTTGAAATAAGGGAAGTATCATGCGATTCTTTCGAAATTAAATTATCGGATGATATTTTTTGGTCAGGCCAATCAGCAAGGGTGCCCGCACCGCGCTGCGCATTATGGATGCGGCGGAGATGCTGTTTGCGCGGCAGGGGTATCAGGGTACCAGCCTGCGCGATATCGCGGCGGAAGCGGGGTTACGCGAACCGGGCCTCTACAATCACTTTCCCAACAAGGAAGCGCTATACGCAGCAGTGCTGGAGCGTAGCCTGCGGCCGATGGAAGACCGTATCGCCCGTCTGCTGGAAGGGGGTGCGCCTACTGCAGCCGATGTGCTGCGCCTGCCTGTCGAAATGCTCCATCTCAATGCAGAGCATCCCCACATGGCGGCGCTGTTCTATCAGGCCATTCAGGCGCTGCACGAAGGATCGCCCGCGGGCAGCGCTGCCCAATGGATCCAGCGCCTGTTCCTGATGGGCCGCGACGTCAATCGGCAGGTCATGCCCGGCGACGACGAAACGGTGATCCTGCAGGGCGTGGCCATGTTCAACTTGTGCTGCGGCTATTTTCTGGCAGGCCCCTTACTTGGCGAATTGGCCGGTATAGATACACAATCGCCGGCGGCGCTGGAAAAACAGCAGCGGCTGATTGAACGTGTCATGCGCACGTTTCTGATCGGCTGATATACCCATATCGACAACAGGAGAGGATACAGAGAATGCGCAAACCGGAAGACGTCGTTGATGCGATGATCGCGGCCTGCAACGCAAGGGATATTGAAAGCGCGCTGGCCTGCTTCGATGAAGACGTGTTCTACCACAATGTCCCGTTGGAACCTGTGACCGGCCATGCCGGGGTGCGCGCTGTGCTGGAACCGTTTCTGGGCGCTGCGCAGGAAGTGGACTGGGTGGTCCACAAATCGGTTTCCAACGGGGTTGATTGCGTGATGAACGAACGCACAGACCGTTTCCTGATGCCGAAAGGCTGGGCGGAGATGCCGGTCATGGGTGTGTTCGAGGTGAAGGATGGCAAGATCAGCGCCTGGCGCGACTATTTCGATCTGGCCGCGGCCAAGCCCCTGCTGGAAGGCTGATATCGGCCTGTCATATCGCTGGAAAGGAAAGCGGGGATGCAGCCGCGCCGCATCCCCGTACAGGTCTGACCATAGGTCTGACGGTTTGTCCGCTTATTCTGCGGCTTCTTTGATCAACTGCGCGGATTGTGCGCCTTCGCTCCACACATCGGATTCGGCAGCGGTGTTCACATCTTCCACGCCCTTCATCCCGATATGGGCGCGGGCATCGGGTTTCGACATGCCCAGGATCGGCTCCATCTTGGCAAGGAACCACGGATCGGATTCGCGGCCAACCCGCATCCCGTTGGTGATGTGGCGCGACATTGCGGGCCAGGTCGAGGGATAGTGGATGATTGTGCGCGTCAGCGTGGGTAGCGCCATGATCGCCAGCAGCGTGCTCAGTTCGCCAGCCAGTTCAGGATCGTCGAAATAGGCGAAGTAGCCTTCGATGCGCATGAACAGAGGCGTCGTTTCGCCTAGGAAATCGAACCCGGCGCCGCCGAGAAGGTGATCGAAATCGTGCGTCTGGCCGGAACGCAGATCCCAGTAATCCAGCATGCTCTGCGGACGCCAGGATGGATTCATCTCGATCCGGGGATCGAGGACGATTTCGAAATTGTTGGCCGTGAGGTAATGATAATATTCGCCGCCAGCAGTGTCGGGGCCGTATTGTCCAAGGTCTTCGCGGGTATAAGTCGAAACGAACCCTTCTTCGAAGAAATCGCCCAGTTCCGTCTTCGTCTTGCACTGATCGGCCAGCATCTCGTTGATGCGCTTCTCATCGCGGATTTCATACAGGGCCTGAAACAGGTTCGGCAACGCATAGGTCATCGGGAAATCGCGCCCGTTCTTGCGCAGCGTTTCCTGCATGACATATTCCCGGATCACCGGGTGATTGAGAAACTTGGATGAACTCACGAGACGGGATGAATGCGTGGAAATCTGTTCCAGCCCGCGCATGAAATAGGGAATATCTTCCTGCATAGATCCTCCAGAAAACGTATTACCGGCCAGACGCCAGGCAGGTACAAAACGATGAAATCTGCCTGTCTTGTTCGATCTGCTATACCGGGCTGAACGCGTCGATCAGCCTTGGCCGATGATCGGTTGCATCGCAGCGGATCGAATGTCTGATCGCACCTCTCCAATGTTCTTGTTGTCGGCCGGGACTCGCCGCCGCACGATGCAGAGTATACCTATTATCGGGGCAATCAATACGGAACGGCGTGTCCTGTTAAAATTGCCTGTGGCTCGTTCCTGCGATTGCGCTAGGTTCATGCAAAACCAGAACGAGAGGTGCCATAGATGTTCGTGAAATTCGTTTCTGCCGATCGCGTGCCGGTTGTCGTCAACGCCACGCAGGTGACATTCATTTCCAGCGTCACAGAAGGGACGCGCATCCGTTTCGGTGAAGGGCGCAGCGTTACGGTTACCGAGCCGATGGATGAGGTGCTCAAACGGCTGGACCAGACTAGCCAGTTACCCTCTGGCTAGCCCTGATCCGGTCCATCAATGCGGCAGATTACCTGCGGCCTGGCGGCGGTGCTGTCGGGATCGTGATGACGCTGCCCGCAACGCAACTGATCGAACCGATGTTCACCCCGCCATAGTTGAGGTATCCCGTGCGGGGAGAAGGCGGATTATGTGGCGCTTCGATCGGTGAATAGAGAAAGCAGATCGTGCCGTCGATCGGATCGCGCATGCGCTGTATGACCGTGTCGGCCAACGGCGCGGCGTAGACAGCCTCAAGCTGCATTTGCGGCAGGTTTTGCCATCTCGGCCCTTCCTGAGGTGCCGGTTGCTGGTTTTGCGGAGAACGCCGCGGGGTGTTGTTCTGTGCCTGCGCCGCGGTCATGGCGGAGGCAAACAGGGCGATTGCGGCACAAACGAAACGGGCGCGGCTCCAGTTCATGAATTTCCCCTTTGTGCCCAGGAGGCGTCTGACCTCCTGGGCATGGTGGCATGTGTTACGACTGCGATCAGAATTCGGCGGCAACGCCGACACGGCCGGCATAGCGATCGCCACCGCCGTTGCTGAGCCCGCCGTGCAGCACGATCGGCGTGTCGGAATTCAGGCGATGCGCGATATTCACACCAACGCCGGTATGATCGAGCCACTGGCTGCCTGTCGCCGCGATGGTGGTCCGCCCCGGCGCGCTGGGCATGAACACCGGCCCCATGGCGATGGCGGCGGCCACACCGGCCCGGCTTTCGTTGCGCACCGCGCGCAAATTGTGCTGGGTCTGCGCGAGATCCAGCTGGACATCGGCCAGTTCGTCCTGGGTCTGGGCAATCGCGGCACGCGCTTCGTTCAATTGGCTGACGTTGACCGCATCGGTCGGATCAATACCGGCTGCCAGATTGGTAATGCGCCGTTCGGCACCCGGGGCGCCAACCGAAACAACATTATCTTGCGCGGCGATGGAACCGGCGCCGATCGCAACAGCGTTGTTCCCCGTGACACTGGCGCCGGTTCCGAGAGCGAGGCCGTTGGTGCTGGTGGCCGAAGCCCCGGCACCCAGTGCGGCCGAACCTGCCGCAGTTGCTTCTGCCCCATTGCCCAGGGCAACAGCGTCGTTCGCTCCGGCCGTGGTCCAGGCGCCTAAGGCAACGGCGCCTGCTGCCTGCGCGCGGGCCTGATATCCCATGGCGACAGAATTTACCGCGCCGGCCGATGCGGAGGCACCCGTGCCGACGACTGATGCGCCATGCGCGCCTTCCCCTACAGCCGCGCCATAGCCAAAGGCATTGGCGGCCGAAGTATTGGCAGCAACGCTGGCCCAGTTGCCCACTGCTGTCGAACCGCCGGAATTGGCATCAACCCGCGCATTTCCGCCTAGTGCCGTGGCGCCGCCGCTGCCAGCCCCGACCGATGCGCCACTACCAAAGGCGCTGCCGCCCGTGGCGCCGGTCTGAATTTGCGATCCGGCGCCTATGGCTGTGCCCCATTCTGCGTGGGACTGTGCCCAGTAGCCGACGGTGGTCGACACCCCGGAATCGGGGCCGACAAGGGCTTGCTTGCCGATAGCCACCGATCCCGCAGAATTCTGGCCGACCCCGGCCCAATCGCCCAGTGAAACCGACCCGGTGGACTTCGCTTGGGCATCGGCACCGATCGCAACGGAGCGTTCGGAACCGGTCCCGACTACGGCCCCGTAACCGATGCCGATGGCCTGCGCGCTCTGGACGTTTGCCCCCCATTCGCCGCCACCTGCGCCGCCACCGGAAATGGAGACGGCACCCGGTTGGCTGTTGGCGTTGCCGTTACCCAGCGTGCATCCGGAATCGGCAGGCGCGCATTGCGCATATGCGACAGCAGGTGAAAGCAGTACTGCGCCGCAGAAAATCGAAGTAAAACGAAGTGTTATTTTGATCATGACCTAAATCCCCCTGGTTATGACGGGGTAAGTCATATTGTGCATCCTTTTTATTCGCAATAATCTTGTTATAAGTATTGAGGTGCAAATAATTAGTTGTTTCAATGCGTGTATTAAAATTAAATCATGTCGCTACAGCGGGAATCCATACTTCATATTTGTTCCATAACGCGTTGTTTAATACAATAATATTGGATGCTGTGTGGTTGCGCGCAGTGTTCTGCGCCATAGTCGAAAGTCTCAAGGTGGGCTCTGTCAACGCTATCGTGCCAAGCCTCACAATCCACTCCCCACGCGCAAGCATAAAGGCAACCCTTATCCACCAGCCACACAGTGACCTGTTTGCGCCAAAGTTCGCTGACAGATTCATCTGGAACAATGACAGCTCGAAATGGCCGCACCGCCAAATCGGGCAAGAGTGTCTCTGGTCGAAGATGTAAATAGCTGACCGTCATTCAGAGAATCCCATCCTTTGCGCGCCTTAGTGCTTCCTTACACTGCGTTTCCTAATGGCAGCTTTCCCCAACATTCCTGTCGTTCGGGTCGCATTTGGATCACCCTGAAAGCTGCCCTCTGCTGCATCGCATGGTGCGATGAATATACGGTCCGTTTCAGGGCGCGCGTTGGGGAGCTGGAACGTCCGGCACGTTGGCGGAAGTCACCAGAGAGCTGGTTTAGCGACCATCAGCCAGAACACAGTGGTTAGTCCTATGAACGCTGGCCAGCCAAGGACAAACCACTGGCGCATGGCGCGACGGTAGTCCGCACCTAACACCGTGCCGGATTCAGCCGCTTGCTGCGCCAGCCGCTGCGCCTTGATCTGGAGCCAGACCACCGGAACCCAGCAGGCAAAGGCAATCACGTAAAGCACGTATGTCGCTAACAGCCACGGTTCAATCAGAGAATAACCGGCAAGCTTGATTAGCACGAGGCCGCTTGCGGGCTGCACAACGCCGCTGGTACCCGTGAAAATCCAATCCGCCTTGACGACCATTCGCCCCACCTTGGCGATCAGTGCAGCGTCGCCGGTGAGGTGAGCGTTCCAAAGGTACCAAGCCGTGCCAGCCCCGAAACCAAACAGTACAGTGCTGCTGACGATATGGAGCCATTTCACCAAGAGATAGGCTTCCATTAGCGCTTGTCCCCGATCACCCCGTAAATCGCAATGACAGCCAAGATCGGCAGGTTCTTGAGTAGGGGGCCGAGGGGATCAAGCCACAGCTCTGGAAGTGCCAATCCGATCACCAGCGTATAGCCAACGACGACCAGCAGTTGGGTCGCCGCCGCGCGCGCAGCGGAACGATCGAACAGTAGTTGCGCGGCGACCCCAACGTCGAGCAGACTGCTGCCAAGCTGCAAGGGCTTGCTCCAGCTTGCGGGCAAGCCAACTGCCTCCAGCAGCTGCCCGGTTTGCGTGGCACCATGGAACAGCCCCAGCCAGGCCGATGCCAGCCACATCACTAACAGGATGGCTTGTAGCGCCGGCGCGAGGAAGAACAGGCGGGCGTGCCAGCGATCTTGCACCTGTGCCGGACGATTCCGAAGCGCAGTGTCTAGGCTGCGTGGTGTAAAGCCGATCGCTTCGACAAATGCCTCGCTGTTGCCCGTGTTGCCCGCGATCATCTGCGCGAGGCTGTTGGTCGAGATGGGGCCATCGCCAAGCCAGTCTCCCATCCGCCCCAGCAGCCGCATCACTGGCATTGGCACGGGGAGGAAGCGCGTCATACCGAAACCGAGCCATACTCGGTAACGTGTCAGCAACTGGCGTAAGGTCAGCGTCTCAGGCCCGGCCGGTTCGATGATTTGGCGCGGGGGCACATGTCCCTCGCTCGCAAGACGTACCGCGCGCGCCAGATCACGAACATGAAGTGGCGTGAACGCAAATGAGCCATCACCTGGAATGGGCGTGACCAACGGCAGCCCGGCCATGCCGCGCATGAGCGACGTGCCGCCATAGCTGCCATCGCCATAGATCAGCGACGGTCTCAAGATCGTCCAATCCAGTGTAGTTGCACGCAAGGCGTCCTCACCTGCGAGCTTTGACTGCGCATAGTCGGTCGGCACGTCCGCGCGGGCACTGATTGCCGAGATCAGTACGATGCGCTTTACCCGTGCTTGCTCTGCGGCTTCGTGCAACGCCTGAGGCATGGCGACATGAACCGCGTCCATTTCGGGACCACGTAGGAGACCCGCCGCATTGACGATCACATCGACGCTGGCGACGTGACTGCTCCAGTCGCTCGGTTGGAGCGCCCGGGCGAGATCGATACGGACAAAGCTGGCTTCGGGAAATGCCTCGGCGAGTGAACCTATGGAGCGGACGGTTCCGATGACATCGTGACCGGCCGCCAACAGGTCGACCAGAATGTGCCTGCCGATGAATCCACCAGCTCCGAGAAGAAGAACGCGCATGTACCCTCCATGCGCGTCGCTAGCACTAAGACGGTAATGAATGAAGGGTAGCTGCTGGACCTGCGAGAGCATCGTGTGAACGACCGCGATGTCAGCGCGTTGCTGGCCTTTGCGTGCTTAGCCAGCTGCCACAATCGAATGTTCCAATCGCACATCGTCGAGTAGTCGCTCGATCGCGGCGCACTGCACATCAGTGCCGCTTAGGCTGACATCCCAATTGCAATGGGCATGTGTCGCCGTATCGCGCACGATCACCCTGCCAAGCGCCCGCTGCCATATTTGCGAAGTGCCGCCTCTCTCCCGGACAAGGCGGGCGATAAGCATCTGTTCGAGGTCGGTGGCGGTCATCATGCTGACTGCTTAGCTGCTGCTGGCAATCAGGCAAGCAGACATTCGGCGCCAATCTGGACAGGCAACGGTGGGTTTCGAGGATCGCCTGCGGAGCGGTAAACGCCCGCTATGTCAGCGGAGAATCACCAGCTGCTTTCGGTCCCGCTCCGCGCCAAATATTCTCGCGACGGACACGTTGTTATGCGCTGACTTGCATTCTCCAATGCCTTCCTTTGACAGCACCAGCCCCCGCCATCATGGTTCCATGTTGGCGGGGGAGTGCCACCACGATGTCTTTGAAACGGGTATTTGAACCAATTGAAATTGGGGGAATTACGATCCCCAATCGTATCGCGCGCGCTGGCCATGGTACGCATCTTGGCCGCGGGACATACAACGAAGATATTGTCGCTTATCATCTGGCCCGGGCGAAGGGGGGCTGCGGTCTTTCTGTCGTCGACTCTGCCAGCGTCCATCCATCAAGCAAAATCACACTCGCCAATCAGGACGATGCGATCATTCCGGGCTTTCAGACGCTGATGCGGGCCGTTCGGCCCCATGGCATGCGGGTGTTCCATCAGTTGTATCATGGCGGCCATATCACGCCGGGCGAAGATGGCGCCCCCGGCTGGTCTGCCTCTGCCATTCCAAGCCCCGTCACGGGTGCTCCTGCGCTGGCAATGAGCACGGGTCAGATTGGAGAAGTGGTAAACGCGTTTGCCGACGCTGCGGCCCGGTGCCGGGAGGGTATGCTCGACGGCGTCGAGGTCCATGCCGCCCATGGCTATCTCCTCCATCAATTTCTCTCGCCCCTGACAAACCACCGGACCGATCTGTATGGCGGACCGATCGAGAACCGGATGCGCTTTCTGCGCGAGGTACTGGTCGCGATCAGGGCCAAAGTTTCCCGCGACATCGCCGTAGGCGTGCGTGTAAGTGCGAGTGCCGCGCCCGGGGGCGTGACGGAAGCCGATCTGAATTTCGTCCTTCACCAATTGCAGCGCGAAAATCTCATCGATTACGTCAGCGCTTCCTACGGCGATTACTCCGATATCGGCGCGACAGTGGGGGCGATGGATCGCCCCGTTGGCTATCAGTTGCCATCGGTTAGCCAAACCCTGGCGGACCTTACTATCCCGAGAATGATCACAGGCCGTTACCGCACCCTCGAAGACGCCGAACAGGCTCTTCGGGAAGGAGCAGGCGATCTCGTATCGATGGTCCGCGCACATATCGCAGACCCCGATATTGTCCGCAAAAGCAAGGCAGGCCATTCAGATCGCGTGCGCCCCTGCATCGGGTGCAATCAAGGGTGCATCGGTGGCTTGATCCGTGATGCCCGAATTGGTTGTCTGGTAAATCCGACCGCCGGACACGAACGCACACAATCGGAAGATGATTTCCCATCACCCGTGCACAAGAGGCGCGTAGTGATCGTTGGTGGTGGCCCAGCCGGGATGGAGGCAGCCAGGCGATGCGCTGTAGCCGGGCATCACGTGATCCTGATGGAGGCAGCGCCGCAGCTCGGCGGCATGGCGGCCATCGCCCGGCGCGCCAGCGGATTTCATGCGATTGGTGATATACTGGACTGGCTGGAGCGGGAGATGTACCGGCTCGGGGTCGATGTTCGCCTTTCGACATATGCGGATGCGGACACCGTCCGGAATGAGGCACCTGATGTCGTGGTCATCGCAACGGGCGCAACGGCGCTAGAGCCTCTGTGGGTGAGCAATGGGACACAGGCGACGCAGGCGATGCGACATTCCCCGGTCATGTCCTCCATCGATGCAATCATGTCGCCGCAAGGAACCAAAGGGCGTACAGCATTGGTTTATGACGACGTTGGGCATTTTGAAGCGGTTGCCGTGACCGAAACGCTTCTGGAGCGGGGTATAGCCGTAACCTTCGCAACGCCATTTTCATCGCCGTTTCCCTATGTTCAAACGACATCGCGCGCGCACGGCATCCTCCGCAAATGGGCACTGCGCAACGTTGAGCTTGTCGAAAACACCACGATCCACACGATGGATGACGATACATTTGTCACCGATTCCGGACGTGAAATTCAGGCCGATATGGCTGTCTTCGTTACGCAGAAATCAGCGAACGACGATCTTTATCAGAACCTATCGCAATCGATTGTCGACCTGCACCTGATTGGCGATGCCCACACCGCAGGGGACATCCAGACTGCCATCCGCGCAGGAGCCGAGATCGCGAGGAAAATATCATCGTCAAAACCAATCAGCATGATTGGATGACTTCAGATTGCTGGCAGCGACGTCGCGTTGACCGCCAGTTCTCATTAGCCACGACTATTGGGCGGCAGAATGATGTGCGAGTGCGGTGGTTCATGCGATGAATTTACGGCAGGTTCCAGCAAGCTGTTGTGGCACTTGAAATGTACACTTCTGAGCGAAAGCGGCCCTTACCTCTCCGAACGTTACGCACAAATTGCGTCGCAATCATCGGATGAATCAATCCGCTATGTAACGGCGATGAGATGCTAGTACATCGCGTACTAGCAATGAAAATGCCGCACCAATGACAGGTGGATCGAACGGCTGAGGCAACTGGGAGAAATCGCGATGACAAACCCCATTCTGGATCGGCGTGATTTTTTCGGCGGGACCGGGCTCGTCGCGCTCGCGGCATTGGGCGGAACCCCAGCACTGGCGCAGACAATGGCTGGCGGTAATGTAGCCTCTGGCGATGAGGCGATTCTGAGCGAGGGAATGGCCCATCTGGCAGGTGTCATCGGAAGTTTTCCTTCCCAGTTTGCCGCGCTGGGTGCGCCTGCAACAGCATTGGATATGGCGGAAGGCTATCGACTGTTTATCCGCTATCTTACCATCGGTATCGATCAATATGTCCAATATGGCGATCCGGCCTTTCCGGCATTTCATCAAAACACACGCGATGGTGTGCGAAAGTTTGCCGGCGACAGTCCTGAGCAACTCTACGATGGAGTGAGCGTCTCCGCGGATCACGACTATGTGATCACGGGCGATTTGCGCGAAACGGCGCTCATTGAGTTCACACTCTATTCTGGTGCACTTCGTGCGGGATCGACGCAGCGGCGGCTGATTGCCAGCCTTACGGATGAAACGTTAAAACGGGGAACGGACGGCAGCTTTACCGTGCATATCAACCGCAAGGGAGAAGGTGAGAATGCCATCCGTCTGGAGCCTGACGCCTCCTCTCTACTGGTCCGCCGTTACCTGCGCGATCCGCGCAAGGATCGGCCCCGGCCGCTCTTGATAGAGCGGGTCAGTGCCGGGCCTTCCTTTCCCCCCCTGAAGGCAGAGGCGCTGAGCAAGGCGATTGTGGCTGCGGCTGACTTCGCCATGTGGAATGTGAAGACATGGGCAAAATGGGTCGTCGAACGCGACCGCGCCGTTCGGATCAATGCACTGGGCGCGTTTCAAGATACCGGCGATATCTACACGCCGGCAGGGCATCGCTATTTATCCGGCTATTGGAGGGTGCCAGATGACAAGGCCTTGATGATTTCCTTCAAGCCGCCACCAGAAGCGTATTGGAGCTTTGTGCCGATGAACTTCTGGATGGAATCATTCGAATGGCGCTTTGGCAACCAAGTCTTTGCAAGCAGCTTCGCCACTCCGTTAAGCGAAGACGGCTACGCTCGTTTTGCATTGGCTTCCCGTGACCCAGGCGTGAAGAACTTCCAGTGGATTGAAACCATGGGGCACAATGAAGGGCCGATGTCATTGAGATTGGCGCGTTATGAGGGGGCTATGCCTGACATTCGTTGCGAGCTCGTGCCGTTACGAAGTTAATGCGCCTGCAGCGGCATGCAAAACCGTATTCATCTTCCCGGGTAGCGCGAATTATTCGTCCGATTGCTCGTCCAGCAAGGACGTAATCGGGGAGCCTCCATGTCATCCGGTTCACATTGACTGAATGCAGCGACATTATCCTTGAGCATCCCGCGCCCGGCACGCAAGCCCTTCAGGGAAGCAAAGTTACGGATCGATGGATCGGAGAAGGGCAAGGAGCCCAATCGGCCGTTGATTGATCTGCTCGCGCAGGCGCGGGAGGTGCAACAGCTTGTGATGGCCTCACCGGAACTGGCTCTGCATCAGCTGGCCAAGCGGGAAAGGCGGTGCCGCAAGCAACTCACCAAGCTGCTGCGGATCAGCTATCTCTGTCCCCGGATTGTGGAAGCGATACTCGAAGGCACGCAACCGATGGCCATCACGCGCATGCACCTTCTTGAGATGGAGCTGCCCATCATATGGACGCAGCAGGAGGAGCTGTTCGGCCTCGCCGCCTGATCATCAGCTTCGGCATATACGAACCTCGTCTCCCTATGTGAGGCGAGGTTTTTTCCTGCAGAGATTTTGGCCGACCTGGGCGGCAGGAGGCACCGCTCCGAAGCGTCTCTCGCCCAAGGGCAAAGTGCATATGCCGCTGAGGGCCGCATAACTGCGCCACTCACGCGAAGAGATGGTGTGCCCGAAGGCAATGATCAGATGTTCTTGCTAAATGATTGGTGCGCGACGCAGTGGGG
This sequence comes from Caenibius tardaugens NBRC 16725, assembly GCF_003860345.1. Classification (GTDB taxonomy): domain Bacteria; phylum Pseudomonadota; class Alphaproteobacteria; order Sphingomonadales; family Sphingomonadaceae; genus Caenibius; species Caenibius tardaugens. The sequence continues at coordinate 2,234,584 of NZ_CP034179.1, forward strand.
AGCGTCCGCGTCTCTTTTTATCGCGAATTCCCTGTTTAACAGGGAATATATTGGCCAAATTCGTGAGTGCTGCGGATATTGGCGTGCAACCACCTGTTATATAGCCGTAATTCACGGAAATTCGTGTCCCGGATCAGGGAAATAATATTCCCGGAACAGGGAATTTACGCGCGTGAACAGGGATCATTTTCTGTCATGGCGATCTGCGCCTTCAAGATGCAGTCCACCGTCCCGCAAGACCGAAAAACATAAAAGGAAAGTCATCAAATCGGGCGATTTAAAAATGTGCGATCCAGAGTGATTTTTCACTTGCCACGAATCATTGGCGGTCGTTACCAATACCTCGAATCCAAGCCATGGGGTGCGGGTTTTAATAAAGGGAAGAAAGATGGTCGAGGTTTAACCCCGGCGCTTCGCCCTTGCCATGGGAAAGCTCCGGTTAACACAAAGGAGCATGAAAATGGCAAAACTGAGTATCGAGTACCGGCCAATTGGGGACTTAAAGCCCAGGCCCACCAACCCCCGCACACATTCCAAAAAGCAGATCGAGCAGATCGCTGCGTCTATCCATCGGTTTGGCTTTACCAATCCCGTGCTGATCGATGATGGCAACGGCGTGATTGCCGGACACGGCAGGCTGGAAGCGGCAAAACTGATCGGCATGGATGAAGTGCCCACAGTGCGTCTGTCGGATATGCGCGAAGCTGAGATCAGGGCTTATGTCATTGCCGACAATCGCCTCGCTGAAAATGCGGGATGGGATCGCGAACTGCTGGCCCTCGAGTTTGCGTATCTGAGTGCACTGGACATCGATCTGGATGTCACCATTACCGGGTTCGAACTGCCCGAGATCGATATCCTGCTGGATGAACTACACGCTGCACCTGCGATCGATAGCGATGGCGCCGATAATAGTTGTCCGGATGTAACCGATGGCCCAGCTGTCACCCGGTCTGGTGATCTGTGGGTGATTGGCGATCACAAGCTGTACTGCGGCGATGCGCTTGAGAAGGCGAGCTATGATATCCTGATGGGTGACGAGCGGGCGCAGATGGTCTTTACCGATCCGCCTTATAATGTCCCGATTGAGGGGCATGTCTCCGGCCTTGGCCGTATCCGCCACCGCGAATTTGCCATGGCCTCCGGAGAAATGACGCGTGAGGAATTTACCCGCTTCCTTGTTGACGTCATGACGCGCCTTGCCGCCTATTCGGCAGAAGGGGCCCTGCACTTCATGTGCATGGATTGGCGCCATGCGCATGAGCTGCTGATGGCAGGTGACGGCGTCTATGATGAGCTGAAGAACATCTGCGTCTGGGCCAAGACCAATGCCGGGATGGGTTCGCTCTATCGTTCGCAGCACGAACTGGTGTTCGTGTTCAAGTCGGGCACTACGGCACACATCAACAATGTCGAACTGGGCCGCCATGGCCGCAACCGGACCAATGTCTGGACCTATGCCGGGGTAAACGGTTTTGGTCAGGACCGCGGTGACCTGGCGCTCCATCCAACGGTGAAGCCTGTCGACCTTGTCGCCGATGCCATCAGGGACTGTTCGCATCGCAAGGGTATCGTGCTTGATGCCTTTGGGGGCTCGGGTACGACACTGATTGCTGCAGAACGCACCGGACGGTTCGGCCGGGCGATCGAGATCGATCCACACTACTGCGATGTTATCGTGCGTCGGATGAAGCAGGTGTGCGGCATCGATGCCGTTCTGGCCGGCACCAGTCAGAGCTTCGCCGATGTGGAAGCTGAACGGCTCGCTTCCCTTGCCACGGAAGAGGTGACGGCATGAGCGACATGACAGACAACCCGGCAGACTACGAGGTTGGTTACGGCCGGCCGCCAAAGCACACACGCTTTCAGCCCGGACGTTCGGGCAATGTGAGTGGCAGGCGCAAGAAGAAGCCCGTGCACGAGACCGATGTGCTGCGCATTCTCGATGAACCGGTTGCGGTACGTGCGGGTAACCGGAAGAAGGAGATGGTCCCGCGGGAAATTGCGCTGCGTAAGATGGCCAAATCTGCTCTTGCCGGCGATCGCAAAGCGCTTTTTCATATACTCGATACGTTTGTACAGCATGGTGTGCTGACCACAGCGCCAGCTGCACAGCGCGTGCCGGGCGTCATCCATGTGGACACCCGCAGCATGCCTTTTGACATGGGGGTCCTTCTTCATAGCCGGTTTGGTCAGCGCAAGACGTTCACGGCTGCGCAGCGGGACTGGGCCCGTAACGCCTATCTGCATAGCCGTAGCGAGACACAGGCAAAGATCGATAGCGCAATCGGCTATCCCGATCTTCAGGAAGGCGGTGCAGTATGAGGGGCAAGCACAAGGCGCGTGGTCGTGGTCGTCCTCCCGGTTCGGTCAACACGCGCACACTGGTTCACGATCTTGCAGGCGACACGATCATGCTGCGCGATGCAGGTGGCGTATCGCGGCAGGTGTCGATAGTTGAGGCTTTACTCCTGGCCCTGCGCAATCTTGCCATGACGGGCGACATCGAAGCGGCAAAGCGGCTCGAGCAGTTGCATAGGATGCGTGTTCCTGAGCCAACCGATGGATCCACGCAAGGTCTGCTTCTCGTGCCCGAAGCGCTCAGTGTGGAGGAATGGGCCCGGCAGGAAGACATTCGCTGTCAGCATACCCAACCGCCAGAGATGCCCGCAGCAGTAGTGCAGCCTCAGGCGCACACGGCTGCTGCACCTGTTGTGCAGAGGCCTCCTTCAAACCCTGGTGGACCATCGCCCAGACGGTCAGCAAGGCTGATCCGTTAGACCAGGCTTCCATTCGCCGGTTGACCCGTACGAATGGAAGCAGATCCGCTACGCTCCGCCTACAGCCGGCCATGGCGCGGAAGGCGCTGATGAACTGACAATCAATGCGACCGCTTGATGGAGCCAATCAATGGCGTAGGTCGGGTTGGTTGTAGTTAACTACTTGACTTTCCAAAATTAAATATTGACGAAGTAAATCATTTGCGACAAAAATCTGTAGGATTGCAATCCTATTAAAACGATGTCGATCCAAGAACTGGATCGTAAGAGTGTCATGTTTTGCGATTTTGGGGGTTATGGGTCTCTTCTATAGCGTGAACGGTGCTTTTTTAGCATTCTGTGGGCGCGCTGTGTTTTGTTTTGTCGCTGTGGTCTGCTACGCGCACTCGTCGCGTGGTACAGATCGGGTGTCGGTTTGTTGGGGCATGCGGTTTTCGTGCTCAGGGGGATGATATATGCTTGGTGATAGCAGCTGTAGCCTTTCGGTCGATTCTGCTTGCGTGGGGCATGGGTGCGGTATTGTCCCAGCCAGGCGATTGCGTAACCGCCTAATGACTGACGTCGCCCGGACCATGGCCCCTGCCGTGCTGGCGGTCATGGCGATCGGCGGTGTGACGCTCATGCCGCAAACTGCGCATGCCGCCTACACTCTCCCGCCCATAGGTGGAACGGTCGTCAATCCGGTAACCGGCGCGAACGAAACCGTGACGCAGCACGCTGGGCCGGCATCGGTCATCACCAGCGAGGGCAATGTGATCCTCCTGGCGCAGGCGGTAGGTGATACATTTACGTTATCCGGTTCGACGACAACCTATACAGTCACCGCAGTCAGCCTCACCAGCGGGCGTGTTACCAGCGTGACCTTGCAGAGCAGCGTTTCGGGCTCGTCCCCCAGACAGTCAATGTCGTGCAGGTGGCGAATACTGATGGCGCTGAGGGTTCCGGCGCTTCGACCATTTCCTATTCGCCGCCCGCGGGGAACGTCAACACCATCCACAACGTGCAGAAGGGGAGCAACGGCGGTAATGGCCATGATGGCGCCATCTTCGTTCCGGCCAGCGCGGGCGGTAACGGGGCAACCGGGCCCACAATCAATACGACCTATAATGGTCCTGCCACGATTACGGCTGTCGCCGGCACACCCGCTGGGATCTACGTTGCCAGTATTGGCGGCGATGGAGGCAATGGCGGTGATTCCTATCTGAATCTGGCTGGCGGCGGCAAAAAAGGCGGCAATGCCGGAGCTGGCGGCAATGTCACCGTCACTGTCGGGCCAGCGGTCAACGTCACGACATCGGGCAAGACCGTGCATGGAATTTTCGTGCAGAGTGCGGCGGGTCGCGGTGGCAATGGCGGCAGCGGCTATGCCACCACTGGCGGTGGCGGTAGCGGTGGTATTACCAACAGGGGCGGCACTGTCGTTCTGAACAATTCCGCCACGGTGCGGACATCGGGCGATGATGCCGTGGGTGTTTTCGCGCAATCCGTTGGCGGTGCCGGTGGTAATGGCGGCAGCAGCTATCTTTCGGTTGTGGGCGGCGGCGAAGGGTCCGTCGGCGGGGACGGTGGCTCGGTTACAGTGAATCACAGCGGTGATGTTGGTACCACTGGTAACCATGCCCATGGCGTTCTAGCGCAGTCCGTAGGCGGTTCGGGCGGCAATGCCGGCACCAGCGGCGGAACGATTGTTTCGCTGGGCAACGATGGCGGGGCGGGCGGAAATGGCGGCACGGTTTCGCTTACGGCAACCGGCGCGTCCAAAACGCAGACGAGCGGCTCCTCTTCGGTGGGCCTTCTGGCGCAATCTGTCGGTGGTGGCGGCGGCAACGGCGGGACGGGGGTCAGCATTGCGGCCTTCGGCAGCAACGGCGGCGCAGGTGGTACGGGCGGCAATGTCACGCTGAACGTCAACCAGGGCGCCCATGTGCAAACAACCGGCGCGTCGTCCGATGCGGTATTGGCGCAATCGGTCGGCGGTGGTGGCGGCACAGGCGGGCTTAGTGTTGGCGTGGTTGCGATATCGCTGGGCGCGCAAGGCGCGGGCGGCGGCTCTGCAGGCACTGTCGCGCTCGACAGCGCGGGCACGATCGTGACGACCAATGTCGATTCCCGTGGTCTGGTCGCACAATCGATTGGCGGCGGCGGTGGCTCGGCCGGCGGGTCTGTCGGTCTGGTTTCGCTGGGCAGCAAGGGCTCGGGCGGCGGCAATGGCGGCGCGGTCACGCTAACGCAGCGGGCAGGCGGTTCGGTATCGACCGAAGGGGACGGTTCGACCGGAATCTTCGCGCAATCCGTCGGCGGTGGCGGCGGTTCGGGCGGCTATGGCATCGGGCTGGCGGCATTGGGCGGCAGTGGTGCCGGTGGTGGTTTGGGCGGGCTTGTGACCGTTTCCAACGCGGGCACTGTCACTACGGAAGGCAAGAGCGCACTGGGCATCTTTGCGCAATCTGTCGGCGGCGGCGGCGGTTCCGGCGGGGCCGCTGGATCGGTCTTTGCCTCGATTGGGGGATCGGGTTCCACCGGCGGCACGGGCGGAACGGTCAATGTCACGCATAGCGGCGGTATCACGACCAAAGACACGGATTCCATCGGCATCCTTGCGCAATCGGTCGGCGGCGGCGGCGGCAATGGCGGCGGTGCGATCGCTGTCGGGGTTATGGGCAGTGTCGCGCTGGGCGGCAGCGGTGCAGGCGGTGGCGAGGGTGGCAATGTCACGCTGACGTTGCAGCAGGCAACCATCGACGATGGTCTTGGTGGTACGACAAACGTCAACTCTTCGATTACGACGGAAGGGGATCGCGCGCATGGTGTGCTGGTCCAGTCTGTCGGCGGCGGTGGCGGCAGCGGTGGCCGTGCGATTGCCGTGTCGGCCAGTGCCTTTGTTGGGGGAAGCTATTCCCTTGGCGGGACGGGCGCTGGCGGTGGCGATGGCGGCAATGTCCGGTTGACCGGCGATGTTACGGTGAAAACCGAAGGCGACAACGCCAATGGCATTCTGGCCCAATCGGTGGGCGGCGGTGGCGGCGATGGCGGCCTGGCGGTGGCTGCCAATGTAAGTGGTGGTCTCGGCAATGCGGCATTCACGGTCGCTATTGGCGGCAGCGGCGCCGGTGGCGGCGATGGCGGGACGGTCACCGTCGACAGCGGCGGCTATATCGAGACAGGAAAAGTCGACACTGATGGCGAGACGATCAGTGGCGATTTCAGCACTGGCTTTATCGCGCAGTCGATTGGCGGTGGTGGCGGCAATGGCGGCATTTCGGCCAGCGTTACGGCAGGGGGCGGTGTTTTTGGGTCGGTCGCAGTGGCGACCGGTTTTGGCGGCAGCGGCGGTGCCGGTGGTGATGGCGGCACGGTCAACGCGACATTCGACGGCGTGATTATCACGCATGCCGACGATGCAGGCGGTGCGGTGGTTCAATCGGTTGGCGGTGGCGGCGGCACCGGCGGCTTCAATATTTCGGTGCCGATCAGCGCTTCGGTGGCCGGGGGCGTGGCGGTTGGCGTCGGCTTCGGCGGTAGTGGCGGCAATGGCGGCGATGGCGGGACGGTTACCGGCACAATCGGTTCCGTACGTACTTCGGGCGATCGCGCCGGGGGTGTGGTTATCCAGAGCATCGGCGGCGGCGGCGGCGCTGGCGGTTTTAACGTTACGGCCGCAACGGGCGGCGCGGCATTCGGTGCGGGCGCTGCGGCGGTCGGTTTCGGCGGCAGCGGCGGCAGCGGCGGCGATGGCAGGAATGTTACCGGGACGGTTGGCGGCCTTGATGGCTGGGTTGAAACATCGGGAAATCAATCGACGGCTGTGATCATTCAGTCGGTCGGCGGCGGCGGCGGCTCCGGTGGCTTCAATGTGGGCAACGGATTGGCTGTTTCTGCCAACGGATCGGGGGCGGCATCGGTCGGCCTTGGCGGTTCGGGCGGTTCGGGCGGTGATGCCGGAACGGCAAGCGGCACTGTCCGGGGGCTGGTCACGACGACGGGCGACCAATCGGCAGGCGTTATCGTGCAATCGATTGGCGGTGGCGGCGGCGCGGGCGGCTTCAATGTTTCCGGAACCGAGGGATTGTCGGCCACCGGGGCAGGTGCAATCAGCGTGGGCCTGGGTGGTTCCGGCGGTTCGGGTGGCATCGCGAAGGATGCCACGCTGACCCGCACGGGTGATACCGGGACCGAGGGCGATGGTTCTGCCGGTATCCTGGTCCAGTCGGTCGGCGGCGGCGGCGGTTCGGGTGGCTTCAACGTTTCGGGCGCCCTTTCGGCGACAGGTGCCGGCAGCGGCTCAGTAGCCGTAGGTATCGGTGGCAGCGGCGGCGGGGGTGCCGCTGCTGGCAAGGCCACACTGACACTGACCGGTGATACGGCAACCCTGGGCAAGCAGGCCGACGCGATCACGGTCCAGTCGATCGGCGGCGGTGGTGGTTCTGGTGGCTTCAGCGTTGGCGCCGGGGTTGCGCTTTCCGGTGCTGGCGGTGGGGCTGTCGGTGTCGGTGTTGGCGGCTTTGGCGGCGATGGCGCCGCAGCGGATACAGCATCGGCGACAATTACGGGCGATGTCTGGACCCAGGACGAACAGAGCCGGGGTGTGCTGGTGCAATCGCTTGGCGGCGGCGGCGGTTCCGGCGGTTTCAGCATCGCTGGCGGGATCGCGCTTGGTGGCGCCGGTGCCGGTGCGGTCAGCGTCGGCGTTGGCGGCTTCGGCGGCAAGGGCGGTGGGGGCAAGTATGCCACTCTCACATTGACGGGCGATACCACAACACTGGGTGCCGATAGCGATGCCATCACGGTGCAGTCGATCGGCGGCGGTGGTGGTGCCGGTGGCTTCAACGTCAGCGGTGGCATTGCCGCCGGTGCCGGTGCCGGTGCGTTGGGCGTCGGGATAGGCGGCTTTGGCGATACCGGCGGCAATGCTGGCAAGGCGACAGCACTGATCACCGGCGATGTCTGGACGCAGGGCAATAATAGCAAGGGTATCCTTGTGCAGTCCGCTGGCGGCGGCGGCGGTGCGGGCGGTTTCAACGTCACAGGCGGCGTTTCGGCAGGCGCAGGCGCTGGCACGATCAATGTTGGCGTCGGCGGTTTTGGCGCAGGCGGCGGCGCGGCTGATCGGGCTGAACTGACATTTGAAGGCGATGTGACCACGCTGGGTAAGAACAGCGACGCCATTTCGGTGCAATCCATCGGCGGTGGCGGCGGTGCGGGCGGCTTTAACGTCACCGGCAGTATTGCCGCGGGCGGTGCTGGTGCAGGTGCCATCGGTGTGGGGCTGGGCGGCTTCGGCGGTGATGGCGGCGTTGCGGGCGACGCGGTTGCGACGATTACGGGTGATGTCTGGACACAAGGCGAGGGCAGCCGGGGTGTGCTGGTGCAATCGCTCGGTGGCGGTGGCGGTTCCGGCGGTTTCAATGTCACGGCTGGCATTGCCGGTGCGGGGCTGGGCAGCGGCTCCGTGAATGTCGGCATTGGCGGTTCGGGCGGTTCGGGCAGCAGTGGCAAGACCGCGACGCTGGAACTGACAGGCGATACCACCACGCTGGCCAAGGGCAGCGATGCGATCACCGTGCAGTCGATCGGCGGCGGCGGCGGTGCCGGTGGATTCAACGTGTCGGGAAGCATTGCCGGTGCTGGTGTGGGCAGCGGCGCGGTTACTGTCGGTCTCGGTGGTTTTGGCGCGGGTGGCGGTAATGCGTCCAAGGCCAGCGCGGATATCGAGGGCGATGTCTGGACGCAGGGGAACGAAAGCCGGGGCATTCTGGTGCAGTCGCTTGGCGGCGGTGGCGGTGCGGGCGGCTTCAACGTTTCCGCCGCGGCAAGCGGTGCGGGTATCGGTGGCGGCAGCATAGCCGTTGGTATCGGTGGCTTTGGTGCAGGTGGCGGTAACGCCGGCGAGGCCGCACTGATCCTCAAGGGCGACACGACCACGTTCGGCGTGGGCAGTGACGCTATCTCCGTCCAGTCGTTGGGCGGCGGCGGCGGTGCCGGTGGATTCAATGTTTCGGGCGGCATGGCTGGCACCGGCGTAGGCAGCGGCGCGATCACATTCGGTCTGGGCGGCTTCGGCGGCGATGCGGGCGATAGTGAAAAGGCTAGCGCGGACATCACTGGCGATGTCTGGACGCAGGGCAATAACAGCAAGGGCATCCTTGTGCAGTCCGCGGGTGGCGGCGGTGGTTCGGGCGGCTTCAACGTCTCGGGCGGCATTGCGGGCGCAGGTGTCGGATCGGGCGCGATAACTGTCGGTGTCGGCGGTTTCGGCGGCAGCGGCGGCAACGCTGGCGAAGCGGCGCTCGTTCTCAAGGGTGACACGGTCACGCTTGGCGCAGGCAGCGATGCGATCACTGTTCAGTCATTGGGCGGCGGTGGCGGTGCCGGTGGCTTTAATGTCAGCGGCGGTATTGCCGGTGCGGGCACGGGCAGCGGCGCTGTTACGGTTGGTCTCGGCGGCTTCGGCGGCGGCGCAGGCAACAGCGAGAAGGCCAGCGCGGATATCGAGGGCGATGTCTGGACCCAGAGCGATTCCAGCAAGGGTATCCTCGTGCAATCCGCCGGTGGCGGTGGTGGCTCGGGCGGCTTCAACGTCAGCGGCGGCATTACGGGCGCGGGCGTTGGTGCAGGCGCGATCACTGTCGGTATTGGCGGTTTCGGTGGTGGTGCCGGCAATGCAGGCAATGCTGAACTGATCCTCAAGGGTGACACTGTCACGCTTGGCGCAGGCAGCGATGCGATCACTGTCCAGTCGCTGGGCGGTGGCGGTGGCGCCGGTGGCTTTAATATCAGCGGCAGTATTGCAGGCGCGGGCACGGGCAGCGGTGCGGTGACTGTCGGTCTCGGCGGCTTTGGTGGTGGTGCCGGGGATGCGGCCGATGCCAAGGCGACGGCGGACATCACGGGCGATGTCTGGACGCAGGGCAATAACAGCAAGGGTATTCTCGTGCAGTCCGCCGGCGGCGGCGGCGGTTCGGGCGGCTTTAATGTCAGCGGAAGCATTGCCGGTGCGGGCACCGGCGCTGGGGCGCTGACCGTCGGAATCGGCGGTTTCGGTGGAGGTGCCGGCAATGCAGGCAATGCCGAACTGATCCTCAAGGGTGACACCACCACGCTTGGCGTGGGTAGCGACGCCATCACTGTCCAATCGCTGGGCGGCGGCGGTGGCGCCGGCGGCTTCAATGTCAGCGGCAGCATCGTGGGCGCGGGCACGGGCAGCGGCGCGTTGACTGTCGGTCTCGGTGGCTTTGGCGCCGGTGGCGGGGATGCGGCCGATGCGACTGCGGACATCGAGGGCGATGTCTGGACGCAAGGCAACGATAGCCGCGGCGTCGTGGTGCAGTCACTTGGCGGTGGCGGCGGTTCGGGCGGCTTCAACGTTTCAGGCACCATTGCAGGTGCAGGTACGGGCAGCGGTGCCGGTGCGGTCGGTATTGGCGGCTTCGGTTCGGGCGGCGGCGATGCGGCGCTGGCTGATCTGACGCTGGTTGGTGACGTGACCACGCTGGGTAAAAACAGCACGGCAGTCACCGTACAGTCGATTGGCGGCGGCGGCGGCGCTGGCGGTTTTAATGTCGCAGGTGCCATTGGCGGCGGCGGCACAGGCAGCGGCGCGGGTTCTGTCGGTATTGGCGGCTTCGGTGCCGGTGGCGGCGGTGCTGGCGATGCCCGGGCAGATATCACGGGTGATATCTGGACGCAGGGCGAAGGCAGCGGCGGTGTACTGGTGCAGTCGATTGGCGGCGGCGGTGGCGATGGCGGCTTCAGCGTTGCCATGGGCATTGCCGCTGGCAAGAGCGGTGCCGGTAGTGGCGGCGTCGGTATCGGCGGTTTCGGCGCTGGCGGCGGCAATGCCGGGAATGCCGATCTGGTGTTCGTTGGCGATGTCATTACGCTTGAGAACACGTCTGACGGTATCACCGTGCAGTCGATTGGCGGCGGTGGCGGCAACGGCGGCTTCGCCGTGGGCGGGGGTATCGCCCTTTCCAACTCGGCTGCAGGGACTGGCGGTATCGGGCTGGGCGGCTTTGGCGGCGGCGGCGGCCTGGCCGGCAATGTCATGGCCGAGATCACCGGCAACATCACCACCTATGGCGCTGACAGCAGCGGTGTTCAGGCACAATCGATTGGTGGCGGTGGCGGCAACGGCGGTTTCGCGGTTGCGGGCGGTATTTCGCTGTCCAAGGATGGCGGCGGTGCGGCGGCGCTTGGCCTGGGTGGCTTCGGCGGCAGCGGCGGCGATGCCGGTACGGTCGACCTGACTCTGACAGGCGATACTTTCACATTCGGCGATAACAGCATGGGCGTTCTTGCCCAGTCGCTGGGTGGCGGCGGTGGTAACGGCGGGTTCGTCGTGACGGGCACGGTTTCGGTCGCCAAGAGCCTCGCTGGCGCGTTGAGCGTGGGTGTGGGCGGCTTCGGTGGCGATGGCGGCGATGGCTCGACTGTCTCGGCCACTGTGACCGGCCTCGTGGTCACGGAAGGCGAATCTTCCGGAGGTGTTCTGGCCCAATCGCTTGGCGGCGGTGGCGGCAATGGCGGAATGGCCATTAACGGCGCGCTCGCCCTGTCGAAGGAAGAAGCGGGGGCGATCGCTATCGGCGTCGGCGGCTTTGGCGGCGGTGGCGGTAACGCCGGCGATGTGACCCTGACCCGCACTGGCAATACATTCACCACGCGGGGTAATTCCGATGGCGTGTCCGCGCAGTCGATTGGCGGCGGCGGCGGTAATGGCGGCATCAACGTTAGCGGTGCGATCAGCGGCGTTCTCGATGGCGAAGCGGCGTCCGCGGCGCTTGGCGTGGGTGGTTTCGGCGGCTCAGGCGGCGATGCGGGCGATGTTACGCTGGATCTGGTGGGCAATATCTGGACCGGTTCCGAGGTCGATGCCTATTCACGCGGCGATGGTTTGCCAGCATTTGCGTTTGGCAAGGATGTGGGCGGTAATGGCCTTGTTGCCCAATCGCTTGGAGGCGGTGGCGGCAATGGCGGGCTGAATGTCAGCGCCGGTATTGCCCTGACCAATCCAAAGAAGAGCGATTCCTTCAGTCTGGCGCTTGGGCTGGGTGGTTTTGGTGGTGCAGGCGGCGATGCGGGCCATGTCGACGCAAGCTCGATCGGCGCATTTGACGGGCAGGAGTTCACCCAGAGCCTGCTGATCGCCAATGGCGATAACCACGCGGCGTTCCTCGCTCAGTCGATTGGCGGCGGCGGCGGTAACGGCGCCATCAACGTGTCTGGCGGGATCTCCACGTCCGGCAACCTGACCCTTGGCATTGGCGGTTTCGGCAGCGCAGGCGGCAAAGCGGGGAACGTGGACGCCTACGTCCGCTCCGATGTGTTCGCGGCGGGTGAAAACTCGGCCGGGGTTGTCGCGCAGTCGCTTGGCGGCGGCGGCGGTATGGGCGGCATCAACGTGTCGGGTGGTGTCACTTACGACAAGGATGCGACCCTGCCCAATCTGGTGCTGGGCATCGGCGGCTTCGGCGGCGATGGCAATACGGCGGGCAATGTCACGGTCGATCAGTCCGGTTATATCGGCGTTGAAGGCGGCAGCACGATTGGCATTCTGGCCCAGTCGGTTGGCGGCGGTGGCGGTAGAGGCGGGATCAATGTGTCCGCCGCAGGCTCCGCAGCCGAACAGAAGTCGGGGATGGCCGTAGCCATTGGCGTCGGCGGTACGGCGGGCTCGGGCGCAGATGCCGGTTCGGTGCTGGTCCGCAGCCTTGGCGCTATCGAGGTCAACCTTAATACTCCGGATTCGCTGTTGCATCCGGAGCACGAGGATGCAGGCGCTGTCGCCAGCGTTCTCGATATGCTCGGGATCAAGTCACTGCCTACGCCGACATCGGCGACAGCGGGCATTCTCGCGCAGTCGCTTGGTGGCGGTGGCGGTACCGGGGGCTTTAACAGCACCGTGGCCGTTGCACCCAAGGGAAGCGCGGCGAACATTGCCCTGGGTGGCAACGGCGGTGCTGCGGGCGATGCGTCCACTGTCACTGTGATCCGTGGCTATGCCAGCGATGGCAACGGCGGTGAAACGCTGGATGCCAGCTTCATTCATACCAAAGGCGATAATGCCTCCGGCCTTGTCGCCCAGTCGATTGGCGGCGGCGGGGGTATGGCGGGTGCCACGCTGAACTTCATCCTGACCGGTGTTTCCGAAGGGCAGGACAAGAACACTGTTGCTGCGGCCATTGTGGTCGGCGGTGATGGCGGCGCATCGGGGGCTGGCGATGATGTACTGGTCCGTCATGCGGGCAATATCTGGACCGAAGGCGATCAGTCCGATGCGATCACTGCCCAGTCCATCGGCGGCGGTGGTGGCAGCGCCAACTACAGTGTCGGTCTGGGACGCGTCAAAGATGCCAACCTGTTGACTCTGGCGATCGGTGGCAAACCTGCCGCAGGCAGTTCCGCTGGCGATGTCACGGTGAAGCAAACTGGCGAATTGCGCACGGATGGGGTGGATTCCGTCGGTATTCGCGCTCAATCCATCGGCGGTGGCGGTGGCGACACCAAGGCCACCATGATCGTGGCGATCAGTTCCAAGAACTCACTCGGGCTCACCCTGGGTGCCAGAGGCGGCAACGGTGGCGAAAGCGGCGACGTTCTGGTTGAGGCCGAAGGCCTGATCACGACCAAGGGGCAAGGCGCAACCGGCATTCTCGCGCAGTCTATCGGCGGCGGCGGCGGCACCAGTTCGTCCACCTCGATCGCAGTATCGACCACGACTGAAGAGGACGGGAAGGCTACCGGTTCGCAGGGCGCCAGCTTTGCGTTCGGCATGGAAGGTGGCGTAGGCGCAACCAGCGGCACCGTGACGGTCAACAACGACGCGCGGGTCGCGACCGAGGGCAAGAACGCCCGCGGGATTATCGCCCAGTCGATCGGCGGCGGTGGCGGTGTCGGCGGCGGCGCAACATCGACGGCGATTTTCACCGACAACAAGTTCGGCATGGCTCTCGGCGGTGTTGGCGGCGTTGGCGCCGCATCCGACAAGGTTGACGTGGTCAATGCCGGCATCGTCACGACCATTGGTGATGATGCAGAGGGTATCCTCGCGCAGTCCATCGGTGGCGGTGGCGGTATTGGCGGTATGGTCAATATTATCGGCCTTGGCGTGGACAAGCTGGAGAAGGCGGACTCCAAGACCACGGTGAACATCGGCGTTGGTGGTTCGGGCGGCGAAGGTGCCATTGCGGGCGCCGTCGCGGTCGCCAACAGCGCCCCGATCTACACACAGGGTGATCGCTCCTACGGCATCCGCGCGGAAAGCATCGGCGGCGGCGGTGGTAGCGGCGGCTCGGTCAACAACATCAGCCTGCAGATCAGCGGCAAGCAGTCGACAAGCGTCGACGTCAATGTTGGCGGCAGCGGCGGCGAAGGTGCAGCGGCCGGTACGGTTGATGTGACCAACAGCGGCGAAATCCTCACACTTGGTGAGGAAGCAGCCGGGATCGTGGCCACCAGCGTTGGCGGTGGCGGCGGCAGCGGCGGCATGATCATCGACGTGAAGGGCGCAGGCACTGGCAAGCAGGAAAACCAGTCGTACAAGCTGAACATCGGTGGAGCCGGTGGCGTGGGCGGTACTGGCGGTGATGTGACGGTTACCAACACCGAAGCCGGATCGATCACGACTCTCGGCACGAAGGGCTACGGCATTCTTGCCCAGTCGATTGGCGGCGGCGGCGGCCGTGGTTCGTCTATCGCTTCGCTCAACATTGTGCAGGGTGGCAACGGCAGCGTCATTGCCGGGCTCAGCCTTGGTGGTATTGGCGGTTCCGGCAACTCTGCTGGTGATGTGGCCGTGACCAATGCGGGCACGATTACGACCTACGGCCAATCCGCGCATGGTATCTTCGCGCAGTCGATCGGTGGCGGTGGCGGTACCGGTGGTATGGTGCTGACCGGGCTGATCGGGATCACGCCCGATCCGGTAAAGACGCAGCACAACTTCGCCATTGGTGGCGCAGGCGGTGATGGTGCAGACGCAGGGGCGGTGATTGTCAACAACACCGGTTCCATCGTCACTTATGGCAAGGGCGCGGATGGTATCCGGGCCCAGTCAGTCGGTGGCGGCGGCGGCGATGCCAACGTTGCCATTTCGCTGGGCTCCTCGGTTTCGGGCATTGCCGGAAACCTGTTCAGCGCCGCGTTGGGCGCAGTAACCGGCGGGGCGGGCGGTATCGCCGGTCCGGTTACGGTCAATCAACTCGGCTCGATCACCGTCTATGGTGAGAACGCGCAGGCAATTTCGGCATCCAGCATCAACGGCGGCGGCGGTTCGCTGACCTTCGATATTCAGGGCATCACCGATCTGGCCGGCACGCCGCTCGATCCTTCGGGCACTCTGCGCGGCACTGTGATGGCGGCGCTGGGCAGCAAGAGCACAAGCGACGCGAACGCGGCTGCTGTGACGATCAACTCGGTTGGTGAACAGGTGGTGGTCGGCGCTGGCGGCAGCGGCGGCGCGGTTCAGTCGGTCGGGGGTGGCGGTGGTACTGCCTATCTCAACTTGCGGTTCTCCCCTGCGGTTCAATCGGGCACTGGCGCAGATACGCTATCTCTTGACGAAATTGAATCTGCGGACATGACCGCGGCTGAACTGACGCCCGCAGCACTCCCGCCGCTACCGGCGATCCTGCCGGGCAATGTCTTGCGCAGGGCCTTGGCTGCGGATGTGCACGTTACACTTGCTGCCGTCGATGGCACCTATCTGGACGGCGGGGATGCATCCCTTACGCAAGATGGTTCGATCATCATGATCGGTGACGATTCCATCGGCCAGTTCGCCCAGTCGATTGGCGGCGGCGGCGGCCGTCAGGTCCTCGCACTGGATGTGACCGATGCGGCGCCGGGTGCGTTGTTTGCAACTCTTGGTGCCCAGAACACTTCGAATGCGGGCGGCGGCGCCGTCAATGCCAGCCAGACAGGCGGTATCTTCACTTCGGGCGATATTGCCCCCGGCGTGCTGTTGCAGTCGATTGGCGGCGGCGGCGGGTCTGTTGGCGTGCATCTCACGGCAGGCTCCCAACTCGGCGCGATTGCCGATCTGGCACTGGGTGCAGACGGCGGCACCAGCCTCGATGGCGGGGCGATCACCGCGCAGTATTCCGGCGGTATCCGTACCGAAGGAAACGGCAGTACTGCCCTTATCGCCCAATCGATCGGCGCTGGTGGCGGTGATGTGCGTCTGTCCGGGCTCGGCGCCAATGCAATTGCCTTGGGCGGTATCAACGGTGCCACCGGCAATGGCGGGACCGTGGATGTCGTCAACGGCGGCAGCATTGTAACCCTGGGTAAGAGTTCGCACGGGGTGCTGCTGCAGTCGATTGGCGGCGGCGGCGGTGCCGTCTTCGGATCGGGCCTCGGCGGTGTTGCCCTGCGTGATGGCGGTATTGGCGATGGCGGGGCCATCCGGTTCAGCCAGAGCGGTGATATCATCGTGCAAGGCGATCAATCCTATGGCGTGATCGCGCAATCGATCGGCGGCGGCGGCGGTTGGGTCGACGGCGTATTCTCCGGAAGCGCTGGCGGCGAAGGCCGTGGCGGGACAATTGATCTCACCCTTGCCGGATCGGTTCTGGCCACAGGCAAGAATTCCACTGCCGTGTTCGCGCAGAGTGTGGGCGATGCCGGTGGGAACATGACCGTTGCCGTAACGGGTGACGTGCGTGGTGGCAGCGGGAAGGGGGCAGGCATCTATCTCGATGGTGGCGCGGATAACCTTGTCACCACGAGCGGAACCCTGTCGTCGGTCTCACAATTGGCGGTGGTCGGAACCTCTGGTAACGACACCGTCATCAACACGGGAGACATCTACGGTAATGTGCGCCTTGGCGGTGGCAACAACCAGTTGCTCAACCGCGAGGGTGGCATGTTCATGGCCGCAACGGATCTCCAGTTGCGTACCGATCCTGCTGCAATCGGCCTGTTCCAGAACGATGGTCTGCTGCTGATGGGGCTGGGAGGCCCGCAGCGTCCCATCAACCTGGCGGCGGGAGAAATCTACGCCACTTTCGACAGTGCCGGCGATCCGCGTGAAAACCTGCTTTACGGCGCGCGCGTCGTGACGCAGACCAAACTGGATGGCGATTTCGTCCAGACCGATACCGGGCATATGGTCTTCGATGTTGCGTTCGGGCCTTATGCATCGGACACGATCCAGGCCACCGGCGATATTTCCGTCGATGGTACGCTGGATGTCACGCTGGCCTGGCTGGAAAATGCCAATCCCTATCTGCTGATTGGCACGGATGCCGGGCGCACGGTTACCGATCACGGTCTCGAAGTCGCCGATACAATCGCGATGGATTACCGTATCCTCAGCACATCACGCGGGATCGAACTGGCCTTCACCAGCCACTTTGATCAGCTGTTCCTGACCCCCAACGGGCAGGCGATTGGCCAACACATGAATTCCGCGCTTCTGGCGGGGGATTCGAACGGTATTGGCCAGTTGATGGGCTGGCTCGGTAATCTTCAGGCCGGGCAGGAAGACCTGTTTGGCGAATTGATGACGCAAGTCAGTCCCGAAGCCTATCTCACTGCCGTGAAGGTGCATTATCAGGGGGCAGACCGGTTCCGCCGCCAGATGATCGATGCCGGTACCCAGGGTGACGGGATGTGGAGGCTGTGGGGCAACTTCGATATCGATGGCTTCCGTCAGGATTCCCTGACAGATCAGTATCGCGGCAAGGCAAACAGCATCCTGATGACTCTGGGGGCAAGCGGGGAGATTGCCGAGAATCTCCGCCTGATCACAGCGCTTGGTTATCGTCGGATCACCTCGTTCTCCGTCACGGACGGGGCGCCGGTTCGCGGCGATGGCGATGCCTTCCATGTGGGCATGGGGCTGGCATGGCGTCCGCTTTCCGATTTCGAGATCACGGCATCGGCAAGCGCAGGTTGGCAGCGACTGAAAACGATTCGGCAGACCGATATATTCAAACCGATGGATGTCGATGCGACGCCCAAGGCTAGCGATGTGCAGCTTTCGCTGGGTGCGAACTACACCTATCGGTTCGGCGCAGCCTACCTGAAACCGTCGATCGATCTGACGGCAACCGCGCTGCATCAGGCTGATTTCTCCGAACGTGGTCTCGAAGGAGTCGGGATGAAGGCCGATGCGCAGACCCGGTGGTTGTGGACCGGCACGCCAAAGATGACGCTGGGCGCCACCTTTGGCGAAAGCAGAGGGCTGAAGGCTGATATCAGGCTCAATGCTGGTGTTGTGTTACAGTCAAAGGACAGTTTCACCATGCCCTATCGCTTTATTGGGGCGAATCCGGCAGCCGATCCCGCTATGTTGTCATTGGGCCTGAACAAGCAGGCCCTGCTGGTAGGAGGTGAGCTGGTGCTGAGCCAGAACGACCGGATCAGCCTCACGACAGGCCTCACTTATTCGGGTGGTAAGCATGACGAGAGTCTAACCGGAAATGCCCGGATTTCGTTCAAGTTCTGATGGTAACCTGCAGAGGGACCTGTCGCTTGATCTGCCCCCTTCTGAGTGGTCCAGCATCTGTTTTAGATTTGACCATGAAGGAGGAATGTCATGTCGAGGAAGCACAAGCCTGAGGAGGTTATCGGTAAGCTGCGTGAAGCGGAGATCGTGCTGGCTCAGGGCGGAACGGTTGCAGATGCTTGTCGGCGGATCGGCGTCAGCGAACAGAGCTACTACCGTTGGCGCAAGGAATATGGCGGCCTGAAGATGGATCAGGCGCGTCGCATGAAAGAGCTGGAGAAGGAGAACGCCCGGTTGCGGCGGGCGGTGTCGGACCTGACGCTCGACAAGCTGATCTTGCAGGAGGCTTCCAGGGGAAACTTCTGAGCCCCGCGCGCCGACGACGCTGTATTGATCATATCCGGGCAATAATGCCGGTGTCCGAGCGACGGGTCTGCCGTGTGCTTGGTCAACATCGATCTACACAGCGCAAGACGCCGCGTGGGGCGGATGACGAAGCCGCACTGACCGAGGACATCATCGCCTTGGCTCGGCAATATGGTCGCTATGGCTATCGCCGGGTGACGGCCTTACTGCGCGATGCGGGATGGCATGTGAACCGCAAGCGGGTCGAGCGCATCTGGCGCCGTGAAGGGCTCAAGGTACCGCAGAAGCAACCAAAGCGTGGCAGGCTGTGGCTCAACGACGGATCATGTATCCGACTGCGGCCTGAGTATCCCGGCCATGTCTGGTCGTATGATTTTGTCGAAGGACGCACGCACGATGGCCGCAAGTTCCGCATCCTGTCGATCATCGATGAGGCCAGCCGCGAGTGCCTCGCTTTACCCGTCGCACGACGACTGCGAAGCGAAGATGTACTGGCAGCATTGGCCGAACTCTTTGTCACCCGTGGTCCACCAGCGCACATCCGGTCTGACAACGGCCCGGAGTTTATCGCTAATGCTGTGCAACAGTGGTTGGCCAGGATCGGTGTGAAGACGCTCTACATCACACCCGGCAGCCCGTGGGAGAACGGTTATTGCGAGAGCTTCAATGGCTCGATGCGTGATGAGCTTCTGAATGGAGAGATCTTCTATACCCTGGCGGAAGCAGAAATCCTGATCGAAGCCTGGCGGCGGCACTACAACACCGTTCGGCCTCACAGCTCGCTTGGTTATCGGCCTCCAGTCCCGGAAACGGCCGTATCACCATGGCCGCCCTCCGGTTCCGCTTCGCTCCACCTGCGGCCAGCCATGGCGCCGGAGCTAGTTTTACACTAACAAATAACACGGACCACTCGGTGGGGGCCGGTCAGGTTGTAGAAGCCAAGCAGTGAGAGGTTGTCAAAGCGAAAGCCCATGATTGGATACCATTGAAATGAAGTCGCTTGAAACGGTCATGATGCCTAGCAATCTGCTGGTGCCAATGTTGAACGACCTGATGACAAAGGACGGATTGACCGGTCGCCCTGAGGTGTCCCGGAATGACATTGCGCGTTTGCACGCTGTTTCCCGCGGGGAGGTAATTGCTCTCGAACGTGCAGAATTTGTTCGTTATTATAGCGTTTGCACTCGTTCGCTCGAGCAGAGCGAATGTCATCACATTTCAAGCAGCGCCAATCGCCAGAAAGCATTGGAAGCCTTCCTGTCCTATATCGTTACTGCAGAAACGCTGGAAGACGCATGCCAGCTGGCAAAGGATTTCAACGATCTTCTGCAGGAACGTGGCTATTCGATTGCTACCGGCACTTCCGGCAAGAAAGCGTTCTTCTGTCTCGACCTCCAGCCTATGGTCGCGCATGCGACGCCCTCGCTGATTTCCGCCACCTTATTGTTTTATTATAACATTCTTTCCTGGCTGACAGCATCCCCGTTGGATCTTGTGGCCGTAGATCTGGCCTGCCCGCAACCGTCCGGAGGCGACCCGTCTTTGACCACATTGGGTGTAACGGTGCATTATCATGAACCGGTTACCCGTCTGGTTTTCGATGCCTCCAATCTCGCGCGCAAGGTGCAGCGCTCTCACCGCGATCTGGCGGGTAACATCGACCTTATCGCATATGATCCGCTCGTATTTGCACGCGGTCTTACGCCAATGTCAGCGCGCGTTCGCTCATGGCTGTCCGAATGCGGGCTTAAAGAAACGTTATTGCCGGATAGCGCCGGGGCTGCCCGTCATTTCGACATCAGCCTGTCCACGCTGTCACGCCGTTTGCGTCAGGAACATACATCATTTCTTGCCGTCAAAGCCGAATGTCAGCAGGAACTGGCCCGGGTAATGCTGCGTGAAGGGACATTGGGCATGGTTGAAATTGCCCGCCGTCTAGGATTTGCAGATGTCCGCAGTTTCCGCAGAGCCTTTATCAAATGGACCGGTATCCTGCCGTCAGAGTTTCGCGAAAACTCCCTTCGAGCAAAGAAAAAGGAATAGGGTGGGGCGTTTGACCCAAAATGTCCCCATATCGGGCAAATAGCACTCTCGCTCAGTCGTAACCGGCCCTGCATGATACGCCTGTGTGATGCACCTTGATCCGACATCATGCGCGTACTGGATCCTGCACGAGATCGGTACGGACCGAATTCGAGAGGACCATGACGCAGAATGGGAAAGACAGTCTATTCTAAGGATAAATTGCTTGCGTTGTCGATGCAGCGTTTTGCAGCGGTGAGCAGTGGTGATCTGGATGCCACGATGGCGGTTCTGGTTGATGAACCAGTGTTCGAATTGCATCCGGCAGGGTTGCAATTATCCGGCCACGCCGATGTCCTACAGTATTACAAGCAATTCCTCGCAAGCGCCGGACACGCGATCAGCGGCGATATTATCGATACATTCGTATCCGACAGCGCTGTCTGCCTCGAACTGCGCATGACGCACGGTGCAGACGATGACGCGCCCGAGTATTTCCGCATGATTGCAGTTCAGCCGGTGGAAAACGGCCGCTTCACCGGTGAGCGTCTCTACGGCGACGAACGGCTTTTTCGTCTGATGTTCCCAAATCCTGTATGGTCGCTGTTCCAACCGTTAGAGATTTGAGATGACGGATCTGGGACCAGGCGATACCGTTCTTTGTACGGCGACCATGGGGTTTGGGCCGCTGCGCGCGTTCGTCGAAGCAGCCAGTTCTGCTGGGTTCAGCGCCATCTCGCTGTCGGGCGGTGACTACAAAGCTGCCCGTTCCGCCGGGATGTCGGATCCCGATATCCGGACGTTGCTTGCCGACAACGCAATCCGCGTGGCAGAATTGGATGGGGTTGTCGATTGGCTGCGTCCGCTACCCCGGGAACAGGGGGCAGGATACGGTCTGGACAATCCCTTCTTCGGTCATTCGCAAAGCGAATTTTTTGATATGGCGGGGGCACTGGGCGCGCGTTCGATTACGGCGGTCGACCCGTTCATGGGCACTGTTCCACGGGATGAAATGGCCGAAGCCTTCGCCCGGTTATGCGACCGTGCTGCGGATTTCTGCCTGCTGGTTCATCTGGAATTTCTGTCTTGGGGGCCCGTGCCGGACCCGGTGACAGCGTCTGACGTCGTGCGTCTGGCGAACAGACCCAATGGCGGATTGGTGCTCGACACACTTCATCTCATGCGCAGCGGAGGGCTCGAAAGCCTGAGCCAGATTGCACCAGAGAAGATTTTCGCCACCCAGTTTTGCGATGGGCGAGCCACCCGCAGCAGCGATCCCTTCACGGACGCGGCCAATCGCCTGTGGCCGGGAGAAGGCGATTTCGATCTTGCGGCTATTCTGCGGCAAATCCGGCGAGGCGGCTGCTGGGCTCCTCTCGGCATAGAAGTCATGAACGATGAAACCCGTTCGATGACACCCGCAGCGATCGCCGCACGGGCTTTTTCAGCACTTCAAACGATCGGGCAGTAGCACCATCGCTCCCGCCACCCGGCAATGACCTTCAGGAGATACAACAATGAAAGCGAGTTTTCTCGAATTGCTTGGCGTGGCCAACAGGCATGCGCAAACAGAAAGCGCCAAGGATCTCGATGCCATCATGGCGACCATGGAAGGTGAGCCCACCTACGCTTATTATCCCGTCGGCAAGATGTTCTCGGGAATGGAAAACACTCGCCGTCTCTATCGCCATTTTATTGACGATGTTCAGCCCCGTATGGCGGGCTGGAAGTTGATCAGTGAATCCGTTGGTGCGCAAGGCGTGGTACAGGAATACGATATCGCCATCCGGCTGATCGGCGACACTGAACCCTCCTGGCACCGCATTATGGCCATTCTTGTGTTTGGCGAACAGGGGCTCGCAGGCGAACGCATGTATTCCGACGAAGCACTCTTTCGAACGCTAACCGGCCCCTTGTGGGATGAAATGATCCCCGTCCCGGCAAGTTGACCTGAAATGTCCTCTGGTCAGACAAATTGCACACTTTTGCCGGTCGGCAAGAAGCATATTCTGCGCATGTAAGATGGACCGACTGAAAATCAGCGATCTGCGCAAGGGCGTGTGCCTGAGTTTCGGCAATTTTATTACAGGAGAGAAACATGAAGCACGAGCTGATAAAGCGGGATGTGAATGTAGCATCGGCGCGGCAACTCGGCCTGCCTATCGGTGGGTTCAGAGCCATGCACGAGATCATTCTGCCGCAGCGTTTGCGCCGGGGCGTAAGCGATCAGATTGCCTGGGATGTTGCCAACGCCGCACCGATCGCATTCAAGACGCTGGAAGGCGATGCCTATACTTATGTCGCCGAGAGCGGCCGTGTCCGCATTGTGCGGGGCATCACAGAAGACGCCGGACTGGTTATCGAACTGTCATCCGATAACTGGGACAACTATTATTACGAAATGCGCACCAACTATGGTTTGCTTTATGCGGAAGCGGTGCGTTTCCTACGCGGCAAGTTCGCAATGTGGGATTCATGGGAACCTGCCTTGCGCTGCCTGTACAGCGGTACGCCGATCTATAACCCGGCCACGCTCGATCTGCGTGATCTCGATGGGGCAAAACTGGATATTCACCGCTCGTTCCTGCCGAATGACGATCCCGCGCATATGGCACATTTCCTGCACACAACCGGCTATCTGCATATCCGTTCAGCCTTTTCCAAAGAGGAAATGGGCCGCATATCCGAAGAGCTCGATCAGGTTCGTGGGGCCGCCGTCGAAGGCGAAGTGTTCTCGCGCTGGGGAACCGACGATCAGGGCCGTAAGACGGTCTTCGACCTGCACTATCTGACCCTCAAGTCGCGGTTGATGAAGGATCTTGATAACCATGCCATGGTGCGGTTCCTGACAGGGTTGGCAGGTGAACATGTCGTGCCATCAGAAGACCGCGACTGTGGCACCCACGCAATCACGCGTGAGTTTTCTGGTGATTCGGACTCATTCGGGGTTCTGGGATGGCATCAGGATTGCGGCCTGGGCGGATGCCCGGTGACCTGCCCCCGTGTCCACGTCGGTATCCAGGTTGACGCGGCAAATGCTGATAGCTCAAAGCTTTACTTCCTCGCAGGAAGCGCGAGCCGTGGCTGTCACCTCAATATATCACCGGAACAGGCGCGCAATTTGCCGATTGCTGCATTTGACACCCAACCTGGCGACGCGACGGTGCATCTCGGGTGCATCCTGCATGCGGCCAACACCGCTCAAGGTCGCAACCGGCGACGGACGATCTACACCCGTTTCGTTAATCCCATGGCGCTGGATATCTTCGATCCGTTTGGCTCCGTTGATCAGGTGATCCCGGGCATTTCGGGTGACCAAAGCATGCCCAGCCCTGCCGACATGGCGGCATTGGTCGAGGCGCGATAGCTCACGCGATTTTCTGTCAACCAATGCGGCTTATCCAAATTTTCCGATTGAGTGAAGCCGTGCGCTGCGAAGAATGTTATGCTCTTCGTAACGCACGGCTCGCTTAGCATAACCCAGGAGGCGCTCTGGGTATCGTCGACGAACTGGCACAGATGAGAGATTCAAAACAACAGCGGGCGCCTTGCCCCGCCGCAGATCGCCCATGTTGAATTGGTCGTCGCCGCCCGTCGCCGCGTCCTCGATCATAACCCGGCTGCCATACGCGCCCAGCACGCGACCTTTGTGCAGCCCTACAGCATGGAATTGACTTTCGCCCATTCAGCCTTGGGGTGGCCATCGTTAAGTAGAAATGGCCGTGTTTGTTCGCGGCGTGATACTTGGTATCGAGGAAAAAAGATCGTCGGTCGCTCCGAGGGCCTGTCATCCTCGCTATCGCCCCGATCGATCAACATGTGTTTGCCCTTTATCTGGACGCCGGTGACGCGGAACACGAATTCGATGATTTAGCGGCGGATAATCTCAGCCTGTGGTCTGCTGGCCGAAACGCAGATCTGGCATGCACTCATGCTTGCGTACCTGCGCCGTTGTATTAGCGACGGTTACCACAATAGGTCCTTATCTGTTCGGTCCCGCACGCGCCAAAGTGTGCGCCCCTGATTCGTTTGTCATCCTCACCCCAGCCCGACAGCAGGAGCCGCCAGCAATCACATCGAAGGATTCTCCGGATGCCTCCGAAAGGCGTTGGTAATGAAGAAGTTGGACTGTTTACACCTCGCAGCATGTTTCTTGGCATGAATTAGGACTGGTTTGGGCAGTGATCGTCGGATTGCTGTCGTGTGAGCGTGGAGCGCGGGATACGCAAGTCTCGCCAACATATCCGCCATTCGGCGGCAGAATGCTGCACCCTGAAAGCGGTCCTACGCTCAAGTCGTCGTGATGAGCGCACCTTGGGAATTGCTGCATCCCTACACCGTGGAAAGTCATCGAGCCCCAGTTGAAGCGCAAGGAGGCCCATGTGAAGGCCTGACAGGGCGGACCGTTCACTACCAGACTAAGGCAGAGACCCCCAGCGCCGCAAAATGGGTCAAGGCTGGGCGGAGCATCCAGATCACGCTCAAGGCAAACGCCATCCATGGATGATCGGCGGGGAGAAAAGCAGCGATTGCTTTGGGCTCGGGCATGGGGTGGGGCAGTTTCATCGCGACCAAATTACAACCTCGTTAGTGCATCGCCACAATTCCCTGATCGCGCAACAATGTGCGGATCGTTCCGGTGGCCTTGTCAACCGGCGTAGGCCTAACTGCTGTAGGTTTGAATCGCTTTCCGGGTGAACCAAAGTGCACCGCGCCAATCTCGCGGATGCTCGGTGCGGTGAATCCCGCCGACATAGCGGTCGTAACGCTGCTCGATCGAAGAGTCTGACCTGTCGGCTGTTCACCTGCGGATTGGTAGACCCTCTCGGTGTAAACGAGGGGAAAGCCATTGAAACGGCGGAATTGCGTTAATCAACGCAAGAACGAAGGGTGATTCAATGGCGAACAAACAAAGTACTGCGGACCATTTGCTGACCACTTTTTCAGAGCGCAGCCCAATGACCGAAGCAGAGAAGGAAAGGGCGGCTGTGGTGGCGTGGCTGCGAAAAAGGGCGAGGCGATGGTTAGCCATGGAAACCTACGGGAGTTACATCGCGCAGAAGGTTGTTATCAAGAACTGTGAAATGCTCGGTGGATATGCCGACATTATCGAGCGGGGCGACCATCTGAAAGGAACTGGTGATGAGTGACTTTCTGCAAATCGTGGGCTTCATCACGGTAGCCGTAATTGGCAGCTTGGTTCTTTGGATGCTCTACCAGATAGCTGGGAACATCTACGGCGGCATAAAGGGCGCTTACCGCCTCAAGGCCATCCGTGGACGCGGTGGTGCCAAGAAGTGGCCGCACCGAAACACTGTTCTCTTTGGCCTTCGCTCTTGGGCTGGTGAGCGGTATAAAAATGGCTACGGTTCATATTTCAGGGTGGGCGGGCTGCGGGTTCCTGTTGATGGTCGAGACCCTATCGAGCGCGATCGCTTCTATGGCGCATGAGCCACCCCAATGACCGGCCCCACACGCCAGCTACTCTCAGGTCTTGCCGTACTGGCGTTGCTGGGGATGGCTATCGTGGTGTGCGCGGATTGGTGAAACTTGCATAACTGGTATTTATAATGCATCTTTACGTCGGAACGTGGTACCGCCCGTTCCGCATTAGTATCCCGAATACCTACTGCCCCGCTTCGGCGGGGCCTTTTTTGCCATCATCGAGAGGAAAGGGACGGCCTGAAGACCGCCCTTCCCTGCTCATGCTGAAGCTGACCCCGTTGTCTCAGGGGTTGTTTAACCCCTGAACATCAACACCCCAGCTACCGTTAGCAATAAAAATGCTGCTGCATATGCAGATATCGCCACAGACCCCGAACGAATTCCGACCTCCGGCTGCGGCTTCACGTAACGTATGGAAGTTACAACTATCAGAACAGAAGAAACCAATAAAAAGAAAGTGGCAATGAAGTTTAACAATTTTCCCTCTTTTAAAAGATAAACCGTAAACTCTTATAACACAGATATTTGTTTAATCAAATTTCGGAAATACCCAAATTCGGTTGCGCTTTTTTACCACAAGAATTGCCTTTTTATTTCCGCATCCCCCTCGCCCAATCCCCCACCTGAGCAGCTTGGCGTTCGCCTGATCCAGCGCATTCGCCAGATCTATAGTTATGCCGAGGATAACTCAGGTCTATCAGAAATTCTCTGCCGTGCAGGGCAATTACAAAATCCTGTCAAAGCCCAGAAAATTCGACTAAAAACTGCGCGGGCAATGAGTCGTTCGACGAACTGTCCACGCATGAAGCGACCCAGAAAACTTGGCTGTGGCGTGATGGTTGGACCCGTCTTATGCCACAGCCTGTTTTGGCAGCGGTCAACGCACTTCTCGACGTGCACTCCGAAATTAACCCTTTTAATTCATGACACTGCGATCTATGAATTGCCGCTTCGGCGGCAATGAGCCATGGTTCATAGTGGAGTGTCGCCGAAACCTTCTCATTACATCTTCAAGCCGGTATGTAGTTACGGCTGCGACGGTTTGCGCTCCACCGCTTCACTGCTTGTGCGGGCCGCCGCAGTACTTGTTCACTATGGTTAACGAGCGTATTCATCGCAAGGCTGCGGCGGTAGTCGCCCCCTCCTGACACTGCCGCAGCCACGGGCAGGAAAAGCCCCAGGCTAGGGCATCGGCGCCCAGCAGCGGGGCGCTCTCATTTTTCCACTTTATTTCAAGATAGTGCGGGGTTAACAAGGCTCGCTTCGACGGCGAGGACGTCACCCTCAGTGGAGGTCGTCGAAGCAACTTCCCTCTTGGCGCGATGTTATGTTACACTCTTGCCGCTGCGGTAGCGAGGGACTCCACTCCCATGGGCATAGTTGCCGCAGCAACTCAACACACATTTAAGACCCGCAAAATCGCCGCGCTACCATGTGGAGCAGGCGCCAACTAGCCTCCCGAACCATCCACCTTTTCGCCATCCCTGAACGAATCCCAGAGAGTGCCAGGCATATCGGTTGGGCTTAGATTATCCACTACACGGGCAGCGCATTCTTCAGCGCTAAGTAAACCCTTTGAATCCGATGAAGAATTTTTTTGAATATGGGCACGCTTCACGCGGATTCCACTAGATTTGTAGTCAGACATAGTTGATCCGCCCCGATAATATCGTGCGTTCTAATATAGAATTTCGATTCGTTCACCATATTAGCTAGCCAAACTAACATACCGCATCGTACCGGGCATTATGCTGCTGGGCCTCTGAGACGGTCTCTGGCGTATCGAGTTGGTTACCGTCATCCTTCGCCACGTTCCGTGATCCGTCCGGCTGAACAGGCGGAATGGCGTAGCTGATTCGCTTGAATGACAGGCAGGCGCTGTCAGCAATTGGCGGGGTTGCGGGCGTTGCGCAGGCACTCAGCGCGAGCAGCATCAGCATCGCGCACGACAGTTTCGGCAGCCGCATTGGCTTTCTCCACGTTCTTTACGGTTTCGGTCAGATTGGCCTCGCGCTGCCTTGTGGCGCCAAAGGTTGCGCCTTCGTCATGGGCGCGAGAGACGGCGCACTTGTGCAGGGTGAAAGTGGCCAGAAATAGGACAATCAGGCCAAAGATCAGATGAACCCAGCGAGGCAGGGTTAACACTCTTGATAGTAGTCCAATCACGTCATAGTTCCCATTGCGTTGGGGCAGGCACCACTACCACCCCCAAGGATAGCGGGGTCTGTCTCAACACCTATTCCCCCTCATCCTTGCCTCTGATCGCAATCCGCGCTGACTGGATGATCCGCGCGATCTGCTCTGCTGACGGCGCGATCATGTGATAGGTCACAACCCACCACAGCAGGACCAGCAGCCAGAAGCCGAGGTTCGCCAGTTCCTTCGGTGTATTGAGCAGGGCAATGATCCAGCCCACAAAGCCCATGAGGGCGCAGGCGAGGACATAGCTGAACCAGCGCCGCCAGATGAAGTTGCTCTCGGGAAGCGGGTCGGTCATCGCGCCCATTCCCCGGTCTTGCCATGCAGCCACGACAGGAACTGGCCGACGGTCTTGCCGCGCAGGATCGACGGGTTCGCCTTCGTCGCCGCTTCGCCCGCGATCAGGTCCGCACGCTCGCCGACATCAGACCCAATGATCTTTGCCGCCATACCCGCGCCAAAGAAGTGCGCCGCATAGAGCGATGCTCTGTTGATCGGGATGCCCTTGGCGCTGAGAATGGCGGCATTCTTGGCTGTGAAGGTCTTGGCACGGGCAAGCTGTTCTTCGACAGGAGGTTTCAGCCCGCCGAATGCCTGGGACATATCAGTGCCCCACTGGCCGCCTTCCGCGCGCCATGTGCTGCGAATGAACTGATATAGGCCCGACGCACTGGACGTAGATGCTTTGATGTACGGGCGGTCATTGCTTTCGATCTTCGACAGCATCGGCCAGTAATCGTCAGGGATCGCATTGTCCGGCTGTTTGACCCCGAGCGCCTTGGCAATTGCCGCGGCGGTCACTGGCCCCCATTTGCCATCTGCGGCAACGCCCACATGGCGCTGAATATCGGAAAGCGTTGTCATGGCTTCACCTCTGTCACGTTGATGAAGGGAACCTTGCTGCTCGCCATCCCGTAAACAGCGAGAACGAGTATCAGACCGATCAGGGCCTTCTTGCAGAACGCCCAGACACCCCGGCCAAGATCGCCGTAGAAATCGGCAACCAGTTCAGATTTGAGCTTGTCGACGATGGCCTGAACATCAGCGTCGGTCAGTGTGCGGTCGGTCATTTGGCCCCCAGTGGATCGGACCAGCGGGTGTAAGCCTTGACGCAATGGTCGCGCTGGCTGGTCAGGATAAGAAACAGGCGATCGATCACCGCCGATGCGATCCGTGCCCAGCGCTTGCCCATCAGGGCATTGCGCCCGCAGTATCCCGATACCGTCAGGCCGTTGCGCGGGCGGTCATCGATCACACCGACCAGATAGAGCGGCCAGAAGATCAGGAACGCGGCGATGATGTCGAGCAACACCCATGCCTGCCAGTTCCAGTCGTTCGCCCGTTGGAAGATCGGCAGCTTGTGACGCAACCAGAAGGCAACGAGCGCGGATAGCACGATATAGAGCGCGAGCCCGATCATTCCGACCACCCCGTTTCGATATCGATGGCATCGAGCGTGTCGAAATCTTCTGCTGCCTCGATTGCGATGCCGAGTGTTTGGGCGAGATCACCCCATCCAACGCATTCAAGCGACCGCTGCAATTCTGCCGACTGAACTATCCAGACATTTATGGGGCGCTCCTTCACCCTCAAAAAATGGCAGCAGTGACCATCATGATGCTCGCAAATTCGACTTTGCTCCTGGTTGCCTGCCTCGCTGTGACGGGGAACCCCTCGTCCGGAGGTGGGTTTAAGGACCATCATTGGAAAGCATGGTGGTACGAAGTGGGGAGTTTTCGCAAGAACCTGTTGGTGAGAGACCCCGAAGGTCTGAGGCAGCAATTTTTCGATAAGATCGATGAACCCCATTTCCCTTGTGTGGGGGCCAAGTCCGCCTTGGCGCGAGGCACGCTCAAGGTGCTGGAGGGCCACAACATCGCCAGCGCCTGGGACGATGTGCACATTCATCGCGCTTTGTTGGAATGGGCTCAGGAGTATCGACGTGATCCATCAGGATTTCGCAGTTTAGCGATTATCTTTGAGCAGCCCCTCGATCTCGATGAGCGTGCGTTTGAAGCCGCAATGTGGCAGCGACTTCAATCTCTGGCCGATAAAGATCACTGGCTCGGACAGCCTTACGATCACCGGGTCAGTCCCGATCCAAGCGACCCACATTTTTCCTTGAGTTTCGGGCAGGAAGCTTTTTTCGTAGTTGGCCTTCACCCCAACGCATCGCGCCCAGCGCGCCGGTTCCAAAATCCGACCCTGGTGTTCAATCTGCACGATCAGTTCGAGCGCTTACGCGAAGAAGGACGCTACGAGCGCATGCGCAAGGCGATCATTGAACGCGACGTAAAACTCGCGGGCGATCCCAACCCCATGTTGGCGGAGCATGGACGGGCAAGCGAGGCTCGCCAGTATAGCGGCCGGCAGGTCAGCGCCGACTGGCGCTGTCCTTTCCACGATCCGCGCGCGCAATGACGATGGATGTGATCGAGCCCAGGAGCGGGACAGCATTCCGTCTTGCGCGAGGCCAAAGGCTTCGCGTGGTCGATGTGGAGGGGCAACAAGTCAGCGATCTTCTCGCCTTCAGTTCGGCCGACGTCAGAGAAGTGATCTCCAACGGAAGAACCTTCGATTACGAGGAAAGCATCAAACTCACCGTGGGGAACACGCTCTGGTCGAACAGGTCGAACCCTATGCTGGAAATCGCCTCCGATAGCGCCGGTTGCCACGATTTCCTGCTCACTCCGTGTAGCGAAGCAACATTCAGACATTTCTATCCTGATGCCACAGTGCATCGGGGGTGTTTCGGCAACTTGGCCGAAGCCCTGGGGCCATTCGGCATTGCTCCCGATGCAATCCCGACCGCGTTCAATCTGTTCATGAACGTACCTGTCGATAGCGAAACAGGGCGCCTGCAAGTGCTTCCTCCTCCCACGCGAGCCGGGGATCATATTGAGCTTGAAGCAAAGATGGATTTGATCGTCGGGCTTACAGCATGCTCCGCATACGCTTCCAATGGCGGCACATTCAAGCCTATCGCCTATGAAGTGCTATGATCGAGCTAGCTCGGATGCTTACTCATTCGTACTAGTGACCAGTCGTAGCTCAGCTCTTTTACCCGGTCCTCGAGCATCGCCATCGAAGCATTTCTTCGCCCAAACTTGAGGATAGGGGACGAGGCTGATCGGGCGCTTTGCCGCGAAGTTTATACGCGCCGCGCTTATATTGTTTCGGGCAAGCTTTGGGCCGCGAAACCCCAGCCTCTCAAGGGCTTGCTGCGAGACCGTTCCAGCAGGTCGGCCGCGTCCCTAATGCTGAAGCTGTTCGCCGTTTCGATGTCCTTCAGTTCATCCCACCCAACCGGCACCGCGATGGGGGCCCCCGTCCGAGCGCGGGCGGAGTAGGGCAGAATAGCAGTGCCGCCGCGCTGGTTACGAAGCCAGTCGATGAAGATGCGGCCCTTGCGTTTGGCCTTGCTCATTGTCGCGGTGAAACGTTCCGGCTCGGCGATGCTAAGCGCCTCGGCGAAGCGCTTCGCGAAATCCTTGTGCACGGCCCAGTCGTGCCCGGGCGTAAGCGGGAGCACTACATGTACACCTTTGCCGCCCGAGAGCATCGCGAAGCTGACAAGGCCAAGATCGGCGAGATGCTGACGGATTTGGCGTGCCGCCCGCTTCACCTCTGCGAAATCCAGTCCTTCGTCGGGATCAAGATCGAAGATCATGCGATCGGGATGCTCAACATCTGCGGTACTCGCGCACCAGCCGTGGAACTCAATCGTGCCCATCTGGACACAGGCCAGAAGGCCCGCCGTGTCGGTGACGTAGAGATAATCTTCAACGCCACCATGCTTCTCGGCAATCGGTACATGGCTCACATGCGGGCCGAACGATCCGCTGTCATGTTTCTGGAAAAAACATTTGCGTGCACGGCCTTGCGGGCAACGTACCAGGCTGATCGGTCGATGGGCTGCAAAAGGTAACATCAGCGGTGCGATGCTCTCATAATAGGTGGCGAGATCACCTTTGGTTTCGCCGGTTTCCGGGAAAATCACGCGGTCGGGATGGGTGATCCTGATCGCGGCCGTCTCTTGGGGGGCGGCAAGCGCCCGTTCCGGCTTGACTTCCTGTGCGGTCTTGTCGGTGCGCAGCGCGATGAAGCTGCCGTGGCGCACGCGGCCCTCGGCGGTGAATTCGGCGAAGGCGACCTCGGCGACCAGTTTCGGCGTCACCCAGTGCGCACCCCGCGCCTCGGCGCGGGGCACAGGGGCCGGGGCCGTCTTGCGGGTCAGCGTTGCTATCCGGTTGGCAAGATCGTCCATCGTCGCGCTGTTGAAACCCGTCCCGACTTTGCCCTTGTACACGAGCACATCGCCTTCACGCTGGGCCAGCAGCAACGATTTGAACGCCCGGCCGCGCGTACCGCTCGTCGTCCAACCGATGATGACGAATTCCTGACGCCGGGTGCATTTGACCTTGACCCAGTTGCGGGTGCGCTCTCCCCGATAGGGTGCATCCACGCGCTTGGCGATGATCCCCTCCTGCCCGGCCACGCACATGGCGGAGAACAGCTTTTCTCCTGCGCCGATTACATGGTCTGCAACATGAACAGGCGGGCGGCTGTCTGCAAGCAG
Source organism: Caenibius tardaugens NBRC 16725 (assembly GCF_003860345.1). Classification (GTDB taxonomy): domain Bacteria; phylum Pseudomonadota; class Alphaproteobacteria; order Sphingomonadales; family Sphingomonadaceae; genus Caenibius; species Caenibius tardaugens. Next base: position 2,267,426 of record NZ_CP034179.1, read on the forward strand.
GGCTTCGAGCCGTTCCTTGCGTTCGATGGCGGGAAGGGGTTTGAGGTCCAGCCCATCCTGCAGCAGCAGATCGAAAGCGTGAAAAGCCAGGTGGTCTTTTTCCTGTTGCTGGCCGTGGCCGCGTTTCAGCACGTTCTGAAGGGCGGAGAAATCGGGATTGCCTTGACTGTCGTAAGCGACGATCTCGCCGTCGATCAGGCAGGGGGGCAGGTCGAGCGCCGCTATCTGTTGGGCAAGCGGTTCGAACTTGTCCGTCCAGTCGAGGCTTGAACGTGTGTAGATGCGCACCTTGCTGCTGCTGGCGGCCACCAGCGCGCGATAGCCGTCGAACTTGATTTCATGCATCCAGCCATTGCCGGTGGGTATGGTATCGACCAGCGTGGCAAGCTGAACCGGCTGGAATGTCGGTAGTGCGGAGGATGCATCTTTTCTGGTGCGGGCTGTTTTAGGGCGCAGGCCGGCATTGTGGCGCGCCGCCTTCTTCATGGCCGCGTCGAAATCCTTGCCTTTCTTGTTTTGCAGGGGGTGCGTTCCCGCTTTATCCGCCGCGATCTGCGCCATCGACCGCCCCGTCAGCACGCTGGTGAGACCCTGCTCGACCAGATCTGCGGAATTGCTGGCATAGGCATCAGCGATTTTACGAAGCAGCCAGTTCTCGCGTTTTTCGCCGGGGCGCGGGCGCATCCGCACCAGCAACCATTCGCCTTTCATGCGCTCGCCATGGAGGCGGAAGTGGAGATGGCCTTTCTCGATATCCTTCGCACTCTTGCCCTCCACGGGTTCCCATGTGCCCTGATCCCAGAGCATGACGGTGCCGCCGCCATATTCGCCCTTGGGTATTGTCCCTTCGAACCGCGCGTAAGAGAGCGGGTGATCCTCGGTACGCACCGCGAGGCGCTTGTCGTCGGGGTCGGTGCTTGGGCCTTTCGTGATGGCCCAACTCTTGAGCACGCCGTCTGCCTCCAGACGAAAATCCCAATGAAGGCGCGTGGCGCCATGCTTTTGAACGATGAAAAGGTTGCCATCCGTGCTGCGCCCGGTCTTGCCTGCGGGTTCGGATGTACGCGTGAAATCCCGCTTCTCGTTGTAGCGCGAAAGCGGATCGGCGCTGGCCATTATCCCTGCTCCCGGTCCTGGCCGAAGCGGCTCAGCCACCGGCGTTCGAACAGCGCGAGACCGGACATCATCACGACCGCGACAATGGCCGCGACCAAAACCAGCGGCCATTGCCCGGCGCCGCAAGCAATACCGATAACGGTCGCCAGCCAGATGTGGGCGGCCGTGGTAAGGTTGTGCACCGTACCCTTGCTTACTACGATCAATCCTGCGGCGATGATGCCGACGAAAGCGCCAGCACCCTCGAAGATGCGTAGAGGGTCCATGCGCGAGCCGTCGGTATCGAGCTGATGATAGAGTGCAATCGAACAGACTGTCATCACAGCAGCGCTGAAGCAGATCAGGCCATGAGTCCGAAGGCCGGCGTCATGACCCTTGAGCTCCCGATCGAGACCAAGCAGCAAGCCCAGTATTGCCGCCGTCCCAAGGCGCATCAGGATCGTCATGTCGATCCAGTGGAGCGGTGTATCGGGGTTTAGCTCCATCTCATCCGGCCTTCCGGTTGCGGGTAGAGGCAGTCTTTTTTGTGGTGGTTTTCTTTGCGGGTGATTTTGTGGATGCCTTTGCAGGAGCACCTCCGCCCACCGATTTGCGTAGAGCGGCCATCAGATCGATCACATTGCTGCCGGCGGCAGGACGACCCTCGTCAGGGTCCTCGAGAATGCGCCGGTTGCCTTTTGCCTTGCGTTTCTTCTCGATCAGGCGATGCAGCGCTTCCACATAGCGATCATGAAATTCGGCCGGTTTGAACGGAGCGGTCTTCTTGTCGATAAGCGTTGTTGCAAGGTCCAGCAACTCGGGCTGAGGCTTCGCATCGGCAATGTCGCGGAAATAGCTCTGTGCCTTGTTGACCTCGTCGGCATAGCGCAACACCTCCATCACCAGTCCACGCCCGCATGGCTTGATCGACACCAGCTGTTCGCGGCCACGAACCGACAACTGGCCGAGGCCGACCTTTTTGGTCTGACGCAACGCATCACGAAGAACGATATAGGCTTCTTCCGCCAGATCATCAGCGGGAACCATGAAATAGGGCTTCTCATAATAGAGAACATCGATCTCGCTGGCGTCAACGAACTGCACCAGTTCCAGCGTCTTGCGGCTCTCGATCTTGACCGCTTCTATCTCATCCTGTTCCAATAGGACATATTCGCCCTTCTCGACCTCATAGCCTTTGACAATTTCGTCGCGATCGACGGGGCCAACGCCGGGCGCGACCTTTTCATAGCGGATGCGCTTGCCACTCGGTTCGTGGACCTGGTGAAAACTGATCGCCGCGCCGGATTTCGTCGCCGGATAAACCTCCACCGGGATGGAAACCAACGCTAGACGTATTTGACCCTGCCAATATGCTCGTGCTGCCATTCGCAATCTCCTGCGTAGGAAGCGGATAGCGCAGTCATTGGTTCCATGCCGTCGCCACGAGATCGTACGTTCACACGATAATTACGCCATTGGTAAGCTGGATCTGACTTAGTGGACAATCGCACGTCGCGTCTCAGCTTCTAGGATCCGATTTGTTTCCTTCGTATCATCGTTTTGAAACAGAGAGATGATCGCATATCCGCACCTTTGCGCGCAAAGAGGGCGGCCACGGCTTGAACTACTCTGCTGTGGGCGGCGGGGATGATGGCAATATTATACGTCAGTCATCCTGAAACGGGATAGCGCGGCTGCCGCTCCGCTGGGGCATCGCATTGCTCCCTGAACTGAGATCGATCCCAAACCGCGATCGTTCATCTCAAGACTGCAAGTCGCACTAGAAATTCAATTTGTCGCGTAAGATTGGGAACTGCAGGGATGTGGAAGACGTTTTGGTCACATGGACTTCTCCAGTAACCATAAGGAAGCGGAGACGTTGGAGCCCGCGCTGCCCGCTGATCTAATCTGCGACGCGATCATGGTGCTGAAAGTTGCAGTGCGCGCGGGCCTAAAGATCGCGACGGCGGAGAGCTGCACGGGTGGCATGCTGGCTTCGTTGCTGACCGACATCGAAGGGGTAAGCCATGTCTTTGATCGTGGCTTTGTGACCTATAGTGACGCATCTAAATGTGATCTTCTCGGGATCTCACCTGATTTGATCTTTGATTATGGCGCTGTCAGCGAACCTATAGTGTGCGCGATGGCACGGGGGGCCTTGCAGCGGTCCGAGGCCTCGCTCGCCATCGCCATCACCGGCTTCACCGGCAAGGGAAGCCCATCGGAAGAGGCGGGTTTGGTGCATTTGGCCTGCGCAATGAGTGATGGCACCGTTCATCATCAGCTCTGCCATTTCGGGGATATCGGCCGGGGGACAACCCGAATTGCGACCTTGCGTGTCGCCGTTGCTATGTTGCGGCAAGGTGCAGATCACCTTGCGATTAGTTACGCGTTAGCAGAGTGATCTCATGGTTCCGGAACCGCCAGATAGGATTCTTCCAGAAGCCGGGAGACCAGGGAACTTGACTTCCCTGTGTTGCTCACACCTCAGGGTATTCATCGCGGCCTTGTCAGTTTCGCAAAGGCAATGGATACACCAGAGCGAAAGTACTGTGTGCAAATCACGATGGCGTGTGAGCGATTCACTGAAGCTACGGACTTCGGTGACAGCGGGATTATTCGTCTCGTTTGCTGTACGTCATGAGCCTAAACGCCTGATGCACAGAAAGTGTCTCTGCATAGGTGGCTCCTGACGCGATGGAGTCAGGCGGGAGCAAACGTTCAACTGAATATCAACAGATTAAGCGATATCGAAACGGCTGCAGGTCTCAAAGTCGAAGTCGGTCACGGACAAATATCGATCAACTGGGGGGATGCGGAATTCATCGCGCATCCGGGGCGCCTGATCTCAATTTTTCGCAAGCGCGCAAACCCAAACCGTGCATTCCCGTTACTTGTACAAGCGCTGGCTGGTCCGGTGACGGGCCAAGGCCGCACTGGTCATGCCAGTCCCGCTTCCATCGACGCGGGTATGAGGAAAATGCGACATGGTGGCACGGGTTGGACGTGTGAAGGAGGATGGCCTTCCCGGGCACGAAAGCAAGCTCGAACCCAAACCTGATTGGGAGCCGCACTATTCCGGTTCGGGCCGGCTGGCAGGCAAAGTGGCGCTGATTACTGGCGCCGATAGCGGGATCGGCCGTGCCGTTGCGGCTCTGTTCGCGCGCGAGGGGGCCGACATCGCCATTATCTATCTGTGCGAACACGATGATGCTGCCAAAACTGCGGAGATAGTGGCTGCGGAAGGCCGTAAATCCCTCGTTCTCGCCGGCGATGTCGGAGATCCCAAGTTCTGCGAACAGGCCATTAAAAAAACTGTGAAATCGCTGGGGCGACTGGACATCCTCGTCAACAACGCCGGGGAACAGCATCCGGACCCCGAGATTGAGGACATCACCGACAAGCAATTGCAGCGGACTTTTCAGACCAATATTTTCAGTATGTTCTATCTTTCGCAGGCCGCGCGCCCGCATCTGAAAAAGGGGAGCGCCATCATCAACTGCACCAGTGGTGAATTACAAAGGGTCTAGTGAACTGCTGGACTATTCCAGCAGCAAGGGCGCGATCACCGCATTCACCCGTTCCTTATCCGAAAACCTCGTCGGCAAGGGAATCCGTGTCAATGCGGTGGCGCCCGGGCCGATATGGACACCGCTCAATCCGATGGGGGGCGCAACCAAAGAAAAGATGAAATCATTCGGCAAGAACACGCCAATGAAACGACCGGGGCAGCCCAACGAGGTCGCTCCCAGCTTCCTGTTTCTGGCCTGTGCGGATTCAAGCTATATGTCGGGTCAGGTGCTTCATCCGAATGGCGGCACCATCGTTAATGGATAGCGCTGCCAACCTACCCGATGGACTGGACCGGCGAAATATAGAGGCGCGTAGCTGGCATCGCCATGCCAGTGTGGCCTCGCTTGCGACACTGGCAACTATCGTTCTTCTGGCCGCGACAGGCCTGTTCGGTGGCTATGCCAACAGAGTTTGTATGCATGATACCCGCGTGGCCCGCATAACATTCACCTATCCCGAAAATATCCGCAACGGGGAGTTCTTTGAAACCACAATCGAAGTGGAAGCAAAAAAGGCAATCGTCGATCTGACGATTGATATGCCTTCGACTTACTGGCGCAATATTACCATCAATTCGATGATACCTTCGCCCATCACGGAAAAGCCGGGACCATCCAGTTTTCAGCTAGGCTACGGACCGCTCGATCCGGGACAGAAAGTGCTCATCAAATATGATGGTCAGGTCAACCCCTCGCTCGTGGGAAGCACGCACGGGAAAATCAAGATCAGCGACCGGACGCAGCTGATCACCGCTCACGAAGCCCAGCTAAGAGTGTATCCGTAATGGACATAGTCATTCGCGCTACGGTGATGTTCACCTTTCTCTATGTTTTGCTGCGTTTGCTGGGAAAGCGCGAGCTTGGTCAACTGACACCCTTCGAACTGGTCGTGATGATCGTGATGGGGGATCTTATTCAGCAGGGCGTGACACACAACGATTTTAGTCTGACAGGGGCGATACTCGCGGTGTCGACGTTTGCCTTCCTAGGGTTGGTGCTGAGTTGGCTGACCTACCTATCGCCCAAGGCGGAAAAGCTACTCGATGGGGAACCCCGCGTCATAATTTGCGAAGGCGAACTGATCCGAGATAATCTGCGTCGTGATCGTATCACCCTGGCGGAAGTCGAATCGGAGATGCGCCTGGCGGGTATCGCGCGGCTGGCAGATGTTGCCTGGGCGATTCTCGAGCCGCAGGGCAAGATCAGCTTTATCAAGAAGGATAATTGAATGGGCTGTTGCGTTCAGACGCTCGATACGAACGGTGGGTTGTTTCGGGAACGCGCCGCATTGTGATATAGTTTATGGAGACGGGTGAAGGAGGGAGACTACATGCGAACCTACTCACTCATTTTCTTCCGCGATGGATTGGGTCAAGCGCGACGCATCGAATTCGATGCTGCAGATTCCTCGGGGGCGCTCAGCCCTGCAATCTACGACAAACCAGGTAGAGTTGCCGAACTATGGGACGGCGATACAAAGCTGGCGCGGTTCAGAAGCTCAAGGCTCGGCCTATGGGAAATCTTGAGCGCTTGATAACGGTGATGCCCCTTAGATAGGGAGGCATTAGAGGGAAAATTACCCCAGCCGATTGATCTATCCTCCGCAGTGGAAGCCACTTCATGCCTGTGCATGGCCACCACCAACGAGAACGAGAAGGAACATGTCGATACTCCGAAGCTTTATTATCGCTCTTGTGATTACACTGCTTATGTTGGTGATTTTGATGGTAGGTGATACTGTGCTCGGGTTGAATACCTAAGGCCTGCAAATGTTCGGCGATTGCCGTTCAATTGGTTTGCGGCTTAACCGTAAAACGGAATGTCCTGCCGTCCAAGCGGAGAGCTTGCTCAAAAAACATTAAGGGGCATCTTGAATCGGTGCGAATGAACGAGCGCTAATTGTCAACCGGAACACTTAAAAGAACCGCTTCGGTGGGGCAGTTTTTTCGTCATCGAAAACGCACGAACTTGTAGTAACATTCAATTCGACAGCAAGTCGCAAGGCGAACTGTCCACACACTAAGCGACCGAAAACTCGGCTGTGGCGTAAACGCTGGACCCGTCTTATGCCACAGCCTGTTTTGGCGGATGCCAATTAGCATCTCGGCGCAGTTGTGAAATTAACCCTTTTAATTCAAAATGGTGCGGTATATGAAATGCCGCTTCGGCGGCAATGGGCAAGGCTAATAGTGGAGTTGACCTGCCCCATCATGGTAGTCCACCGGAGAAGTTAGAATATCGGCGAATTGAAGCGCTTGGGATTGATGGTCCAGATCCGGTTCGTTCAATGGCAGCTGACCCCGGCGGAGGCCGACGTGGCGCTGTTTGCGCTGAAGGGCTGCGACGTGGCCGAGATTGCCGCCCTGCGCGCCACGGCGGCGGGAACGGTACGGGCGCAACTGGCGCGTATCTATGCTAAGGCCGGCGTCACATCGCACACCGCGCTGCTGGCACTGTTCGTGGAAGAACTGATTGATACTTCGCTGCTCCGGGCGGCCAGACGGGAGGGGGAGAACGACGCGTGAGACCGCATACCGAACAGCACCTGGTATCTCGCATTGGCTGGCTGCGCGCCGCCGTGCTGGGGGCGAACGATGGCATTGTGTCCACAGCGAGCCTGATCCTGGGAGTGGCGGCATCGGGCGCGGACCGCCCGGCAATCCTTGTGGCCGGTGTGGCAGGGCTGGTGGCAGGAGCGATGTCGATGGCGGCGGGCGAATACGTCTCGGTCAGCTCGCAATCGGATACCGAGCAATCGGACATGGCGCGGGAGAAACTGGAACTGGCCGGCGCGCCCGACGTCGAGCTGGCCGAACTGTCGGCAATTTACGAAAGCCGCGGCGTCGATCCGGAAACCGCCCGGAAGGTAGCCCAGCAAATGACCGCCTTCGATGCGCTGGGCAGCCATGCGCGCGACGAATTGCACATCACCGCAATGACCGAGGCGCGCCCGGTGCTGGCTGCCTTCACCTCTGCTGGCACCTTCACCGCCGGGGCCGCCCTGCCGCTTGCGCTGGCGGCGCTGCTGCCGATGGGGTTGGTGGTGCCGGGGCAGGCCGTGGGCTCGATCCTGTTCCTCGCCCTATTAGGAGCGGTGGGTGCCAAAACCGGCGGAGCCAAGCCGCTCCGCCCGGTGTCGCGCGTGGTCTTCTGGGGGGCGCTGGCGATGGGGCTTACGGCCGCGATCGGCAATCTGGTGGGTACGAGTGTGTAATAGCGCGTGGAACGGCCGCCATGATGCGTTGGCAAGCCAAAACCGGACAGTCCTTATCCGACCAGAAACGGTCGCTCAGCGCCGCGCTCGCGAACGTCCGCTCGCGACGGAAACTGCCATTCGGATTAATCAAAGAGATAATCGCAGAGTGCCGCATCCTGATAATGCTCGGGTTAGACGCTGCCCCCGAGAACCGCCATTATGGGCTGTCTCGCTTTCTCGCGTGCCACGCGTGAAGAGGCGGGACGAGGCAGTCATTATGCGGCAGTGTGTGCCAACTAATAATGGCTGGGGCCGAGGCGGCGGGCGAGACCACGATCAAGCCAGCGGTTCGGATGATTTCGCCCGTCTCGTCGATACGAAAGGCGCCGTCAGGTAGGCGGGTCACCGCCGGGCTAGACTCCAAAATGAAATTGTTTTCCTCGCCCTTCTCCATCTGGATGATGATGTGCCTTCGGCCATTCTCGCTAGCCGCAGGCAACCGTTTCGTTACGCGCCAGTGCATTACCAAGTTCCTTGGCTTTTCCTGCTGCTGAAAGAGCAAGGTGGACTTGTAACGGTTTTGCGCCGGTCACCTATCTCATTATGCCACCTTGGCTTCAAACGCGAGCGGGCTGATGCCGCCCAGATATGAATGTCGGCGTCGGGTGTTGTAGAAGCCATTTATGTACTGGAAGATGGCCGCTTCGGCGTGACGCCGCGTTGGCCAGCTCCGCCGCCAGATGAGCTCCGCCTTCATGGATTTAAAGAACGTCTCGACGGAGGCGTTGTCGTAACAATTACCCTTGCCGCTCATTGATGGACGCAGGCCATAGGCCCGCAGCTTTTTCTGATAGTCGTAAGAACAATATTGGCTGCCGCGATCCGAATGGAAAAGGCAGCCTTCTGGAGGCTGACGTAGGCGCACTGCCATATCCAGCGCCCTGATTGCCAGATCCTTCTTCATCCTGTCACTGACCGCCCAGCCCACGACGCGCCGACTATGCAGGTCGAGGATGATGGCAAGATAGAGCCAGCCTTCTGAGGTCCAGATATAGGTGATGTCTCCCGCCCACTTATGGTTGGGCGCATCGGCGGCGAAGTCACCGTCCAACCAGTTCGCCGCGACACCCAGGCGATGGTGGCTGTCGGTCGTAACCTTGTGTTTGCGTGTGCGGACTGGCCTGATCCCGTTGATGTTGGCTACGCCGCCCTTCGGGTCATCAGCCGCCCGACCCGGCGCTCGCCAACATCGAGCCCAACCTCCTTCAACTCCATCGTCATCCTCGGGCGGCCGTAGCTGCCAAGGCTCAGCCTGTACTGTTCCCGGATATGAGCCAGCACCTTCATGTCTGTCCGCTCCCGATGGCTGATCGGCCGCGAGCGCCAGGAACGATAACCACGCTCACTGACAAGCATGACACGGCAGAGCAGTTCAACGGGCCATCGGTGCCGCCAGCTATGCACAAAAGCGAACTTCACGGCCTTTGGCTCGCGAAGAACTGCGTGGCCTTTTTTAATACTTCCCTCTCCTCCCGGAGCACGCGGTTCTCCAGGCGAAGGCGTTCATTCTCACGCGCCAGATCTGCCTGCGGCGCTGACACCAGATCACTGGGCCGATACTGCGACACCCACTTCCCCAGTGTCGATTTCCCTATCCCTAAATCTGATGCAACCCGGTCACGTGGCAACCCACTGGTCAGCGCGATACGCACCGCTTCCTGCTTGAACTCTTCGCTATGCTTGATCATCTCGTCGATCTCCTGTTGCGAGCTCTAATAGCTCAGGTGACCGGCGCAAAACCGTTACAAGTCCAGGCCAGGTGAATCGAGACCCGCAGTGAATAATCCGTGTAAAGTGTCAGCCGCACGCAGAACTCCTGAGAAACAATCCGCAACACTATACCTAAATGTCGCAGACATATTAAGGTTTGGGTTTCCTTCAATGCCGGCTTGCAAAGAGCGGCCCGTGGTTGCTGTTCTATAAGGATCTTACCTTATCGAACAAATATTTTGATGGATTGCCGCATTAAAAGTCATTTTGTGCATGAGTGCCCATGATGCCATCCTGCAGTTCCGTTGGGTGTAAGAGGCTGATATGTACAAATACGACGATTATGATCAGGCCATGGTCGATGCCCGGGTCGAAGAGTTTCGCGACCAGACACGCCGTCGGATCGAAGGTCATCTCAGCGAAGACCAGTTCAAGCCTCTGCGGCTCAAGAATGGGCTCTACCTGCAACTGCACGCTTATATGCTGCGCGTAGCGGTGCCTTATGGCACGCTCAATTCGCGGCAAATGCGCAAGCTGGCGCATATCGCGCGCAAATATGACCGAGGCTACGGTCATTTCACGACGCGGCAGAACATCCAATATAACTGGATCAAACTGGCGGAGGCGCCCGACATCCTCGCTGAGCTCGCGACGGTGGAAATGCACGCCATCCAGACGAGCGGCGAGAGCATCCGCAACCTGTCGGCGGATCATTATGCTGGAGCTGCTCCCGACGAGATATGCGATCCGCGGCCCTGGGCCGAACTGATCCGCCAGGCCACGACGTTCCATCCAGAATTCAGTTATCTGCCGCGCAAGTTCAAGATCGCAGTGATCGCAGCGCAAGAAGACCGTGCCGCGCTGCGCTGGCACGACTGTGCGCTGCGCATCGTCAAGAACGAGAGCGGTGAGCAGGGGTTCGAGATCTATGCTGGCGGTGGTATGGGGCGCACGCCGATTATCGCTTTCCCGATCAGGGAGTTCTGTCCGGCAGGCCAGATCTTTTCCTATATCCAGGCCATTCTGCGGGTGTGGAACCGGCATGCGCGGCGCGACAACATCCACAAGCAGCGGATGAAGATTCTTGTCCATGAACTGGGGGAAGAAGAGTTCCGTCGTCAGGTCGAGATGGAGTTCGAGCATATCCTGACGCTGGGCCGGGATTTTCCGCAGGCTGAGTATGACAGGATTGCCGCCCATTTTGACCCGCCGCCATTCGAGACCGGGCTTTTCGAGGAGCTCGACCGCTCCGATCCCGACTTCGCGCTATGGGTCGATCGCCAGGTCGCCGCACATAAGGCGCCCGGTTATGCCATCGTCAATATCAGCCTCAAGCCCGACGGGGGCATCACTGGCGACATTTCAGCCGAGCAGATGGAGCTCGTGGCCGACCTTGCCGAACGCTACAGCTTCGATGACCTGCGCTCGACGCACGTCCAGAACCTCGTGCTGCCCCATGTGCGCAAGCAGGACCTCTATGCGGTCTGGCAGACGCTCGATGCGGCGGGGCTGGCAAGCGTCAATCTCGGCCTCGTCACGGACATCATCGCCTGTCCTGGGCTCGATTATTGCAGCCTGGCCAATGCGCGTTCGATACCCGTCGCGCAACAGATCGCGGAGCGCTTTGCCGATCTCGATCGTCAGCTGGACCTCGGCGAACTCAAGATCAAGATTTCGGGCTGCATCAACGCCTGCGGCCATCACCACGCGGCCCATATCGGTATCCTTGGTGTCGATCGTAAGGGCACAGAGAACTACCAGTTGCTGCTTGGTGGGTCCGGGGCCGAGGATGTTTCGCAGGCCAAGATTACGGGGCCGGGCTTCGACGAAACCGGGATCGTCGATGCCGTCGAGCGCACGATCGAGCGCTATCGTGAGATTCGCGAGCCAGGTGAACGCTTTCTCGATTGCTTTCGCCGCGTTGGCATGGACACGTTCAAGGAGGCTATTTATGGGTGACCCGCTACGCTTCCGAGACGATACGGCACCGGATGAACCGGGGGTGTCCCTGGATGCGTTTCTCAATCAGAAGGATGCAACCTCGGTGCTTCTCGAGGCGGGCGATGATGTCCGCGCCTTGTTACCAGAACTTGGCCGCGTGCGCCTCGTCGAGATAGACTTTCCGCGGTTTCGCGATGGGCGTGGTTTTTCCAGTGCAAGCATATTGCGCGAGGCGGGCTACACAGGCGAAATCCGCGCGATCGGTGACGTGCTCGTTGACCTCGTATTCTTCATGCAGCGTTGTGGCTTCGACAGCTTCGAGCCCGACGAGCCCTTCGATCTGTCCACGTTCGATGCGGCGCTGTGCCGCTATCCTGACGTCTATCAATCAACCATTGATGGACGGGCACCGATCTGGAGGCTGCGGCATCTTCAGCATCTTTCCTGACGAGCTGCGTTGGCGAGGATATCTGCAAACCTCTTGCTTTTATATCGCAATGCGATATATTCTATGGATGTGCTGAGTGAAGGTCGATGGAGGCGTATATGCCGATATTGAAAATTCTGGTCATGACTGTCGGCTTGACGTTAGGCAGCTTGCTGGTGGCGGTGTTGCTGTCCTATCTGACTTGGTGGCTAGCTACTCGTGTTCATCATCCGCGCTGGGGGGCGGCTTTTCTGCTCGTCATAGTTGGTGGCGCCTGGTGGGCTGCGTTGGGGCACAGTGAGTTCGTGAAGATGGTCACCGTGTTCGCTCTGGTTGGAGCGGGCCTGCTCTGTCTTGTAGGTCGGGAAGAAAGAGGCGGAGGATCATTGCGCGATACCGAACCAGGCCGCTCCGCCTTGTCCAAAGGAAAGCACTGATGGCAACGCAGATCTGGATCTATCCTGCCCTCATCGCGGTGCTAGGCCAGAATAGACGGCCGAGCTTTGCTGAAATGCGCAATTTCGTTCGACGAGCCCGGCGTGAAGCTGCCGCAGCAGGCGGTTCGGACGTTGCACGCCGAGGGAAGGTGCGTCGTTTGATCGAAGCGGCATTGAAAGCGCCATCTCCTCGATTCATAGCGGACGAATAGGCGCGCCTATAAGAACGGACGAGATCGCCGTCAGCATTTGCGGCGTTCCGTATGGCTTGGGAACCATGGTACTTTTGGGAACACCATAAAGCGGCCATTCTGCGGCGCTATCTCCTGATACATACACCACAGGAATATCCGGTTGCAGTTCTCGGGCGCGCCACGATACCTCCCATCCGTTGGGACCCACCCCAAGCCTCACATCGGTGACCACTCCGGCGATTTCAGGATGGCGGCTATCGAGAATGGTGACGGCATCCAACCCACAGGTCGCGGCGATGACCACATATCCGCAAAATTCTAGCATCTCCTGCAGCGTCCACAGGATCAGAGGCTCGTCCTCGACCAGCAGCAGCACCTTGGCGTCCGACATGCGATGTTCCCCCGTTCCTCCTTTTCCCATGCCGCGGCAGGAGTGTGTATCGCAATACGAGCGAAAATAGGTGAGGGTTGGTTCCCCGGTCCCGTCCTTGCACGTCGTAACTGACCGCTCCTAGGCCGTTCTACTGCGTGCTTGGTTGGAGTTTTGTTCCGAGATGGCGTGAGCGACCAAGTTCGGCATGGCGGTTCGCGCTGCGGGTCTTGAGCAGATCCTGACGGGAAAGGATGCCGAGCACGCGTCTTGTTTCGGGTTCGATGATCGGAATGCGGCCGATGCCGGATTCGACAATGAGATCGGCAACGACGCCGGTGGGCGTATCGGGATAGGCAACGGGCTGTGCTGCATCTGCGATGGCGTCGATGAGCGGTGTTTGATCGTCGTCGCGATCGCCCTGCCAGCGCAGGGCATCGGTGCGAGAGACAAGACCCAGCAATCTTCCTTGCGGGTCGGTCACGGGATAGCTGCGATGCACGGCTTTAGTTGCGAAGAAGGATGCCGCGGCCTCCACGGTCATCATGCCCGGTAGGGTTGCCGGATCCCGCGTCATGATCTGAGCCGCCTGGATGAGGTCAAGGGGATCGACCGTATACTCTTGGAGGATATGCCGGCCGCGCCGCGCGATTTTCTCGGTGAGGATCGATCGCCGCATCAGTAGCACGCTGATGGCATAGGCGCCGCCCGCAGCAGCGATCGTGCACGGGATGGCGCTGAAGTGCCCGGTGAGTTCGACCGCGAAGATCGCGCCGGTCATCGGCGCACGCATCGCGCCGCTCATGATTCCCGCCATGCCGATCATGGCCCAGAACCCCGGATCGCCGGGCAGGAACTGCCCGAGCAGGAAGCCGGCGGCACCGCCCAGAATGAGGAGCGGGGCAAGAACGCCGCCAGACGTGCCCGACCCCAGCGCGACCAACCAGACGACGGCCTTCACGACGAGGAGCGCAGCAACGACCCGGAGCGATAACGAGCCATTGAGGAGAGCCTCGATGCTCGCATAACCGGCGCCAAGCACATGTGCATCGATGAGACCACCCAGACCAACGACCACCGCACCGATCGCTGGCCACCACATCCAGTGGAATGGCAGGCGATGGAAGAGATCCTCGATACCGTAGAGGGATGTCGATAGTAGAGCGGCTTCAAGACCGACGACGAGGCCGATCCCGCCGGAAGCGAGCAGGGCCCAGCTTTCCTGTGGAGCCATCGCCGCCATTGGAAACATCGGTCCCGATCCGAGCAGAAGCGGACGCCAGGCGAAGGAAACAAGTGCTGCAACGAGGACGGGGACGAAGCTGCGCGGTTTCCACTCGAACAGGAGCACTTCGACGGCCAGCAAGATCGCCGCGAGCGGTGTACCGAAGATGGCGGTCATGCCGGCTGCCGCACCGGCCACGAGGAGCGTCTTGCGCTCGGCCGCGCTGAGATGGAAGCATTGGGCGAACAGCGAACCAATGGCCCCGCCCGTCATGATGATCGGTCCTTCCGCGCCGAAGGGTCCGCCACTGCCGATCGAGATCGCCGAGGACAGGGGTTTGAGCAGCGCGACCTTGAGCGACAGTCGGCTCTCGCCGAAGAGGATCGTTTCGATCGCCTCGGGAATGCCATGGCCGCGAATCTTGTCCGATCCGAAACGCGCCATCAGACCCACGATAAGGCTGCCGATGATAGGAATCACCACCACTAGCCAGCCCACCGATGCATCGGTTATCACCGAGTGATCAGCAGAAAGGCGACCAAACCAGAAGAGATTGGTGGCGATCTCGATGAGTTTGACCAGCACCCATGCGCCGAAGGCGCCGCCCGTTCCAACCACGACGGCCATGGCCGCCAACATGACCATGCGGCGATCAACACTATGGTCGGCGAGTTGGTGGCCTTCGACGGAACGTGGGGGTGTCAGCGACATGAATCGATATTATCCTTCAAAAGTAGTGTGAGCCCATTATATCGTATTGCGATGTAATTCAATCAGTGAGGATCAATTGAGGCAAAAGGATAAATTGCTGGGGGATGCCGACTATGTGGCGCTGGCCTCATTTCGCCACGCCATTCGCCGCTTCCAGGCGTTCAGCGAGGAAAAGGCCATCGAAGTCGGGCTGACGCCGCAACAGCACCAGGCTCTCCTCGCGATCCGGGGCTGTCCGCCGGATGAAGCCACCGTCGGCCATGTCGCCGAACGTCTGATACTAAAGCCACATAGCGCCACGGGCCTGATCAATCGCCTCGAAGCCTTGGCGCTTATTACGCGCGAGGTGGCTGCTACCGATCGCAGGCGGGCGTTGCTACGCCTTACCCCCAAGGCTTATGCCTTGCTCGACGCCCTGTCGGCTGTCCATCGCGAGGAAATCCAGCGCTTGCGGCCGGTGTTCACCGGCATCTTTGAACAATTGGGGTGAGCAAGCAGAATTGAATGCAATTATTATGCACTAAAACAGAAATAACATTCACTTGTCTTATGGCATTCTAACCGGCACAACGCGATCTACAGAGTGAAGTTGCTTCACGACAACAGCGCCCGGAGAGGATCCTGTGAAAGCAGGCCGGAGCGCGGGAAGGGAGCCAGAAACCGAGGATAAGTGCATAACGCAGACGGAGTATGGCGATCGGTGCAGGATATGGCCGCATCGCTGGCGGCGGCGCAGGCGTCTTGGTTTAGCGGCTACTTCACCAGGTTAGACGCCGGCTCGCGGGTCCCCCTGCCGCAGTCGGCGTCTTTCCGAAGTTCGGTCAGGCCGGACACTTACAAAATTATTTGGGCCGCAAACAGGCCATTGGGCCGATCTGGCATCGTACGCCAAGTAACAGAGGGGCGTTGCTTCAATGACTGAACCCAAAGATCAGGCATCTCGCCTTCAGACTATCGCCGCCGCGTACGGCGTTGCCAGCGATGTGGCCTTTGGAGCTGTCGCTCCGCCGCTTTATCTTTCGAGTACCTATGAGTTTGCCGGCTACGATCAACCGCGTTCCTATGACTATGGTCGGGCGGGTAATCCCACCCGAGACCTTCTCGGGCAGGCACTTGCGAAGCTGGAAGGTGGCGCAGGCGCGGTCATCACGGCGAGCGGCATGGCCGCGCTCGATCTTCTCGTAGGGAGAATGGGGCCGGGCGATCTTATCCTCGCACCGCATGATTGCTACGGCGGTACGATGCGCCTGTTGAAGGCGCGCGCGAACAGAGGGCATTGCGTCGTCCGGTTCGTTGACCAGGGGGACGAGAGCGCCTTTGCCGCCGCGCTAGAGGACGTGCCGGCACTGGTGCTTATCGAAACGCCGAGCAATCCCTTGATGCGGGTCGTCGATATCGCAGAGCTTGCCGCAAAATCGCGCGCGGCGGGGGCTGCGGTTGCCGTTGATAACACGTTTCTTTCACCGGCTATCCAGCAACCGATCGCGTTGGGCGCGGACTATGTCATCCATTCCACGACCAAATATCTCAACGGCCATTCCGACGTGATCGGCGGCGCAGTTGTCGCGGCTGATCCGGTGCAGGTCGATGAGTTGCGTAATTGGGCAAATGTCGTGGGGAGCACAGGCGCGCCGTTTGATGCCTGGCTAACCTTACGGGGCCTTCGCACGCTATTTGCCCGGATGGAGCAGCAGCAGCGCAATGCGATGATTGTCGCGCAATATCTTGAGCGCCATCCGGCGGTGTCCCAAGTCCACTATCCAGGTCTCGCCGCCCATCCAGGCCACCGGATCGCCTCACGCCAGCAGCGCGGTTTCGGGGCGATGTTGAGCTTTGAACTCGCAGGAGGGGTGGAAGCGGTTCGGCGGTTTGTCGCTGCGGACGGCTATTTCACGCTCGCGGAATCGCTGGGTGGGATCGAGAGCCTGGTCGCGCATCCGGCGACCATGACCCATGCCGATATGGGCGAGGAGGCGCGCTCAAGAGCGGGCATCAGCGATAGCCTGTTGCGGCTTTCGATTGGCCTCGAAGCCGAACAAGATCTGATCGCCGGGCTCGAACAAAGATTGGCGGCATGCGCGGGATGAACGCGCGCGGCAAACCTGGAAACTTCAGGAGAGAAATGTGCCCGGTTATGTATGGATCGTGGATTTTTTCGGACTTGTTCTCGCCTTGCTCGGCTTCAACATGGCGTTTCGGCAGGTCAGCTTCAGGCGGGCTATCGGGCGCCCGAAATCGCCCGCGCGCCGTTTGCGAGGGGGAAATGAGGATGAGGATCCGCTCACTTATATTCTGCGGATCGCTGGCGTCATGCTGATGGTATTCGGCATCGCGATTGGCGGTATGCTGACCTTGTTCAATCTAGCGCGATGAGCAGCCGGAATCGACGCTCGCTGTTGCGATCGTTGCGACCGGAATGGCCTGGTTTGGGAAAATACGGGAGCGGTCCAATGCCGCGTGAATATGATGAGCTGATGGATCTTGAAAGCCTATCAACAGCTATTCGTTACATTGCCGGACGCTACCATCCGGAGGTGTCAACGCCGATATAAATTGGGGCCAACCACCGGTTTAAAAACGGGCCAGTTGGTCCAAACAAAAAGCCTCGGGTTAAGGCTGGGCATAATCGGCCGGGGGGGGGAATCGGCTGTAGCGGAGCGGAAGCCGATTTTCCCAGCTGAGCCGTTTCTGACTATGGCATCTTGCTGGCCTCCTTGTCCTTGTGGCGTTTGCGACTGCTGGTGAGGCGGAAGCTTTCGCCATTCATCTCGAGGATGTGGACGTGGTGAGTTAACCTGTCGAGAAGCGCGCCGGTGAGGCGCTCGGAGCCGAACACCGACGTCCATTCATCGAACGGCAGGTTGCTGGTGATCAGCGTGCGGCCGCGTTCATAGCGTTGGCTGAGCACTTCGAACAAGAGTTCACCGCCGACGGCGGTGAAGGGCACATAGCCCCGCTCATCAAGAATCAGCAGCTTTACCGAAGCCAGGTGCTTCTGAAGTATGCGCAAGCGCCGTTCGTCCCTGGCTTCCATGAGGTCATGCACCAGCGCTGCCGCCGTGGTGAATGCCACGTTGAGCCCTTTCTGGCAGGCGGCAAGGCCCAGTGCGAGGGCGGCGTGGGTCTTGCCCGTATCGCTCGGCCACAGCGCGATGACATCGCGGCGCTGCTCGATCCATTCTCGCGCGCCAGTTCCAGTACCAGCGCCTTGTTGAGCGATGGCTGGGCGGCAAAATCGAAGGTGTCTAAGCTTTTGGTGTGCGGGAACTTCGCCATGCGAATCCGGCGCTCGACCATCCTGCGTTCGCGATCGATCCGCTCAAGCTCGCATAGCGGCAGCAGATAGCGCGGATAATCGGCCTGGTCCTGCGCGGCTTCAAAAGCGACCTTCTTGTACTCGCGCACGAAGGTTGGCAGCTTCAGTGCCTTGAGATGGTTGGCCAGCAGCACTGCTGGCGGCACACTGGTAGCTGTCTGCTCCACGGCGGGCAGCGGCATTGGGGGCTTAGTCATGCTGGTGCTCCCCCGCTTGTGGAGGCGCCGGTCTGGGACAGCAGGCCCATGTAGCTGCGCGGATCGGTGCGCTCTCCATGCCTTGATCTGCAGTTCTATCCGCATCTACCGCGTGCCCTAGCTTGTGACTGAGCGGAATGAATACGTCGCGGCGGCGCCGCCTGGCGCTCGTCACATACTCACGGACAATCGTTATGCCGCCGGTGAAACCGTGCTCATCGCGTAGCCGCTCGAATATCCCCACCCCCGTATGGCGCTGCTTGGCATGCACCGTACGATCCTCGGTCAGTATCCGGTCGATGATCCCGGTAAACTCTGCCAGCTTGCCGCTGTAGGTCCTGCCAGACCGCCCATGCTGCGGCGGCTCCGGAAAGATCAGCATCTTGTCCACCGCCTTGCGGTTAATGCCAAAATACGCCGCAGCACCGCACCGGCTCATGCCGTCAATCATCACGGCGCGGCGGACCTTCTGGTAAAGTTCCGCTCTCTTCATCCTCCACCCCCGCCCAAAAACGGAGGTCTAGCAGGATTGGCCCCTTTTATTACCGGTGTTCTCACCAGACGAGGCCCGCACTCCGCTAATCCAAGCAGCGACCTGCGCCAATGTTCTGACGATGGACAATGACCACCAAACAGTCCTGCACCCACTGGCTAGGCCGTGCGCCGGTCGAGATCCGGCTGGCGGATCCATCGGGAGAACACCGTCAACAGGAAGCCGAAGAAGAAGCTCGGCAAAACCTGATATTGCATCAGGAAGGCATGAAGCCGCCCCGCATAGGGCTCCGGCTGCGGCATGGACGGGAAGCCCCACGGCGCCAAGATAAGCCAAAGCGCCCACCAGGCCATCGCAGCTAAGAGGTTGAGCCCGCCGACGAAGAACATCAGCCGATGGGGTGCCTGACCGAGGTTGGCGACGTTTAGCGGCGATAGCATGGCTCGTGCGCCTCCTTTGCGTTGCTATCCGTAAGCCGCGATCAAAGGGGCCGGTCCTCATCGTTCAGGATCCGCTCCGCCGCGCCGGCTACATCTTCATATTGCCCGCTCTTGAGCGCCCAGAAAAAGAGGCCGAGGCCCAGTGCGCCGAGAGCGAGCGAGATCGGGATCAAGTACCAAAGGACGTTCATAGGACGCCTTCCGATTGTTCCCGGCGTGCCCAGCGGGGGCTGAGGCGCAGGGCATTGGCGACGACGAGGATCGATGATCCTGACATCGCCAGGGCCGCGGCCAGCGGCGTGACATAGCCGCCGGTGGCTGCCGGCACCGCGACGACATTGTAGAGCGCCGCAAAGGCGAAATTCTGGCGGATCAACCGGTCCGCCTTTCGCGCGATACTAATTGTGAAGGGGACGCTTTCGAGATCGGATCGCAGAAAAACGAAATCGGCGGCCTGCCGACCGACATCGGCCGCGCTTCCGGGGGTGATCGAAACGTGGGCGGCGACCAGCGCGGGCGCATCGTTCATGCCGTCGCCGACCATCAAGGCCTTGTGCCCGGTCTTGGCCAGCACTTGCAGGTGAGCGGTTTTCTCTTGAGGAAGGAGGCGTGCCTGGACTCGCTCGATCCCCAGTTCTTCGGCAACGGGCAACACGGCGGCCGGCGTATCGCCCGACATGATCTCGAGGGCGTAACCGTGGCCGCGAAGTGTGCGGATCGCCGCAACTGCGCCTGCACGTAGCTCGTCCTCGAACGCGAAGGATTGCACGAACTTTCCGTTACAGGCCAGGACGGTGCCGGTACCGCTCTGGACGAAAGCTTCGTCGAGCGCCCATTCACCGCGTCCCAACCGCCAGACGTCCTTGCCGATCCGGGCTTCAAGCCCCAGCCCGGCATGTTCGGCGACGGTATCGAACGCAATGTCGGCAGGGAGGACGGCTGCGGCAAGCGCCTTTGCGTAGGGATGATGGGAGTGAGAGCCGATCCGCGCCGCGATGGCGAGAGGGGCTTCATCGACCGTAATGTCTCGGCGAAGCCCCGGATGCCCAAGGGTCAGCGTTCCCGTCTTGTCGAATATTACCGTATCGATCTCGACCAGACGTTCCATCGCCGAACCATCCTTCACCATGATGCCATGCTCGAACAGCGCGCGCGCAGCCACCACCTGGACCATGGGAACAGCCAGCCCCAGGGCACAGGGGCATGTGATGATCAGCACCGCCACCGCGATGGTCGCCGCGTGATGCCAATCGCCCGTCGCGAGCATCCAGCCGAGGAAGCTCAGGAACGCGGCGCTGTGGACCACGGGCGCGTAAAGGCGCGCCGCGCGGTCCGCCACACGGCGAAAATGGGCTCGCCCGCCCTCCGCCGCCTCCATGAGCCGCATCATCTCGGCGAGAAAGCTGTCCTTCGATGCAGCGGTGGCGTGGATTGTGAGTGGGCCTGTCAGGTTGAGTGTTCCGGCGCGTAAGGCAGCGCCAGGGGCAACAGGTTCCGGCACGCTCTCGCCTGTCGCCAGCGACGCATCGATGTCGGATCGGCCATGAAGCACGATCGCATCGACGGGGATACGGTCACCGGCCCGAAGGAGGATTGTCATGCCCGGTTCGAGCTCCTCCGTCGACAGATAGGTTCGCCTGCCGTTAGGGGTGACAACGGTCGCCCCGTAAGCGGCTAGGCGGCCGAGCCCTTTCACCGCCGATCGCGCCTTCTCGCGCATCACATGGTCGAGAGTCCGGCCGATGAGCAGGAAGAAGAGCAGCGAAACGGCCGCGTCGAAATAGGCATGGGGTTGCCTCAGGATCGTGTCGTAGAGGCTCATGGCAAAGGCGAGCAGCACGCCGATCGAGATCGGCACGTCCATGTTGGTCTGCCCATGGCGCAGTGCCTGCCATGCCGATTTGAAGAACACCCTTCCTGAATAAGCGAGCGTCGGTAACGCAATCGCCGCGGACAGCCAGTGGAACAGATTCCGGATCTCGTCGGCGGCGCCCGACCACACCGAAATCGAAAGCCCCATGATGTTCAGCGAGGCGAAGCCTGCAACCGCGAGTGCCCGGATCAGTCGAACGAGCTGCGGGTCCTTCGCGTCCTCGCGCGCCTCGTAAAGAAACCCGTCATAGCCGAGCCCGGTAAGCGCTTCGCCGAGCGGGGGCGGCCCTTCGGTCTCGCGCCAGTCCACCGCGACCCGCTTGGTCGAAAGGTTGACGCGCGCGCGCGTGACGCCTGGAAGCTTCCCCAGCGCCTCCTCGATCTTGTGGATGCACCCACCGCAGCTAATGCCCGGAACCGACAGATCGGTTTGCCGCAGGCCGGCATCGATCTCCCGGCTTGCGAGGAGGAGTTCATCGGCCGACAACCGGGTGAGGGCAGACACTCCAGTCACGGCGTCACCGAACCGCGCGATAGGCGTGCCAGGTGGCATGGCCGAGCCACGGGAAGACGATGATGAGACCGACAAAGCCGGTCGCCACCGATAGCAGGAACAGGGCGAGCACGAGGGCGCCCCAGATCAGCATGACCTGTAGGTTGTTCCAGACCAAACCCCAGCTCGTGCCCATCGCGGTCAGCGCGTCGACCCGCTTGTCGAGCATCATCGGAATGGAGAAGGCCGAGCTCGCGAAGGAGAATGCAGCGAACAGGCCGCCAACCAGCGTTCCCACGGCGAGCATCGCGATCCCCGTCGATGAGGTGAACAGCATCGGCGCGATGTGATCAAGGCCGGGAAATGGCCGGACGCCGAAGAACAGGGCGTAGACGATCACCGCCGCGCGCATCCAGAGCAGCATGACGCCGCACAGAAGCGCGCCAGTGAACAGGACCTGCTCGCCGGCGCGCGCATGAGGCAGCAGCATGTGTCGCAGCGATACCGACTCGCCTTGCTCGAGTGCCCGGCTTTTCTCGTAGAGACCGATCGCCAGTGCCGGGGCGAAGACCAGAAAGCCAGCGATGGCCGGGAACAGGGCATAGTCGAGCGCGGACCAGATCAGCCCGGCAACGATGCCGACCGAGATCAGGAAGACGAAGATGCCATAGAGCAGACTGGGCCCCGGGTTGGTGGCCAGATCGCGCCAGCCCTCGCGCAACCACGCGAACGGTGCTCCCGGCGCGAGATCGCGTGCATAGGGCTGTTCGGTCGAGAGCGGCGGAACGACAGGTGGGATGGTGGCCATCATCTTCTCCCGATTATCTCAGCACGACGATTTGGCGGCGCCAAAGGTTCTCGGACCGTTCTGCGCTGCGTCACCCATCCTATGCGCAACGCATTCTGGCTGTGACGTCGATGCAATATACACCAGATGGGCGTTCGCGAGCAGGACGACGCCCAGCGCGGCAATCGCGAGCGTAACATAGAAGCTTCGTGACCGGGGCAGCCTCATTATTTGCCCCCCTTGTCGAGGACGAACATAATCAGGATCTTGCGGTCGATCGGACTCAGGCGATGCTCCCAGGCAGGCATCTCGCCCTGTCGACCTTCATAAATCGTCTGGTAGATCGCGCCGATATCGCCGCCATAGACCCAGCTCTGGTCCGCCAGGTTCGGTGCGCCGACGTCCGGATTGCCGCGTCCCTGCTCGCCATGGCAGACAACGCAGTTTGCGGCGAAAACTTCCCGGCCCTTGGCGACAGACGCCGCCTTGCCTTTCGCCCAGGCCGGGTCCGACAAGGTCTTCACATAATCGGCGACCGCGAAAACCGCATCATTGTCGAGCATGCCGTCCTTCCCGAACGCCATCATCTGGCTGATGCGAGAGTCCTTGCTTGTCGGGCTGTTTACCCCCACCGCGATCGTGTGCGCGATCGCATCGGCGGAGCCGCCCCACAGCCAATCGCGATCGACGAGGTTGGGAAAGCCGGGGTTGCCGGTGGCGTTTATCCCGTGACATGCCGCGCAATTGTCGCCGAACAGGCGGTGCCCATCCTCACGGACATAGGCCATGAGCGCGGGGTCGGCCCGAATCTGGTCGTAGCCCAGTGTCGCGATCCGCTGCGTCCAGCGTGAACGGGCGTCCGCTGCGGCGTCCACATGCCTGGTCACAATTTCCTTGTCGTCGCTGCCGAGCAGGCCCCGCGTATAGGTCTTGCCCAGCGGCCATGCCGGCATGAGCAGCCAGTAGCCGATCGAGAAGATCACGGTCACGATGAGGAACAGCCAGACCGCCTTGGGGACCGGGGTGTTCAGTTCCTTGATCCCGTTCCACTCGTGGCCGGTGGTCATGTGCCCGCTATGGGGATCGCGCTCGCTTACCGCCACGGCTTGTCCTCGTCTTCGATGATGTCGCGCGCCGCCTTGTCGAACCCGCTCCTGTTCGCGGGCCAGCAGGCGTACAGCAGGGCTACGGCCGCCATCGCGAGCAGGTAGAAAAGCCCGAAGGACTTGGCGAAGCCGACCAGCGTGTGATGTTCGATATCCATGCCCGTCCTACTTCTTCGTCGTCGGTGCCTGATGCGCGGCGTCGCTGAGTTTGCCGAGGATCTGGAGATAGGCGATGAGCGCATCCATCTCGGAGGTGGTGGACCTGTCGCCGTCGAACGAACGCACCTGCGTCGCCTCGCCGTAACGTTCGACCAGACTGGCCGTGTCGTCGTCGGGTGAGGCCTGCGCGACCGCATCGGCAGGCGCATTCTCGATCATCGCATCGGTATAGGGCACGCCGACTGCACGAAGTGCGCGCAGGTCATCGCCGAGATGTTTGGTGTTAAGCTGGCTTTCGCTCAGCCAGTTGTAGCGCGGCATGATCGACTGGGGGACGACGTCGCGCGGATTTTTGAGGTGTGCGGTATGCCACTGGTCGGAATATTTCCCGCCGAGACGCGCGAGGTCGGGTCCCGTCCGCTTGGAGCCCCAGAGCATCGGATGGTCGTATTTGGATTCGACCGCGAGCGAATAGGGGCCATAGCGTTCGACTTCATCCTGCAGCGTGCGGACCATTTGCGAATGGCAGGCATAGCAGCCCTCTCGGATGTAGATGTTGCGGCCGGCAAGCTCGAGGGGCGTGTAGACCCGCATGTTGGGATCGCTCTCGACCGTATCGTCGATGGTGAACAGCGGCGCGATCTCGATCAGCCCGCCGATGCTCGCGACGACCATGATCGCCACGGCCAGAGCGATGGACTTGCGTTCGATGCGGTAGTGGGTTCCGAACATCGGCGCTTATTCCGCAGGCTGGAGGGTGGCGGGAAGCGGCGCATCGCCCGACGCGGCCAGCACGGCGGACGGTTGGCGGATCGTCATCCAGATGTTGTAGCAGCCAACGATGGCGCCGATCAGGAACAGCAGCCCGCCGATTGCGCGCGCCACGTAATAGGGGTGCATCGCGATCATCGAATCGAGGAATGAATAAGTCAGCGTGCCGCTGTCGTTGTAGGTCCGCCACATCAGGCCCTGGATGATGCCCGAGTTCCACATCGCGAAAACGTAGATGAGCGTTCCTGCCAGCGCGAGCCAGAAGTGGACCTCGACGAGGGCAGGGGAGTACATCCGCTCACGCTTCCACAGCCACGGCACGACGGCGTAGATCGAGCCGAAGGTGATGAGCGCGACCCAGCCCATCGCGCCGGCATGAACGTGTCCGATCGTCCAGTCGGTATAATGCGACAGCGCGTTGACCGACCGGATCGCCATGAACGAGCCTTCGAAGGTCGACAGGCCATAGAAGATCGCGGCCATCATCATGAAACGCAGCGTCGCGTCGTCGCGCACCTTGTCCCACGCGCCGTTGAGCGTGAGCAGCGCGTTGGCCGCGGCGATCCACGACGGTACCAGCAGCATGACCGAGAAGGTCATCCCCAGCGTCTGCACCCATTGCGGCAGGGCCGTGTAGTGCAAGTGGTGCGATCCCGCCCACATGTAGAAAAACGTGATGCCCCAGAAGCCGATGATCGACATGCGGTAGGAATAGATCGGCCGATCCGCGCGCTTGGGCAGATAATAGTAGAGCATGCCCAGGAAGCCCGCGGTCAGGAAGAAGGCCACCGCGTTATGGCCGTACCACCATTGCGTCATCGCATCCTGGACGCCCGAGAACAGCGAATAGCTCTTGGTCCCGCCAAGCGCGGCCGGAACCGCGAGGTTGTTGACGATGTGCAGGATCGCGACGACGAGGATGAAGGCCAGATAGTACCAGTTGGCGACGTAGATGTGCGGCTCCTTGCGCCGCGCGAGCGTGCGCAGATAGAGCACCATATAGGTCACCCAGACGATGACGAGCCAGATATCGGCATACCATTCCGGTTCGGCATATTCCTTCGACTGGGTGATCCCCATGAAATAGCCGGAGACCGCCAGCAGACAGAACAGGTTGTAGCCGAGAAGGACGAACCAGGGACTAAACTGGTCGGGCAGACGCGCGCGGGATGTGCGCTGCATGACATGGAACGACGTCGCGATCAGCGCATTGCCTCCGAACCCGAAGATCACGCCGGTGGTATGTGCGGGCCGCAGTCGCCCGAAGCTCGACCAAGCGGCGTCGAAGGTCAGGTCGGGAAAAGCCAGCAGCCACGCGACCCAGTCGCCGATGAACATGCCGAACACGGCCCAGAGCATGGCTATGATGATTCCGGCCTTGCTCGGATCATCATAGTAGCTCTCCAGCCTCGCAGCGGAGGGTTCCGGGGCGAAATAATCGTTCAAAACCACGCAAAGCAGGCCAAGACAGAACAGCAGGACGAGGAAGCCGTGCGCCTGCATCGGGTCCATGCGCGCGGCTCCCGCCGCAGCCATCGCCAATCCGACGGCCGCGAGTATAACAAGGACTGCCATGCTCCACTGGCGCTCGCTTATGGTGAGTCCTGAAACCACGCTCCGCGTTCCTCCCCCCTCCGGCTGGTATGAACGCCTAACATTAAAAGAGTATTTTCGATACCTCTATTCGGTTGGCGCTTCGCCGGGCATCGGGCCCGACAACCCCCTTCCAATCCCGGGACTGGTTGTTCCCGGCCTCTCCCAAATGGTGGGGCACGTCCTCTGCACCCTCGCTGCGATCGCGGTAACCCGAGCACGGCGATGACGAGCGTGGACTCGAAAAAGATCGTCCGACTGGTCTGGATCCCGTAGGTCAGGAGAAGCGGCATGGACTTGTACCGGTTTTGCATCGGTCACCTATATCATTACGCGACCTTGGCTTCGAACGCGAGCGGGCTGATGCCGCCGCCGGCGTCGGGTGTTGTAGAAGCCATTTATGTACTGGAAGATCGCGGCTTCGGCCTGACGTCTCGTTGGCCAGCGCTGCCGCCAGATGAGTTCTGCCTTCAGGGATTTGAAGAACGTCTCGACAGAGGCGTTGTCACAATCGCCAATGCCGTCCTCAAAACGGCTTCGCCGTGGCGCCCATTTCAACTCGCTTAAACACAGTTGCTAGATCACCTCTTCGGCGTCGTCATGGATCGGAATTGTGAGCGGGGTGTCATTGATCGGGGTGGTCTGATCGCTGATCAGAATGGCGTATTTCGCGCCTGCACAATATATACTCGGTTGATGCCAGGCCCTGGTGACCATCCGAACCCTTCCATCTATTTCGACATGCTCACCAGGGACCGGGGAGCGTGCAAAATGGAAGCAGCCAATGGATTTGGTATCGCTGTGGTTGCGGCTGTCAAAGACGTCGATCAGCATCTCTTTTCCTTTTTTATTTAATGTGCGGCCGCGATGCCGGGTAGCACCAGGGCTCGCCGTGGTTAAGCACGGTGTCATATTGCGTTTGAGCAAAGGTCCAGTTGGCTAGTTTTTCCCACCAGAGCATAAGCCACTGGGCTCGATTTTGCCGATAGTCGATGTAATAGGCATGTTCCCACACGTCGCAGGCAAGTAGCGGAGTTAGGCCATCCTCTAGAATGGGGCATCCCGCGTCGTGCGTTGAGATTACATCAAGCTTGCGCTCCCTGACCACGAGCCAAACCCAGCCGGAGGCGAAGTGACCGGTACCTTCAGTGATGAATCGTTCCCCGAGGGCTTCAAGCCCGCCAAAGCTCGTATTGATCGCGTCTGCGAGCGAGCAGCCCGGCCGAGATTGTATCGGACTCATGCTCTCCCAAAAGAAAGCATGGTTCCATGCCTGGGCCGCGTTGTTGAACAGCTTTTGCGCGTTGGTCGCATGGGCCGTTCGGACGACGGACTCGAGTGTCTCTGTCGCATAATTCTCACTGACCAGCAGTTGATTGAGAGTCTCGACATAGCGGGCATGGTGTTTGCCGTAATGGATTGTCAGCGTCTCTGCGGAGAGGACGGGTATCAGGGCATCAAGCCCATAAGGGAGGGAAGGCAGTTCAAACTTGGGCGGGCCCGCGTCAGAAGCGCGTAGGGTTTGTGATTTTTGATCAGCCATCGTAGATCTCCAAATTGGGGGAAACGGCATTGCGCACGCGCGGTGCCGCACGGGTGCTGCGGTGAGACGAAAGCGGCGCCCGAGAAGTCAATGGACATGCCTCACCCTCGCAAGTCGTGCGCTCAGCGCAGCAATGCAGAGGGAAATCGCGGCATGTCGATGAGCGCCCGCCCATGCTCCTTCCGCGCCTGTGACGATGACGTCCGCGCCCTCGACATCGATCCAATGGCCTGCGGGAACCAAGGTAGCGGCAGCTTCCGGGACTTGTGAATAACGTAAGGCGCGCACGCGAGTGCCAGAGCCTTG
The DNA here is from genome assembly GCF_003860345.1 of Caenibius tardaugens NBRC 16725. GTDB lineage: Bacteria > Pseudomonadota > Alphaproteobacteria > Sphingomonadales > Sphingomonadaceae > Caenibius > Caenibius tardaugens. Next base: position 2,295,440 of record NZ_CP034179.1, read on the forward strand.
CAACCAGATCCCGGCCTCGACAATTGACAAGTCGATCAGGGCAGGAAACACCGCCAACGCAATCTGGGCGTCGAGAGTGCGGCTTGGAGTGATCGCTCTCTGACACGCGACAATCGCAGCGGCGAGCCTTGCTCCATCAACAGGGGCATCCGAAGGCGATGGCGAAGAACTCGCATTCATGGTGCGTCAACCCCGTCGACGAACGGAGGAGGGGTAGAGAGCCTACCGTGGACCGCTTCGCAGACTGTACGCAATAGACCATCGCTGATGGAATATATCCATCCATGAAGCGTCAGTTTGGCCTGTGCGTCCCATGCAGCGTGCACGAGGGGGTTGGTCGCGAGCGCCTGAACCTGGGCGACGACGTTTCGTTCGCACAGTGCATCGGGGTCAGGTTGGTTGGATACTGCCATGCAGGGATGGTCGTGATGTAATGCCCGGACGGGAGCCAACCAATTGCCAATGGCATCGTTGGTTGCCGGTATCATGGCCGCCTGAATGCCGCCGCAACCATAATGGCCAACAACGATGACGTGCTCAACGTGCAAAACTTCGATCGCAAACTGCAAAGCGGCGGCGAAATTGGGATCGCTTTCCATTGCGAGATTGGCGACGTTGCGATGAACGAACATCTCGCCGGGGTCGAGGTTTACGATCTCCGTTGCAGGCACGCGGCTGTCTGAGCATCCTATCCAGAAGTAACTCGGGTGTTGCTGGCCGATAAGCCGGCTGAAGAAGCTGGGATCGACCAACGTCTTGTAGTTCGCCCAAGCACGGTTGCGCGCGAACAGGGAGGGTAGACCATCGCCGCCGTGCGGTGCGGAGACGGTTTCAGGCACGTTTCTGCTCGCCTGCGTTTCACTCATTGACCGGACTTCTCTAATTCGACGATCCGTAGATAGGGCTTGAGGGTGCTGTACCCCTGCGGAAATTGGCGTGTTGCCTCTTCGTCAGATAGCTTCGGGGAGATCACGACAGGATCGCCTGGACTCCAGTTGACCGGTGTTGCGATGCTGCGCGCATCGGTGAGCTGGAGACTGTCGATCGTGCGCAGGATCTCTGAGAAGTTGCGGCCTGTAGATGGTGGATAGGTAAGGATAAGGCGCACCTTGCGGGCAGGATCGATGACAAAAACCGATCGAACGGTGACTGTAGGGTCACTTTCCGGATGAATCATGTCGTACAGCGTCGATACACGGGCATCGGGATCGGCAATCATTGGGAAATCGAGCTTTGCTCCTTGGGTTTCCTCAATATCGTCCTCCCATTTGTGATGGGCCTCAACGGGATCGACCGATAGCCCGATAGGCTTCACGTTACGTTTGTCCCATTCGGGACGAAGCTTCGCTACCTCGCCCAATTCGGTGGTACATACCGGAGTGAAGTTCTTCGGATGACTGAACAGCATACCCCAACTGGACCCGAGCCAATTGTGAAAGCGGATGGAGCCGTGCGTGCTGTTCTGTTCGAAGTCGGGGGCTATCTGCCCGAGCTGGATGGTCATGGAGACTCCTTCATGCGGTGCAGCCAATTGTGAAACGCCCTCATCCATCAAGCAAGTGAATGTTATTCATATTTATTATGAAAATATTTGTTCTAATAACCGCTTGGACCAGCTTCATCGATGATCTCACGACTCCCGCCTCACATCCCTGTCTGTCATAGGCGTGGCTGCGTCGGAGAATCTTGCGCGTTGAACCCGCGCCGGCCCACGCAAGTCGTGTGGCTTCACCGCGCTCCGCTCTTGTCACAACCGGTTAATCGCATCCGCCACGGGTTTAACGCAACCTGCTACGCGCTTGAGTGGGGACACCCCCCGCGTTATCGTCATCGAAACTCGATTATGGATGCGCGTTAAGCGTAAGGAAGTTGCAGAATGGATATCGGGATTGCGCGAACCTTTCTCGAGGTTGTGAAGACGGGCAGCTTTGTGGGGGCAGCCGCTAATCTCAACCTCACCCAGACTGCGGTCAGCGCGCGAATTCGGGTTTTAGAGGAGCAGCTCAACTGTTCCGTGTTCATCCGAAACAAGGCCGGTGCCAAGCTCACGCCGGCAGGCGAGCAGTTTTTGCGCTTCGCTACCACGCTCGTGCAAGTGTGGTCTCGGGCTCGTCGCGCGGTGGCATTGCCACCCGGGCGTGAGACAGTGGTTACCGTTGGTGCGGAGCTTAGCCTATGGAGTCCGCTTCTGCGGCATTGGCTACTCTGGATGCGGTGCGAGTGTCCCGAAATCGCGATTCGGACCCAGATTGACATGGCCGAAAATCTGATGGAGCGAATCCAGGATGGATCGCTTGATGTCGCGATCCTTTATGCCGCCCCGCGTCGGCCCGGTGTCGTCGCCGAACTGCTATTCGAAGAGAAGTTGGTGATGGTCAGAACCACACCAACGACGGCCCCCCTAACGCCGCAAGACCATGTACAGATCGATTGGGGCGACGAGTTTGCGGCGAGCTTCCAAGCGGCCTTTCCCGATCATCCCAATGCCGTGGTTTCGATCAGTTATGGTCCCCTAGCGCTGGAGTATATCCTGGCGACGGGCGGCAGCGGCTATTTCCGGCAAGGCATTATCCATCCCTATCTTGAGGAAAACCGGCTTGTTCTTGTCCCGGGCAGCCCCGAGTTTTCCTATTCGGCTTATGTCGTACATTCTACCAAAGCCGATCCGGGCATGATGAACCGTATTCGCGAAGGGCTTCGCGTCTCCGCAAAGGTCGCCGTTTGATCGCAGGCGTTCAAGATCGCACAGCAATGCACCGAGGGGAGCCGGTTTGGATGAATGGGCGCCCCCTCTCGGAGCCCGCTTGTCCGCTGTCTCAGGAGGCGGGATAATCGCAAAAGCCTATGAAATTCTTGCGTCGCTATCTACGGCGTATTGAGGGGAAATTCGGCGGCTACGGGCGCTGCTCATCGAGATTTTGGACAAGCTCGATTGCCTTGGCAGGTCGCACGATGCGAGTGTGAAAATTCTATCCTAGATTTTAATCCGCTTGAGCTTGGAAGACATGGGCGGATGTCCTTGCGCCTCCCGTCGGTCCGAGCCGTGGTGTCGTTGCGGATGTCAGTCAGACAGCGCTGCGGTCCAGATCTTGTTCAGCCATCCCGCTCAAAATGCAATCCTTGCTCGGCAAGGAACTCCGCGAGAACGATCGCTTGATTCGCATGCCTGTCGTGCGCGCCATAGAGTAATGTGGTGTCCCGCGCTTTTGCAATTCCGCGAAGTTGGTCGACCGCCTCGCCGCGGCACCTCAGCTCGGAGCGGTATCGCGTCGCGAATTCGTCGAACCGGGCTGGATCATGGCCGAACCATTCCCGCAACTCCCCCGACGGTGCAATCTCCTTGAGCCAGAGGTCGAGGGCAGCAGCTGTCTTGGACACACCTCTCGGCCAAATCCGGTCGACCAGAACTCGGAAGCCGTCACTCGGTAACGCAGGCTCATAGATGCGCTTGATCCGCAGATTACTCATCAGCTGTCTCCACGTGGTCCGTGCCCAATCCATGCAGGTGGGTCGCTGGCAGGAAAGGATTCGATTGATGCTTCGTCAACTGCGTCGATGATGGTCCAGTTCGCGATCAGAAGTCGGACCTGGCGACAGATCTCGATGATGTGATCCCTGTTAGCAGGACCTGTGCAATCGTCGTCGTTTGGCGCCAGGCGAGAGGCGAAGCGCTCATGGAAAACCTCTTCTGCAAGCGCTTCGAGCGGGCGATCATCAGCGCGGTGACGCTGTGCGATGTAGCGGACAGCGTCAGCAAGCTCGCCGGGCTCGATTGCACCGTCGTAGTCATGGGTCATTGGGCAGCTCCCGGTCCACGAGAAGAAGGGCTATATCGGTCCCGACGCGCATATCGTCCTGAGTCCCGAACGCATGTTAGCGCAGGCGCCCGCGACGGTCGATTAGGATCAGCGTCGGAGTTCCCTGCATAGCGTGAGCGGCCTTAGTCTGGGGTGCAGTCATCACCGCTAGTGCAAGATTCAGTGCTGCTGTTGTTTCTAACACTGTAAACCTGTTTGCCTCCTATTAAGGCGAATTGGGGGGTGGAGCAGGCTCGCAGGCTAATCTTGGTATCACTGTTGCGTTCTGAAGAACAGCAAGAGGGCAGGGCATTTTTGTCCGCGCTCTCGTTAGGTGAGGTGGTCTCACCTTCTAGGATCGGTTCCCGCCAACGGGATACGTGTTCGCTCCACAACGGATTGCTGTCAGCCAAGGTTAACCCTAGCCGAGCGTGTTGGCGGTCATGACGAGCTTTTGCATGATGGCTGCGATGGCAATTTTTAACGGTTTTCGGGCATTGATCATCTGCCGGTGCTTTGCCGAGAGGACTGGGTTGAAGCATGCGGCGATGAGCGTTAGCATGGGGTGAGCGCTTGGTCAGGGGGTGGTGTTCGGCATCCAATCCTTCCACTAGTCGGTGTTGCCGTGATTTGCCAGTCGAGGGTCATCATTATCGCTCAATCTCTGATCGATTCAGTCCGTGTGGGAACCTGACTGGTCTCGACGCTCTTGCGAACGAAATGGGACTTTTCGGTCAACGAGAGGAATTGTGCTGTCGATTGCGTATGGGCATGATTCAGTTTGATCACTAGTCGGCAGTGATGCCATTACAAATCCGATGTGTTTGTTCTTGGCGGTATACATGAGGACATCCGCTTTTTTGAGTTCAGCATCAATCATATGCACCCCGTTGGGGAGGAACAGAACGCCCATGCTACAGGACATTTGATCATTCGACCGGGCGTGGTTGAGGGCAGAATCGAGGCGATTTGCTGCAATTCTGGCAGAGGCTGCATTCTTAACTCGCAATAAGATAACAAATTCGTCGCCCCCTATTCTCGCGAAAATATCGTTTTTCCGTATCGCTCCCCGAACGCGATCGGCGAAACCGCGAAGGCTTTCGTCGCCTGATTCGTGCCCTAGCGCATCGTTTATGCATTTTAGGCCATCTAGGTCCGCATATATGAGTACGGCAGGTTCACAGCGCCGAGAAACAACGCGGGCAAGTTCAAAGAAAGCCTGCCTGTTCAACGCTCCCGTCAAGCTGTCAATACGAGCGCGGTTCCACTCATTTTCAAAGGCTTTCCGGGCCAAGCCTAGCATCAGAATAATGATCATCACGCTGCTAAAGCGGACGACGAAATCCAGTTCGGGCGTAAGCAATCGTTGCCAACTTATATACTGATTCTGCGCCCATGCGTTGCAGAGGAGTATCGTCAACCCGAGCCCTATCGCGAACGACGTGTTGACCAGTAGCGCTGCTATAGCGATCGCTAACAGGTAAACAGGACCGAACCAAATGCCGGTTCGAAGGAAGTGATCTGTAAGCTGAATCACGAGCACTGTTAGGCCAAGCGCAAACGCAGTGACCTGAGGGGGGATCTGAAAAAATGCGGGCCGTCGTATCCATGATGCCGGTGTACTCGCCGCTCGCCGTCGCATTGCGAAGCTCAGCATCATCTTCTCAAATCCTCACAGGCACTAGGTGCTCAATGGATAAATAATTGATATTATAGTATAATATTAAAAATCTGACAGTCCGATCTTGAATATATACTTCAAGGAAGGGGACAATTGCGTTGGCCAACGATATTTTTGAACTTTCAGCATTCGTTTGTGCAAGTCAGCTAACACCTCCTTTACCAAAGATTGAAATTTTTTAACAGATGTAGTTGTCATTTCGCACTCGCGGTTTCGTTGTTTTGAAATACCAGGGGCAAGCTAGGTTCATCGCTGTCGGCAGCATGTGTCCGCGGTAAGCGCAAAAAATTCCGTCATTAGCCCCAGCGCAGACAACACGCCAAAGCGGCTTCCTGTATCCGCCGGCATATCACACGCGGTCCGATGCTACGGGCCGATCCTCTAGCGTTTCAGAATTGCCCTCGAGGTAGCGATCGTGCCAGCAGTAGAAGGCCCGTCGCGGGACACGCGAGTTTCTCCAGATGATCACCGCGTTTTGCCATGACACCGCGTCCTCTCCCACCCCCGTTCGGGGGATACGCATCTGGACTTAGTCGCCGCAGCTCAATAGACCGTTAGCGGGAGAGCTTTGCGGGGGGATAATGAAGGAATTGGATAGTCTCATTGGGACAATCTACGAAGCAGGTGCACTACCGCAATTCTGGGGATCGATGCTTGATGGGGTTGCGTTGCAGATCAACGCACTTGGGGGAAATCTGATCACAAGTTCGCCCGCCGGACTGACGATCACGTCATCGCCATCTGTAGAACTGGCAACGCGTGAGTTCAATGAAGCCGGATGGAATGCGGATAACAGCCGCGTGAACCGCCTCCTGGCGCGCGCCAACCATCCGGGATTCCTCACAGATGCGGATTTGCACACAGCGCAGGAACTGGCGTCATTACCGATATATACGGAGTTTTTAACCCCGCGTGGTGCCGCTGCGGGTGCTGCAACCGTGATAACGGGTGCCAATCATGATGGTATCGTGATTGCGTTTGAAGCCTTCACCGAACATGCAACCGCGCACAAGGCGGTGCCCTTACTCAATCGCCTGCGCCCGCATTTTGCCCGCGCGGCAGTGCTGAGCAGCACCGTGCAGCAAGAGCGAGCAGAAACGCTGCTGGAAGCCTTCAATGCTACCCGCACGCCTGTCGGGTTACTCGATGCCAAAGGCAAATTGCTGATGGCGAGCGATGCCTTCGACCCCTTGCTTGATGATCTAGTCGTAGATGGCGCATTTCGCCTTCGTTTGATGGATGTGGAAGCGGACAATCATCTGGCCGAACTTTTGCAAACGGCAACGCTGACCAACAAGGGGGCTTCAATTGCCCTTCGCAACGACAAGAAACAGGGCGCAGCAGTTCTTCACCTGATCCCTGCTCGACGCCAGGCGCGGGACCTGTTCAGCAAGGTCGCCTATTTTACCGTGATCGCCCATCCGGATAACACATCGCTTCCTTCTGCCGATGTCCTCTCCGCCTTGTTCGACCTGACCCCAACCGAAGCGCGGGTGACACGCGGCATAGCGATGGGGCAATCCACCGCAGAACTTGTGCGAGAACTCAATGTGACGCAGGAAACCATCAAGTCGCATCTGAAGAAGATTTTCGCCAAGACCGCGACCCACCGCCAAGGCGATTTGGCCCTGTTGATCACGGGCTTCCGGTAAACGAACGGCAAAAGCCGCACACGCAATCCTTCTCCCCCGAAAGGGGGATGCAGGGAGGGCTTGTAGCAATCTAACAGGGGCTCAGTTCAGTCACATTTCCCGCTTCGATATGGAGAATCCATGCGTTTATCAGTCACCGCATCATCGCACTGGCGTTGGAGTAGATCGGACTCAGGCTGGAGCAATTGGCGGCGTGCTTACGCGCACCGGACCCACAATAGGGGCGCCAGAGCCGGGCAGTTTCGAAAAGCATACGACGAAGGAGGTGTCGGGCGGTAGCCGGGGTCGGTGACCAATCGCTTTGCATGCAACGGAAGTTTAGTGCGCATTGATATAATGGAGCGGAACAAGCCCCAATTGACTTGAGCGTGGTATTGCACCAACCCAAATCATCCGATAGAGGCTCCACCGTTGAGGCAGGCCCCTAATTCCCCCAAGGATAGGGTTTCTGCCTGTCTCAACACCGTTACAACTCGGATTCATTTAACAATCGACTCTAATCGTGTGAGGCTGAATCTGGTCGGCACGATGATGGTTAGAGGGCTGTGTCAGCGCCAAGGCGGGAAAAGCTCAACTATTTCTTCAGAGGTTATTGTTGGCGAGTTAATTGAGCGGCAATCGGCGCAAAAGGCTACCATCTTGCCGGGCATGTTTGCGGCAACTCAATCGAAGTCGCGCGTTATAGTTCTCCGTTCCACCCCAAGATCAAGTTGCCCATGAAGAAGAGGCGGGACTAGCGACGCTTGTTTGCTGCCCAAGGCATACCGTCTGGCTATGTTGCTTTCGAATCGAAGCGCTTGCGTCAGGCTTTTTGAGCACGGGTTGCAAAGATCGAAAAATGCTATATTTACTTCTTGTGCATTTTGGATGGGGTGGAAATGTTTTCATTGAAATCACTTGCGGTTAGTTCTGCGGCTCTTGCGATGGCCTTCACCCCTGTCATGGCGTCTGCCAATGATTCGGTTGCTAGCTCGCTCGCGATAAGCGGCGCCGCAGCGTCAAATGTAGCGGGCAGTCATGCGCAAAAAGCCGGTAAGGGCGGTGCTGGGGCTGGATCATGGGTTTATGTCGCTTTGGGTGTAGCTGCTGCTGCGGGCCTGGCTGCGGCCGTTGCTGGCGGCGGCGGTGGTAAAAAGAGCAACCCTGCCAGCCCGTAAGAATGGAAGTTTCTGGCTGGTACGGGTGAGAGGGTGGCTTGGGCCACCCCTTTTTTCTCGTGCCGGGCATTTATTGCTTCCACTGCGCTGTGCGCGGCGGCTGATGCGTGCTGGAATTAGGCCAAAACACCTCAGGCCTTGCGCGTGCTCTGCCGCCGTCTCCTATCTGAGTGGGGTGTGGGTAGGGGCGCTATAGCCTCCTTTGGTGTCTCGCGCCGTGTCGTACTTCTTGTATCCACTTCCGCATGTGAATGGAGAATACATTTACACTATTGTAAATGTATTCTCCAAGCTTTGGCCTCTACATATCTTATTTCGATTTGGCGATCTGTATTTCTAGGCTCTTGTGGGGTGTCGACAGGAATATTCATCTTGACGGATGCAGTCGGTTCGCGTCATGCATGATTGACGACGTTGACTTGGGGGGAACCGAGATTGCTCAATTTTCGAGTTGAGCCTCGGTGTCGCAATGTAGTTTATGGATTTTTCATCAGAATTTACTGCGCCAGATAGCGCAGTTTCAGAAAGCGGATTGGGCGACGAAGTATCGCCGGCCGTGTCGGCAGTGGGCGCGCGAGCCTCTACGCTATCAGTAAGGCAGCGGCCCCAGCGGTGGTATGTTGCCGAAACTTTGCCGCGTTCCGAAAATCTGGCGCAATATCATCTCGAACGCCAAGGCTTTACATGCTTTTGTCCGCGTTTTCGTGCCACTCGCCGGCACGCCCGGCGCACCACAATCATAATGAGCCCGCTGTTCCCAGGGTATATTTTTGTCAGTTTTTCGCGCGATCATGATCGTTGGCAGTCGATCAACTCTACGATTGGGGTCAAGCGCCTGGTTGGTGGTGAACGAGGGCCTTTGCCTATGCCCCGCGACGTCATGGAGACGCTTCTCGCGCGGTGCGAAGAAGGCGAAGTCGATTGCATCATTCCTGAGATTAAGCCGGGTGACCAAATTCGTCTGATGTCAGGTCCATTCGCTAACAATGTGGCGGCTATTGAAGCTTTAGACAGCAAGGGGCGGGTGCGTGTCCTCTTAGATATCCTGGGGAGCCGCAGATCTTTGCGCGTTGATATGCGTGCGATCGGCCCGGTTTGATGGTTCGCTTTGTGATGGTTTGGCCAAAATGGGCAGCAGGGCGCCTCGCACTACTGGCCTTCGGTGAGGGTCTTAATGACTGCTGAGCACATGCATCTGGAATTTGGAGAGCTCTCGCTTCGGCAGCGGGCGTTACGGCTGGTCCGGCGTTGGCTTACAAGTAACCGATTTGCCATCGGCGGTGCGCTGTTTTTCGGCGTGATTGTTCCCGAATTGTTTCACCCATTGGTCACGGAAACGTACGATTGGGCAAGGCCGATGCACGCCTCGGACCCAATGCTGATTGCGGCGATCGTTGCTTTGTTGTTTGGGCATATCGCATTGCGTCGCACGAGCCTGCTGCCGTTTGTGGACGCCAAGGTTATCGTCTTGCCGGTCTTCGTCATAACGTTTTCCGCAGTATTCGTTCTGGTGGATGTCCTGTTTGATACGCGTAGCTATTATCATCTCCCTACGTCCTTTTGTGCTGGCGTTGCCTGGTATACGGGTTTGGCGGTCGCGCATGGGCGATTGGACAGGCCGATCATTGTCGTGGTGGGTGCGGTGGATATCGACACCGAACTGCGTGCCTCGCGCATTCGCTGGGTTCCCTGGGCGAGCACGAGATTGCCTCACAAGGCGCAGGCAATTGTGTATGACAGTCATAAAGACTATTCGCCTGAGTGGGAGCGCTTCTTTGCGCGGGCCGTCTTGCGCAACATTCCCGTCTACGACCTTGATCATTTAAGGGAAATGCTGATCGGCAGGGTAACGCTGCGTTCGAAGCCCGAACTGGTGTTTGGGCGATTGCTGCCCTCGGAGCCTTATCTGCGGATCAAGCGTGTGGTTGATTTTGGCTTGGCTCTAGTCGTGCTGCTACCCGTTTTGCTGATTATGGCGGGGGCGGCGCTACTGATCCGCTGCGAAAGTGCTGGCGGTGTATTGTTCCGACAGACACGCGTCGGCTATCAGGGGCGACTGTTTACCTGTTATAAGTTGCGCACGATGCGCAGTGGTGTCGCAGGTCCGCTTTATACGCAGGACAGCGATCCGCGGATAACCCGCATAGGGCGATTCTTGCGCAAGTCGCGTATCGATGAGCTTCCGCAGATTTTTAACGTGTTGAGGGGCGACATGAGCTGGATCGGTCCGCGCCCCGAGGCGGTGCAGTTGTCCAGAGAATACGAGAAATCGATACCCTATTATCGATACCGTCATAGCGTTCGGCCTGGTATTTCGGGATGGGCAGCCGTGCACCAGGGCAACGTTGCCTTGACCGACGCGGTGACCCGGAAGCTCGAGTATGATTTCTATTATATCAAATACTTCTCCATATGGCTCGACTACGTGATAGTGCTGATGACCATTCGTACCATCGTGACGGGCAAGGGGTCGCGCTGACCACTGCTGATCGGAGAAGCGCGCAATCGATGCTTGCATTTGCGGGCGAGCGCTGCTCAATGTTCAAAATTGAACAAACGTCCGCTCAATTGTGTCGGTAGTGGACCGTTGAATAAGTCAGTATGGGTGGTTTTCACCCATACTGCGGTAGCTATGGCGCAATCTTGCAATCTGCCCATCTCTAAATCGGATCGTCGCGACAGCCTCGATCTCGATCTGCTCTACCTGCTGGAAAAGGAGCCGGGCCTTTCGCAGCGGGAGCTGGCCGATCGCCTGGGAATCAGTCTGGGTAAAGTCAATTATTGCCTGAAGAGTCTGCTGGCGCTGGGGGCAATAAAATTTGGCAATTTTCGCGCATCGTCACACAAGATGCGCTACGCCTATATGCTCACGCCCGCAGGTTTGTCGCGTAAGGCCAACCTGACACGCGCGTTTCTCAGGCATAAGATGGAGGAATACGAGCGGCTTAAGGCGCAGATCGCGGCGCTTGAGGATGACCTCGCAAAATCCGATGCGGGGGGCAAGCATCACTATAGTGCTTGGCAAGGGGCGGGGATACCACAGTCCTGTGTTTTGGGGGCTGTGCGGTCTATTGCTTGCCTGTTTCTGCTTTGGTGGCAGCGCGCGCGCCGATGTCGGCGCGCTGATATTCTTGCGTCCTCTGGCCATTGTGTTGCTCGGCTTCGGTCTCGTGCGTCTAACGATCGATGACATTCGTGCACACGCTTTTGCCTTCTCATTGGCGTTTGTGATCCTGGGCATGTTGTTGCTGCAGTTAGTCCCGCTACCGCCGGTGTTCTGGCAAGCATTACCCGGCCGTGATCTGGTCGCTCAGATCGACCAGACGGCAGGCCTGGGCACAATTTGGCGACCGTTCAGTCTGGTCCCGTCGGGCACACGCAATGCCTTCTTCGCGGCGTTGGTGCCGTTCGCCGCATTGGTGTTGGGCAGCCAGCTCAGCCACAGAGAGCGCCGGCTGCTGCTTCCCGTTATTCTCTTGGCCATAGGTGTGACTGCGCTAATAGGATTGCTCCAGACGCTTGGTCCGGCAGAGGGGCCGTTGTATTTCTATGCGATCACCAACAATGGCGCGAGCGTTGGCATCTTTGCCAATCGGAACCATCAGGCCGTTCTGCTTGCGATAGCCCTGCCGATGCTGTGGGTGTTTCTCTCCCAGAATCGTCTCCAGCGCTATCTGGGCGTTCTGCTCGGTATTTTCATTGGGCTGCTGGTACTGGTGACCGGATCGCGCTCGGGTTTGCTTTGCGCCATCCTGGCATTGGTTCTTTTGCCTTTCCTGACTCTTAAACCTGCTGACCAGCCCATAAAGAGCACCGGACAAGTATTACGGGTTGCGCCCTGGATTCTGCTCACTGGGTTGGGTCTGATATTTGCAGGTTTTGCGCTCTGGCTTGGCCGGGCGATCGCATGGGAGCGCTTGCAAGAGTCGACTGCCGAAGGCGAGTGGCGACTGGCTGCTTTGCCAGTGGTGCGCGACATGATTATGCAATACTTTCCCGCAGGCGGGGGTGCCGGCAGCTTTGCCGAGCTTTATCAGCGTAGTGAGCCCGATAGTCTTTTGACCAACGCCTATTTCAACCATGCCCATAACGATTGGTTGGAAGTGTTGGTCACGGATGGCGTCGCAGGCGCGGCGATCCTGTTGGCGGCAGTGCTGGCTTATTGCCGGGGTGTTAAAAGGGCATTGGCGAGCGGGTTGTTCCCTCGCGATCGGGGTGAACAATATCAGCGGCTTGGGCTGGTGGTGGTGGCTCTCTTAGCGCTTGCCAGCATAAGCGATTATCCGCTTCGAACCCCGTTTCTTGCTTGTGTGTTTGTTCTCGCCGTACTCTGGATGCCCCACTCTGTTGGGGGCAGGATAAGCCAGGAACCCGGATTGCCGTCCGCTCCATAAAGGTTCTATTTCATGCAGTTAGGATTCATACCGTGCCACTTGGCGCTGATCGCCAGCTTCGCGCTGACCGGCTGTGCCTCGACGCCTACAATCGGCGGCGATCCTGGCCTCAGAGTGATGGACGCGAGCGCCTTGCCGCCGCCCACGCGCGGGGATCTTGCGCACGCTGCGCCGACCTATTTCGTGGGGCCGCTCGACAAGCTGACGATCGATGTCTTTGGTATCCCCGAGTTGACGATGCGCGAAGTGCAGGTCGATGCGAGTGGTATGATGGCATTCCCCATGACAGGCGTCATTGATGTCACCGGGCGCACACCGGCCGAACTTCAAGCCGTTTTGACCGAACGTTTGCGCGCGGCCCACATTCGTGATCCGCAGGTCACGGTCAATCTCAAGGAAACGGTCAGCCAGCAGATTACGGTAGAAGGGCAGGTAAGGAAACCTGGCCTTTATCCCGTTAACGGACGCATGACGCTGATGAAGGCGATTGCCCGGGCAGAAGGTACCGACGAATATTCGCGGCTGGACGATATCGTGGTGTTTCGCACCGTCGACGGGCAGCGGATGGCGGCGCTCTACGACCTCAGTGCCATTCGCCATGGCGCATACTCCGATCCCGAAATCTACGCCAACGACATCATCATGGTCGGTGATTCCTATTCTCGCCGCCTGTTCAAGGACATTCTCTCCGTTGTGCCAGCGCTGGCTTCCCCGATTATCATTGGCCTCGACCGCCTGACCAAATGACTCGCATTTGCCTGGATCCCATCACATGAACCGCACTCCGATCCTTTCGTCAGCTTCCTCGCCCGACGGCGGCGTAGTGGGAGGCTATCCCGGCGTACCCGGCGAGGATGCCTTCTCGTTCCCGCCTGTTCTGTTGCAATACTGGCATGCCGCGCAACGCTGGCGCTGGTTGATCGCTGGCATTATTGCCGCGGCCGTTCTGATCGGTCTAATCGTAACGCTGCTAGCGCCACCTCAGTTCACAGCCAGATCGCAGATCGAAATCAGCCGAGAACAGCAAAACGTAACGAACGTGCCCGGGCTGGAAGGGGCGGGCGCACCGCGTGATCTGGAGTTCTACGACACGCAGTATGCACTACTCAAAGCCGAGTCTTTGGCCGAACGGATCGTTCGCAATCTCAAACTGGCCGATGACGATGGTTTCTTCGAGGCACATGGGGTCACGCCGCCTGAGGCGGCGCAACGCGGCGCGGGCAAGCCCGTCTTCAGCAAGAATGAAACGCGTCAGCGGGAACGGCAGGCGACACGGCTTCTGCTCGACCACGTTGACATTCGTCCTATTCGTAACTCGCGGCTGGTCGACATCAATTACATCAGTCGCACGCCGACATTGTCGGCACGGATTGCGAACGCGTGGCCGCAGCAATTTATCGGTGCCACGATGGACCGACAATTTGCCTCTAGCGCGGATGCGCGCAGTTTTCTGGAACAGCGCCTGACCGATTTGCGCGCGCGGCTGGAACAATCCGAGCGCGATGCGGTCGCTTTTGCCTCTGAACGGGATATTGTTACGCTTGGGGCAACCCGCGATGCCAGCGGTAGGACCATGGATCCTCGCACGCTGGTTGCAAGTGATCTCGAGGCGCTGAACGCCGCGCTGGTCAGTGCGCGTACGGATCGCATCGCCGCGGAAAGTCAGCTGCGCGCGAAAGGTGCCGAACACAGCGCGCAGGCCCTCACCAATCCCACCATTCAGCAATTGCGGCAGAAGCGCGCGGAAGTGGGCGCGGAATACGCCAAACTGATGGTGCAGTTTGAGCCGGGCTACCCCGCCGCGCGCGCCCTTAAGGAGCAGATGAAAACGCTCGACGCCGCGATTGCGCGCGAAACCGGCCGTGTGTCGGGGAGCCAGCAGTTGGCTTATGACGAGGCCGTGACGCGCGAACAGAAGCTGGCAGCACAAGTCGAAGAGCTCAAAACCCGTCTCGACCGCCAGCAACACGATACGATCCAGTATAATATCTTCCAGCGCGATGCGGATACCAACCGGCAGCTCTACGATTCGCTGCTCCAGCGCTACAAGGAGATCGGCGTGGCCGGCTCGGTTGGGGCGACCAATATCGCGGTGGTTGATCTGGCGCGCGTGCCGGAACGACCTTCTGGGCCGAGCTTGCCTAAGAATCTGGCGATTGCACTTTTGCTGGGGATCGTGCTGGCGGCAGGTGCCGTATTTACGCTTGAACAAATCGACGAAGGCATCCGCAATCCTACCAATGTGGAATCACTTTTGGCGCTTCCACTGCTGGGCGCAATTCCGCAGGCCCGAGAGGATGCCGCGCAGGAAGCACGCACATTCTACTCTCAGTTGGGCGAGGCCTATTTCAGCACCAGAACGGCGCTGGCGCTGGCGACAACCCATGGTCTGCCGCGCACGCTGGCGGTCACGAGCACCCAGCCAGGGGAAGGCAAATCGATCAGCGCGCTTGGTCTTGCTTGTGCAATTGGCCGCCAGATGGGGGGCAAGAAGGTGTTGCTGCTTGATGCCGACATGCGCTCACCTTCGGTCCACACGCTCACCAATGTCCGCAACGAGGGTGGGCTGAGTCTGTTGCTGGCAGGTGAAGAGAATATCCTCGGGCAAGTGCAGTCGACGCATATTCCCGAGCTTGCGGTTCTTACCGCGGGCCCCACCCCACCCAGCGCTGCCGAATTGCTCAGCACCGACCGCTTCCACGACGTTCTCGATGGTCTGCTCGAGCGCTATGATCATATCGTGGTAGACTGCCCCCCCATTCTCGGCTTGGCCGATGCCCCCCTGATCGGCCGGGCGGTGGAGGGCTCTGTGCTGGTGATCGAAGCGGAATCCGCCTCGGTGCGCTCAATCCGCAATGCTTTGCGGCGGCTGCAGGTTGGTCATAACCATGTCTATGGCGCGCTGGTGACAAAGCTGGACGTAGAACGCGCCGGCCAGGATTATGGACTCAATTATGCGGGCTATTATTCTTATGGTGGCGATAGTGCGTTTCCAGAGGCAAAATTGAGCTCGTCGTAGGGCACAACGGTTGCGTAAGACCATTTCAGTGATGTCATGCGATTTCCACGCAAGCTGATGCCCTCGCGCAAAGCGGCCGTTACGGGACTTAGCTGGCGAGGGGTTACAGCTGTGCTGCTCAGTCTTCCGGTTGCGGCGCTGGCCGCGCAGGATGCAGGCAGGGCTTGGTGGCATGCGGATCCCAGAGGCTCGCCTCCTCCATTTATACGCGATGCTCAAACCGCTCTTGCGGCGCATGCCGCGCAGATGCTTGATGCCGCAGGCGACAAGGCGCGGGCCGGTCAGGCAGTTGCCGCCGCACGCGCGGTCCTGCGCGCCGAGCCCTTCGATGTAGCGGCACTGCGCTTGCTGGGCATCGCGAAGGAAATGGAGGCAGAGGGGCGCGGGCAATCGCTTTTGCATCTCGCAGAACGCGTGTCGCGGCGCGATCTGATCACGCAGTTGGCACTGATCGAGCATGCTGCACGAGCCGGAGATCTGGCGGGTACTTTGCGCCACTACGATCGCGTGCTTGCGGTCCATCCCGAAGTGGATGAACAGCTCTTCCCGATTCTGGCGGCTGCGCTTGGTGAGGATGCGATCCGCCAGAGGCTCGTCGTTTATGCAAAACGGGATTGGTTCACGCGTTTTGCCTACAAAGCCTTGTCGCTCGGAGCCGATCCTGTGGCCTATAGCGCCTTGCTGGTGGGGAGCAGCGGGGGGCTCGATCCGGAACTCGCCGGGCAAATGCTCAGCCGGGTGATCGGCCAGCTGGTGGCAGAGGGAAGGTTCGCTGATGCCAAACGCGTTGCGCAAGAGCTTTCAGGGCCTCGTGGAGGCGCAATGCGTGATCTTGGGTTTACGCCGGCAACGCTTGATCCACGGCTCGATACACTGGGATGGCGCCTTGCAGATAACGAGATCGCGCGTGCTTTTCTCGAGCGTGACGGGCGCTTGTCGCTCCGCATAGCGAGTAACCGTACTGGCGAGATGGCGCGGCGCACCACACTGCTTCCGGAGGGCGCCTATAGGCTCGCTGTGACGATAGGGTATCAGCCCGATACGCCGCGCGCGCGGCTCACTTGGGATGTGCGTTGTCGGGGTGCCGGGGGGGCGGTTCTCTGGCAAGCGATGTTCCCGGTCAAGGGGGGCTCGCAGGAGCTAGGGATTGTGGTGCCGCCGCGTTGTGCAGCGCAGGAATGGCGGTTGTCCGCGACCTCGGCGTTGTCGCAATTCCCGTCGGAGGCGCAGGTGGTGGCATTGGATTTGGCGGCTGCGCGTTAGCTTGCAGCGGGCGGGGCGCGGTTTGGCGTTGTGCGGGAACTAGGCGAATCAAACCGCTGTGATTTTGTTTTGTCCCTAGTGTGGGCGGATGACGAGTTCGTCTGTTGGTCAAGTATCAATCAGCTGTGATCTTGCGTTATCGGCGGTTTGATGGCCGCCAGCTTGAGAGTTCCGTTTACTGAAATGCCATGCAAGGAAGCATGAACGTGGCAAGCACGCACTGGAAACGTGAACGGGTCCACGCCGAAGAAGAGTGCTGGCAAGCTGAACGGGAGCAAGCTCTTCGCGACATTATCCTGCTCATGCGCCGCTACGACATCAGCATGAACGAGTTGGAGCCTCTCCTGCAAGACGGCGGAGAGCCGGTGCCCTCCTTATTTGTTGATTAGCAACATCCCAAACAAAAGGGACTTGCCCCTATGGACAACACGGCCAAATGACAGACACTAATGACATCCAGGGCCGAGCGAGGCGTGTGCTTGTAACAGGCACTGCCGGCTTCATCGGCTTCCACCTAGCGCAATTACTGCTTGCCGAGGGCTTTCAGGTCCATGGCTACGATGGGCTAACCGATTACTATGACGTCAACCTCAAGCGTCGTCGGCACCAGATGCTACTGCAGCACCCGGGATTTCAGGCGACTGAGGGCATGCTCGAGGATGAGGAAAAGCTGTGGGCCGTCGCTGAGGGCTTCCAGCCGCAAGTAATTGTTCACCTGGCGGCCCAGGCCGGCGTTCGCTACAGCCTGGAAAATCCCCGGGCCTATATTGACAGCAATATCGTCGGCACGTTTAACGTGATAGAGGCCGCGCGCAAGCTCGAGGTCGAGCATCTGCTGATGGCGTCCACCTCCTCGGTCTATGGCGCGAATGAAGACATGCCCTTCACCGAGATCGAGCGCACCGAGACCCAGCTGACGATCTATGCGGCGACCAAGAAGGCCAATGAGAATATGGGACATTCCTATGCCCATCTCTGGAACCTGCCGACGACGATGTTCCGCTTCTTCACCGTCTATGGCCCGTTCGGACGTCCCGACCTTGCCCTGTTCAAGTTCGTCGACGCCATTCTCGATGGTCGGCCCATCGACATCTACAATAATGGCGAAATGTATCGCGACTTCACCTACGTGACCGACCTTGCCCGAGCGATCCGCCTGCTGATCGATGCGCCGCCGGTGCGGCCGGACTCTGCCGACGCTATCGAAGACGGGGACAGCCTGTCGCCGGCAGCGCCCTTTCGCGTGGTTAATATCGGCAATTCCGACAAGATACGCCTGCTCGACTTTATCGAAGCAATTGAGAGGGAGCTCGGCCAGGAAGCGATCCGCAACTACATGCCCATGCAGATGGGTGACGTGCCCGCGACCTGGGCTGATGCTTCGCTCTTGCAGCGCCTTACCGGATATCGCCCTCAGACCGACTATCGCGATGGCATCGCGCAGTTCGTGACCTGGTTTCGTAATTACTATCAAAAATAGGAATGCATGTGAGCACATCAACGCACTGGCCCGATGGCGCACGTATCGCGGTCATCGGTCTCGGCTATGTCGGTCTTCCGCTAGCCATTGAATTTGGGAAGAAATATCCGGTCTCGGGGTTCGACATTAATCAGGAGCGCATCGCCGAACTGCGTGAAGGTCGCGATTCTACGCTTGAGGTCGAGGCTGACGAATTTGGGCTAGCAAGCCAGCTCTCGTTCTCGTCCGACCTGGAGGATCTGCGCGATTGTAACGTGTTCATCGTCACGGTTCCCACTCCGATCGACCAGTACAAGCGTCCCGACCTGACTCCGCTTATCAAGGCCTCCGAAACGGTCGGACGCGTGCTAAAGCGGGGCGATATCGTGATCTACGAGAGCACTGTCTATCCCGGCGCAACCGAGGAGGACTGTGTTCCGGTCCTTGAAAAGACTTCCGGGCTTACATTCAACGTGGATTTCTTCTGCGGTTATAGCCCGGAGCGCATCAACCCCGGCGACAAGCAGCATCGCCTGACTACAATCAAGAAGGTCACCTCCGGTTCCACGCCAGAGATAGCCGACAACGTCGACGCGCTTTACGCCAGCATCGTCACGGCCGGCACGTACAAGGCCGAAACTATCCGGGTAGCAGAAGCTGCAAAGGTTATCGAAAACACCCAGCGCGACCTCAACATTGCGCTCATCAACGAGCTGGCGATTATATTCAATCGGATGGACATCGACACCGAAGCCGTACTCAAGGCTGCAGGCACGAAGTGGAACTTCCTGCCTTTCCGTCCAGGCCTAGTTGGGGGCCACTGCATCGGCGTTGACCCCTATTACCTGACCCACAAGGCTGAAGCGATCGGCTATCACCCGCACGTCATTCTTGCCGGAAGGCGGATCAACGACGGAATGGGCGCCTTCGTGGGAGGCCAAATGGTAAAGGCGATGCTTAAACGCCGGATCCAGGTAGAGGGCGCACGGGTCCTTATCCTTGGCCTCACATTCAAGGAAAACTGCCCCGACCTACGCAACACGCGCGTAGTCGACGTTGTCGAGGAGCTACGCGACTATGGCGTACGGGTCGACGTTCACGATCCCTGGGCGGATGCTGACGAAGCGCGCCGCGAATACGAGCTCGAGCTAGTCGAAACACTCCAAGACGACATCTATGACGGTATTATATTAGCGGTACCTCATACTTGTTTTGTCGATATCAGCTCTCAAGCGCTGCGCTCCTTGAGAGCTGATAATAGCGTGTTGTTCGACCTCAAGTCAGTTCTTCCACTAAATCAATCCGACATTCGTCTTTAGAGTTATTTCCTTGATAATTTGGAAGAGAGTAATTTACGATACAACTCGTCCCGCTCTAAGATCTTGCACTTAACCATGTTAAAATGCACCTCCTCCTCCGGGCTAATTCGTAATGTTCTTGCCGTCGCCTCTGGTACGGCAGCCGCACAAGCGATTGTATTTGCCTTCTCCCCCCTGATAACCCGAATTTATAGCCCAGATGTTTTCGGATTGCAGGGAGTGTTTCTTTCACTAATTTCAATATTCAGTCCGATAATCGCGTTGCGCTATCCGATGGCGATCATCACTGCCGACACCGAGACAGAAGCTTTTCACCTGTCACGGCTCTCGCTGTTGATCGCACTCGGAATGGCCAGCATGTTCTGGCTGATCATTTTGGTGGGCGGCCAGACAGTGCTTAAGCTTCTCGGAGCGGAAGGACTGGGCGCGCTAATCCTCCTATTACCGCTCGCCCTGCTCTGCGTCGCCCTGCAAGATGTAAACGATTACCACACGGCGCGACTTGGCGCCTTCCGGTTGGTCGGGATCGTCGAGGTGGTGCAAGCATTCATGCTTAACCTCAGCCGCGTCCTTGGCGGTCTCCTGGCACCGGTCGCCGCGACATTAGTTGTCGTCACGACGATTGGCCCTACTCTTAAGTCGACGCTACTGAGGATAGGAACCCGCGCCCGGCGCTGCCCTGCCCCCTCCTGTGTCATGTCGAGGCCCGAAACTATAGCGCTGCTGAAAAAGCATCGGGATTTTCCGATATATCGGATGCCGACGGATGTAATGAATGCACTGTCGCAATCAGTGCCCGTCCTGTTACTAGCTGCACTGTTCTCTCCGGCTACGGCAGGGCTTTACGCGCTGACGCGCAGCGTTTTGAATCTACCATCAAATGTCCTCGGTGCGGCGGTCGGGAATGTACTTTATGTCCGCTTTGCAGAACTCTCACGGCAAGACCAACCTCTTACACCGCTGTTACTACGTTCTACCGGAGCTCTCCTCGCACTGGCTCCGCCTATAGTCGGCTTGGCTTGGTTCGCCCCACAAGTTTTTTCATTTGTTTTTGGTGAGGAATGGCGAGAGGCAGGACATTATGCGCGCTGGATGGCACTATGGATAGCAGCAATGCTCGCCAACATCCCCGCAGTAAGAATCTCCCCTGTCATTGGGAGCCAGAGATTTCTCTTGCTTTTCAATCTCCTTCTACTTGCAGCGCGAATTGCATCAATCGCACTTCCTTGGCTGCACTCTGCCGAACCTCTGTCCGCAATCGCCTCATTCTCAGTCGTTAGCGCCATCATGATTGCCGTATCTATGGTATTAATATTGAATTTCACCTACGCATTTGATCATAGTAGAGAAAGGCCACCAAGTGCCTGATAAAATATCCACCAAGATAATATTTGGCGGCGATTTTGTACCATCCGGAGGATATGCTCAGTTAACATCCAATTCTTCAAAGGATGTTTTCGGTGATGTGAGGCAGATAATTAAAGAAGCCGATCTAACTATTATTAATTTGGAGGCACCTCTACGTCACCTTGACGGGACAGAGATAGAGAAGGTCGGTCCATCTCTTCATGCAACGCCAAGTGTACTCAAAACGCTTTCGACCGCCGGAGTGGATGCCGTTTGCCTCGCTAATAACCATATTTTTGATTATGGTGAAGCGGGCCTCGACCGCACTTTGTCCGCCTTACATGCTCACGCCATTCGGCATGTCGGCGCAGGACTTACTCGAGAAGCAGCGGAGACGCCGCTGCGCCTTCAAACCGCAGGCCGCCACATTTCAATCTTTTCCTTTGCCGAGCGAGAATTCAACCTCTCTGCGGATGGACAAGCCGGAGCCGCAATTTTCGATCCCATCCGCATCGCCCCTATAATAATGAAAGAGCGTCTAAATACGGACGCGCTAATAGTTATATTTCATGGTGGCAACGAATATTTTTCTTACCCCAATCCACAGCTAAGAAAGATATGCCAGTTTTTAATTGAAATTGGTACCGATGCAGTAATCGGTCACCATC
Organism: Caenibius tardaugens NBRC 16725; assembly: GCF_003860345.1. Classification (GTDB taxonomy): domain Bacteria; phylum Pseudomonadota; class Alphaproteobacteria; order Sphingomonadales; family Sphingomonadaceae; genus Caenibius; species Caenibius tardaugens. Next base: position 2,317,196 of record NZ_CP034179.1, read on the forward strand.
CTCATGTGCCTGGGCCATATGAGATTTACAAAGGCAAACCGATTGTTTACAGCCTAGGGAACCTAATCTTTGATAGATCGATGCCCCCGCCGGGATGGGATGAGGGCTATCTGGCCAGTCTCGACCTGCGCTTTAACGAGAGTCACTTGGATAGCATCGACCTTAAGTTGATACCGTATCATCAGAGCGTCGCGTTAGAGGGCATCAGGTTGATGGAAGGGAAGAAGCGTATCACGTTTCTTGCCGAAATTGAAAAAATGCGAGATCAATTGGAAAATTATCCGGACCAATGGCGAGCGGAATGGGATGCCTTTGTTGAAAATAGACGTGCTCAAATATTCATAGATTTGTCGTCTCCGCTACGATTTCCTGGCATTAGACGGTTGATGGAGATCGGAATATTTAGAAAATTCGTTATGCCAAGATCGCGCCAAATTCGGCGATTGAATTTGCTTCGCTGCGATTCACATCGGGAATTAGTTATAGCCGCATTGAGCCAACAGTAATTTTCTAAACATAACCGCGATAGACACGAAGACACACATACAATGATAGCAATACATGCAAAATCGGGTCAGTTCTCGCCAGAGTGGATTGAGCTTTGTAACCGAAATGGCATTCCCTATAAGGTCGTTGACTGCTTTTCGAGTGATATTATAGAACAACTACGGGGATGCCGAGGTCTTTTATGGCATTGGAGGCATAATGACCACTACGCTCAATTGTTTGCTCGCCAACTGATTGCATCGGCTGAGGAATTGGGAATTTTAGTATTCCCGAGTCATGCCACATCGTGGCATTATGATGATAAGCTTGGCCAGAAGTACCTTCTCGAGGCATGCAATGCTCCATTGATCCCAACCTACGCTTTTTTTGATCGGCAGCGAGCGATGGATTGGATCGCCGAGACGGAATTTCCGAAGGTCTGGAAGCTGCGGGGGGGCGCCGGATCGCAGAACGTACGCCTCGTAAGATCTGCGCCTGAGGCTCGCAAACTTGTTTATCGGGCATTTGGCCCCGGCTTCAGAAATCCACGACTGCAGCCGCTGCAGGAGCGAATATGGCATTTTAGAAGGGATCGCAGCCTCAGATCGCTCCTCGACATCGGCCGCGGCGTGGGACGTGTCATTTTTCCTCATGGAAAGAATGCTCGCAGTCCAATTCAAAAGGACTACATCTATTTTCAAGATTTTGTGCCGAATAATAGCTTTGATATCCGGATTATTGTGATTGGTGCCCGCGCATTCGCTATAAAGCGCTTGGTTCGCAAGGGTGATTTTCGCGCTTCGGGAAGTGGGAGTATTGTCTACGATCCGGTCGAGATTCCGATGGAATGCGTCGCGACGAGTTTTCGGATTTCTTCCCGTTTACGTGCACAGTCCTGCGCTTTTGATTTTGTCTATGATGGGAGCAGGTGGCTCATCGTGGAAATAAGCTATGCATTTACCGCCGACGCTTACAAGAGATGTCCCGGGTACTGGGATGACACTCTAAATTGGCATGCCGCGCCAGTCACACCCGAATTGTTCATGCTACAAGACCTACTCGACACAGTGCAAAGTGGAATCCATATGCATGCCTGACATTGCCCCAATGTGTCACATATGCATTTTTATTCCATCTCTCCGTGGCGGCGGAGCCGAGCGAGTTATGGTCATGCTAGCTAATGGCTTTGCCGAGCGCGGGCATCGGGTTGACCTAGTATTGACCAGCGCCGAAGGACCCTATTTGTCCGAAGTTGCAAAACGAGTCCGAATTGTCGATTTGGGCAAGAGGCGGGTGCTGGCCAGCTTGTTGCCACTAGCGCGCTATCTTCGTCGGGAACGCCCCGACGCCATGCTTTCAGCTTTGAACTACGCTAATATCATAGCGATCTTGGCGCGGAAGCTGGCTCGAACCCATCCCCGACTGGTGGTTAGTGAGCGCAGCAGCTTATCCAGGATAACGCCTGGCATGGCATATCGGATCATCCGTTTCCTGATGGGGAAGCTATATCCTACTGCAGATAGGGTGGTCGCGGTTTCGCAAGACATGGCAGGCGAATTGGTCAGCGAACTTTCCTTGCCTCCAGACCAGGTCGTCGCCATTCCCAATCCCGTTGATATCGCCTCGCTGCAAGCATTATCGCGAGATCGTCCAGACCATGCCTGGTTCGAGCCGGGACAACCACCCGTCTTCCTCGCTGTGGGCCGCCTTGACACAATTAAGGATTATCCAACCCTGCTGGCAGCACTCTCGATGCTTCGCAAGCATCGAGAGGCGCGCCTGATCATTCTAGGTGAAGGGGCTGAACGGGCAAACCTAGAGCAAATCATTGCACGGCTTGATCTGATGGACGCGGTTGATCTGGCGGGATTCAAGGACAACCCCTTTGGATGGATGGCATCCTGCAACGCCTTTGTCCTGTCATCCCGTTATGAGGGTTTCCCCAATGTCCTAGTTCAGGCGATGGCATGCGGCGCGCGCGTGATCAGCACTGACTGCCCGACCGGGCCCGCCGAGATTTTGGAACATGGCAAGTGGGGGCAGTTGGTACCGGTGGGCAACACTGAGGCAATGGCGATGGCGATGGCCGACACTCTCGACGAAGCAGAGTCACGCGACACCCGCAGGGTGGTTGCTAAATACCGCCTTGACTTGATAACCTCAAAATATGAGCGAGTTCTCGTGCCCAGTCTGGCGCAAGACGTACCTACACGCAAATGATTGGCGACAGAATGTCACAGATAAGTTCTGGATCGGAAACCGGCTGCTCTTATCCGAATAGATCTAAATCTGCCGATCTGAAACGTAATATAACGTACCTAGTTGTCTCATTTGTTTTCGCAATAGTATATCAAGTACCCGGATGGCCCAATATCTTCGAGGATATAAACGGATATCCGATGGTGGACCGAGCAGTTTATGAAAACCTGCTCCTCACAAGAAATCTTGTCATCGATTATATCCATGATTTCACCCCTATCATGTACTTCACATTTGAGTGGTCATGGCACAGTTTGCTAGCATACCTAAATAGAGTTGTCGGATTGAGCGCGGATCAGATCTTTTTTCTGATCACAACATTTATTTTGTGGCGGTTTTCCTTTGATGTCTTAACAAAAATAGGTTGGCAATATTTACCTCTTTTGATAAATCCCCTTGTTGTTAATTTTGCCTTTTCTCAATTACGGACTGCATTGGCAATTGCATTAATTTCGTTTGTTTGGAGAGGGCAAAGGGGCATAGGATTGACCGTCGTAATATATATCTTGGCTACAACAATACACACAGCAATGATAATATTTTTGATATGCCACATCGCCTCACACTTATTCAAAAATAATAATTACTTTAATTTCCTTGCTCTGGCCTCTATAGGTGCAGCTATAGCGATAGCCATAGGACCATTGAGGGAGATGATACTTTCCACCATTAATGATAGACGTACCGATTATTTGGATATGGCATCATCTGCGGCATACTTGTCCTTTTGGATATTATTGCTTTTATTTCATGGTGTCATTTTTAAGTTTAGAAATAGAATTATGTCACTTGATGCAAGATATTCGATAACAATACTTTCAATTGTAGCGATAAACATTTTAACTGGTGGGTATTCTACAAGATTTATTGCCGCATCATTTCCTTCTCTATTAATATCCATGAAAGATTTAGGGGGAAATCGGTCTCGTATGATTTTTTCCATATTCATCCCGTATACAATTATTCTTTGGATGTATTGGTTTAGGATTCTAGGCTGACTGCTGCATTGTTCACGCCACATTTTTCGCACTCCTGCGAGAGGCCTAAGTGTTTTCCAAATGATCGCTGAAAATCGCCCACGTATTCTTCACATCATCACAGGCCTCAACGACGGCGGCGCGGAGGCGGTGTTGTTCAGGCTTTGCAAACAGGACAGCGCCAACCACCATCATGTTGTCTCGCTGATGGATCTCGGGAAATACGGCCCCCTGCTCGAAGAGGTCGGAGTTCCCGTTAGCGCGCTAGGCATGCTGCGCGGGCGAGTCACGGTAGCGGGGTTGTGGCAGCTCTGGCGGCTTATCCGCAAGCTCCAGCCCCATGCCATCCAGACCTGGATGTATCATGCCGATCTGATCGGTGGGCTGATCGGCCGTCTTGCCGGGCAGCGCAATATCGTGTGGGGTATTCGTCAAAGCATCCTAGTGTCCGGCGAGAGTCGGCAAAGCACTATCTGGGTCGCACGGCTATGTGCGCTTCTATCTAGGTGGGTCCCCCGGAGCATCGTCTGTTGCGCCGAGAGGTCGCGAGAGGTGCACACCGCACTCGGTTATGACAGCGCCCGCATGCACGTCATCTTCAACGGCTATGAGCTGTCGATGTTTCGGCCCAATCCCATTGCCGGCCTTTCTGTGCGCGAGGAACTAGGGATTGATCGTGCAACCCCGCTCATTGGCTTCGTAGCTCGGTTCGATCCCCTCAAAGATCACGCCAATTTGCTGCAAGCAGTCGCCCTTCTAGAAGCACAAGGATCCGCTCTTCAGTGCGTATTGGTCGGCACGGGCATGACCTCCGGCAATTCTGCCCTCTCACGAATGATTACCGAGCTCGGCCTAAGCGGGAGGGTTCTTCTAGTCGGGCCTCGCACCGACATTCCCTCCGTCATGAATGCGCTCGATCTGCATGTTATGTCTTCAGTGAGCGAGGGCTTTCCCAACGTATTGGCTGAAGCGATGGCCTGCGGCACACCTTGCGTTTCCACGGATGTGGGCGATGCTGGAGACATCGTCGGCCCGACTGGACTAACCGTGACGTCCCGTTCACCCAAAGCCTTGGCCAAGGCGATTGATGAACTCCTTGTAGAGCGTGGCACCCTTGCCTGGACAGCTCGAAAAAGCGCCGCACGACGCCGTGTCGCAGAACGCTACGCGATCGAGCGCATGGTGCGCAGCTATCACGAAGTCTGGAACTGCCAAGAGAGCGCTCCATGCACACCCGAGATCTGAATGAATTTTAACAATCGATTCTGATCACGGAAAACTGCCACGACGATCAGGCGGAGATGTCTCTTGCCGAAGCCAGTTTCCTCAGGCAGACGGCTAGTCTCTATGTCGATCGAGCGCATGGTCGAACGGTGTTCGAGGATATATGCAACCCAGCCTCGCGCTGTGAACTCGTCGTTCGGCGCTACTTCAACCCTATAGACGCCCATCCCAGCGACAAGATTGGGAAGGGGCGTACGACGATCCGACCAATTTGGTTCCCCATGCAGGTTGCTATCGGACAATGCGAGAGCATCTCAGTCTTCAGCAGCGATATCCGAGATGCTGGGTTACATCCACGTTATGCATTTAGCAGAAGGACATATAACGGCTATGAGCTTACTTGTCAGGCAACTCGGAGACAACTGGACCTTGAAACCAGCAACGGCCACTCGGTATTGGAAGTTGGCCGGAGGATGGAAGAGGTGAGGGATAAGATGTTGCCTCTCAGTATCGCCTGGAAACCTCGAAGTGATATTGCGCAATGTTGGGCCAATCCCGTAAAGGCAGTAAATAGTTTATAATGGCAAGCGTAGTATGGTCTAACAGATATCTTTCTCAACCTTTGACATTAGAAAACTCAGAATCTGGACGTCACCCTCAATGAAGATCGCTATCATTTGCAATCAGGCTTTTTCATTGCTGAACTTTCGTATGCCGCTCATGGCTGAAATGGCAGCGCGAGGGTACGAGGTTCTGGCATTTGCCCCGGATTTCAATGAGGATCACCGCGCAGTACTGGCAACGATGGGTGTTCATGCTGTCGACTATAACATTAGTCGGTCAGGGACCAATCCCTTGAAGGAAATGGTGGTAATCCTAGAGTTACGCCGCCTGCTCCGCATACATCAGCCAGATCTGTGCTTCGGCTATTTCATCAAGCCGGTAATCTATGGCACCCTCGCAGCCGCTCTTGCCGGCGTACCGCGGCGTTTTGGGCTGTACGCAGGGCTTGGTTTCGCATTCACCAATATTGCAACACAGAGTCGGAAGCGACGATTGCTTCAGCGCGTCATTCTCGCCCTCGCACGGCTCTCGGCCAAACATTGTCACCGGGTGATGTTCCAAAATCCCGACGACATGAACGAACTCATCGATCGCGGGATTGTCTCGACTGATAAGGCCGTTTTGGTCGGTGCAACTGGCCTGGATCTCGATGAATGGCCATGCACGTCACTCCCCAATACGCCTCTGACATTCATTCTGGTAGCGCGCCTACTGCGCGATAAGGGTATCGGCGAGTATGTAGCCGCTGCGCGGATGCTTCGAGTAGCTTACCCCGAATTACGGTTCCTAGTTCTTGGCAGTATTGACGATAATCCGGCATCCATAACCCGCGAAGAGATGGAAGCTTGGGTAACTGAGGGATTGATTGAATGGCCTGGCCACGTGGTGACCAAGCCTTGGTTAGTTCAGGCCCATGTATTCGTTTTGCCCTCCTATCGCGAAGGAGTTCCACGGAGCACACAGGAAGCGATGGCCATGGGTCGGGCCATCATCACTACCAATGCCCCTGGTTGCAAGGAAACCGTGATCGAGGGGCTCAATGGCTTTATGGTTCCACCCCGCAACCATGTCGCGCTCGCGGAAGCGATGCGCTATTTCATTGAGAATCCCGGGGACATTGCTAGAATGGGTTCGGAGAGCCGCAAACTGGCCTGTGAGCGGTTCGACGTACGTGTCCAAAATGCCAAGCTGCTAAGCTATTTGGGGCTTTGAACGACGGTGAGCAGTATCCACCTACCTAAGTGGCAGGAGCGCTCAGAAATCTCTGGTGACACGAAGTGATACACATACCGGACATAATTTGCCCAGCCCGAGCCGCTGTTCGCGCCAGTGAAGGCGATACTATGATCGGGGCTTACAGATTAACAGATAATAGGACGCCCATATATCCTGGTTCCCGCGCCAGCTTGGTATCGTTATTGTTACACAAGCAGTCTCAAGGCGATGAAAGCGCCTAAGAGTCGGCTTCGAAACTCGAAATGCGGCAGCGGATGGGTCTTTTCAGGTACATGAAACCACGGAAAGCGGCCTCAAAATTAGGCCTTCAGAGTCTGGAAGGCGTGATAGATCACCTCGCTGCGCTGTTTCGAAACGGCCTCTAAGCGCTGCCGCCTGGCAACTCAAGCGCCCTCAATCGTGGCACCCTCCCGATCCTGAAAATCCTGCGAAACCGAAAGAGCCATCCATGTCAGTCTGCCCCCAGACCGCGTGAAAAGAGGTGGCCTGGCGAAACTGGACACTGGGTTAAGTGGATTTTCTGCCTGACGGCGGCCATGGAGGTCGCGTGACAGGAGTAGAGATGAGCAAACGATCCCGCCGGAATCACAGCCCGGCATTCAAAGCGAAGGTAGCGCTGGCCGCGGTGAAGGGCGAGAAGACGCTGGCGGAGCTGGCGCAGCAATTTGACGTTCACCCGAACCAGATCACGATCTGGCGCTCGCAGCTTCTGGAAGGGGCTGCCGGTGTATTTGGCAGCGAGATGCGTAGTGAGGCTGCTGAGCCGGCAATCGATGTAAAGACGTTACACGCCAAGATCGGCGAGTTGACGTTGGCGAACGATTTTTTAGTCGGCGCGCTCGGCAAGGCGGGACTGTTGCCGAGCGCAAAGCGATGATCGACCGTTCTCACAGATTGCCGCTCGCGCGGCAGGCGCGTGAACTGGGGATCAGCCGGGGCAGCGTCTATTACCTGCCCAAGCCGGTCTCGGCGGCCGATCTCGCGATCATGCGGCGCATGGACGAGTTGCACCTGGAATTTCCGTTCGCGGGCAGCCGGATGCTGCGTGACCTGCTGCGGCAGGAGGGCATCAAGATCGGCCGGGGGCACTTCCCGGGTGACGCCGCCGCCATGAAGCTGCTATACCTCGTTCTCAATCATGCGGCCCAGGAGTGGAAACGGCCACCGCGGGAATGGACCGAGGCAAAGACCCAGTTCGCCGTCATCTTCGGCGAAAGGTTCGTCATCTGATGACGATAATCGGCCTCGCGCACAAAATTACTGACAGGCCCCCCCGGACCAGACATATTTTGACAACCTGCCCTTGGCGATGGCAGCATGAACTTGGCCGCCGATATGGGGTGTCACTCCGGTCGGGCTACGCCCTCCCTGCATGACCCCTCATATCGGCAATTCCACGAAACCACCGGCAGACGATCCACTTATCGAGCGCAGATCTCTGTTCAGACCAACCCGGCCACCTCTCTCCTTGGCCGGCTCACCCACCACGTCAGCATTCTCGAGATGAACGGCGAAAGCTATCGCCTGGCCCATAGCTAGGCACGAAAAGCAAACGCCAACCCCTAACAAAACCGCAATCTGAGTATTGGCGATCCCCGCTCGGGCTACGCCCTCCCGGCGCTCGCTAATACTCAGATCAAGTGGACGACTTTTGCGCCGCCCAATGGCCGACTTTTGCTCCGCCGTTGACAGGTGCCCGCTTCGATGGCCGGATGCTCCGGGACGTGGTGACTTGCGAGAACACCGCATCGGACGTCTGGCCGATACGGCCTACCGCAACCAGGCCAACGAGAAGTGGTTCAAAGTGCAAAGCCGCATCCATCGCAAGAAACCCAGGGGTAAGCCAATGCCCGAGCAAATCCGGCGCGGGAATGCTACAAAGTCAAAGGTCCGCGCCCAGGTCGAGCACGTGCTCGCGCAGCAGAAAGCCAAGATGGCGCTGTTCATTCGCACCATCGGCATCAAGCGTGCCGAGGCCAAGATCGCACTGGCCAATCTGGCTTACAACATGAACCGCCTGATCTTCCACGAACGACGGGCAGCGAATGGATAGGTGTGCCTGGAGATCAGGAAAATCGGAGGAAAAACGCAATATGCGCGCCACGATGGCCAGCATTTGCGCCAGCACCGCCATCGCCTACAACCTCAAGCGCACCATGAATATTCTCTCGAGGGCAGCATAAAAGGCCCCGCTACCTTGCCCAACTCCGCGATCGAGCGGGGCTGGACGAGATGCCACCGAAATCTACGCTTTTCAGCGCCCTACACCCACCCGTGCGCAGGTCTCATAATACCGCGTGTTCCATAAACGTTCTCCTCGCACTGTCCAAATTGGGCTAGAATTTCCCACTCCGTCTTCGTCAAATCACTGGGCTAAGGCCGGTCGACTCTGGCATACGGCCGCCGGGTGGTATCGGTCCACATGTGTCATTCCGTTGTCCTGTCTCAACTACGGCTGAATTACATGTCGCTGGTATTGCCCACCTTTTTTCGGTCAGCCTCTCACATATTAGGAGCGCGGTAGACAAGATGTGCGGAATTTGCGGGATGTTGGGGGCGAGCGGTACATCTGGTAAGTCGCTTGTGCAGAATATGGCGATGGCAATTCGTCATCGTGGTCCCGATGCCGAGGGCATATGGGAGGATTCATTAACAGGTGTTTCCTTGGGGCATCGGCGGTTGTCGATCCTTGATCTCAGCCCGGCGGGCGGGCAACCGATGCATTCGGTATGCGGTCGCTACGTCATTGTCTTCAACGGTGAAATATACAATCATCTCGCACTGCGACAAAGGCTGGATCAATGCCATCCCGCACCCCACTGGCGCGGGCACTCGGATACCGAAACGCTGCTGGCGGCGATCTCTCATTGGGGACTTGAGAGAGCTTTGCAGAAATCGCGAGGTATGTTTGCCCTCGCGCTTTGGGATCGACAAGGACGAGCGCTGTTCCTGGCTCGCGACAGGATGGGCGAAAAGCCCCTATACTATGCCGAACAGGAGAAGGGCTGGTTGTTCGGTTCCGAGTTGCGTGCGCTTGTAGCGGGTGGCTTGACCGCCCGGATCGACCGTACGGCGATGGCGGCCTATCTGCGGCTGGGCTACGTGCCTGACCATCTCTGCATTCTCGAAAGGGTGCGAAAGGTGATGCCGGGCAGTATCGTGGTGCTTCACACCGGAGCCGAGCCGGAAATGATTCGCTATGATTCGGTCGAGAAATCTTTCGGTAGTCAACCGACTATCACCGATACTCCTCATGCCGTTGCTGCCCTCGAAAAGGTGATGGAACAGGTTGTGGGCGAGCAGATGCTGAGTGATGTGCCGCTGGGCTGTTTCCTGTCAGGCGGTGTGGACTCTTCGCTGGTGGCTAGCCTAATGCAGGCTGGTTCTCACCGGCAAATCCACAGCTTTTCCATCGGTTTCGAAGATCCGAGGTTTAATGAGGCACCGCACGCCGCTGCCGTGGCATCGCATCTGGGCACGGCCCATACCGAATTCACCATGCGCGAAGAGGATGCGCTGACTATCGTGCCGGAGCTATCGCGCATCTATGACGAGCCTTTTGCCGACAGCTCGCAAATTCCCACCACGCTCTTGTGTCGGGCCGCCCGTCAGCATGTCACCGTTGCTCTGACCGGCGATGGCGGAGACGAGGTCTTTGGCGGCTATAACCGCCATATCCGGGGACCAGGACTCTGGTCGAAGTTGGCCTGCATACCGGGATTTTTGCGCCCCGCAGCGGCTGGTGCTATTGCAGGTGGCGCGTGGCTGGGCAGGCGTCACGAACGAGCCGTGCGCCGGGGGATAGCGGCGCTCGGCCTGCCGCTCACAACACTTGATAATCTGCCCAAGTTGGCGACTGCGCTGCGCAGCGCGGGCGATGTAGAGGCATTCTACCAGAGTTTCGTCGCGATCGGGCAGGGACTCGACGACTTTCTGCAACCGTCAGTTCCTGCTATTTTCTCTGACCCTCGCGCGCGCCATCCGGACGGTATGGCGATGGCAGAATGGCTCATGGCGCGCGACATCGCCGGATATCTGCCGGGCGATATTCTAGTTAAGGTCGACCGTGCGGCGATGAGCGTGGGTCTTGAGACCCGGGCGCCGTTTCTCGACGCCCGGGTAAATGATCTGGCGCGGCAGATACCGGTTGCGCTACATGTGGATGCCCGGGAGGGCAAGAAGCTCGTCAGGGCGCTGCTCTACCGCCACGTGCCTCGCGCGCTTATCGAAAGACCTAAGCAGGGTTTCGCGATTCCGGTGGACGACTGGCTGCGTGGGGCGTTGAAGCATTGGGCCGAAGTTGTCATCACCGATGAGTGCCTAGCCAACGCTCTTGGACTAAACGCCGGCGCGCTGATTGCGTTGTGGCAGAGCCACCAGCAGCGCCGGGTCAATGTTGGCAGGGAGCTATGGGCTTTGCTGATGTTGCTTCTTTGGGCAAAGGAGATGGATATAAAAACCCACAATGTATGACCACAATCCTGTGCGACATTCTCGATGCAAAGACACTCGGTGCGCTGATTGCGTTCTATGAGCACCGGACATTTGCCAATGCAGTGCTGATGGGCATCAACCCGTTCGATCAGTTCGGGGTGGAACTGGGCAAGGATTTAGCTCGTAAGATGGATCAGGGTGGTTCGCGTTTCGATGCCAGCACACAAGGATTGCTTGCCGCTGCCGGCTACGCATAACGCTCTGATGAATAACATGGGCGTTGCGACAGCTCTTACCAAGCAATTCAGGGACAACCGACAGTGATCAGAATGATCGCGGAAATTATCCCTGATAACCGATAAAATTCGCTGTTCCGGAACATATACTTTCGTAAATTATTACTATAAAACAGGTGGTTGAGTAAAAATATCGCGCAGAATGGCACTGAACACCAATATATTCCCTGCTGAACAGGGAAATAAGCAAAAAATAGTCATCCAGAAATGAGCCAGGCAGGGGCAAATTCAGCGAGCCTCGCCGACGCTAGAGACTCGGCGAAAGCTGGAATATTGCGGGTAACTTTACGGTCTCGCAATTACAGCTGGCGTGCGATTTGCCCGGAACCGCGCCGTCGGCGGGAGAATCCTAACGTGGAGAAATTGGCTGCGTAACAACTGGGCTGATTATCAACGTCACCCCCATAATTTCTCACTTGCCCGCTATGCCCAGACGTTATGTTCGGCCAGCTCCAGATAACGCCCAAGCGCGTTGAGCGATTTCCAGCCGCCTGCGCGCATGATGGCCGCGGTATCGTGCCCGGCGCATAACAAATCCTGCGCCGCCCCCACGCGCATGGAATGCCCGCTAAAATGCGCGGCCTCACTTGCCGGTATACCAGCGGCCATAAGCGCCTGCCTCAGCGTGTCCTGAACTATCGTGACACTGAGATGGCGATTGATCGCCTTCCAATGGTAGATCGGGCAAAACAGCGGGCTGATTTTGGTCCCGCGCCAATCCAACCATTCGCGCAGTAGTTCGGCAGAACGCGCCGAACCAAACGCCATCCGGCCTTTGCCGAACGGGTCGGTCTTGCTGCGGCGGATAAGCACGCGCAGCGTGCCATTGTCCATAAACTCCACATCGCTTGTCTTGAGCGCGACCAGCTCAGAACGCCGTGTGAGCAAATCGTAGCCCAGCGAGATCAGGGCACGGTTTCGCAAACCCCAGGGATCGGCGGGTTGCGCATCCAGGCACTGGACAAGATAGTCGTGGGTAAGCCCTTTGACTTGCCGCTGGCGACGCGTGCTCTGCCGACGAATGCGGCGCAGGACGAGATTGACGTCCACGTGGGCAGTGGGATCGGGCAATCCGAGAAGCTGGTGGAATTTGCGCACAGCATAAAGCCGGTTGCGCACCGTCACCGGGCTTTTGGACTCAGCCTGAAGCTCCAAAAAAGCGCAGAGCGTTTCAACCGTAGCGGGAAACGGCGTGAGGTCCTCCGCCTCGCACCATGCGACGAACTGGGCGACGCTGACCTTGTAATGGCGGATTGTCGAAGGCGAGTAGGCGCCCTCAAGCCGCACTAGATGGTCCCGCCAATCTATGGGGGTTGGGGCATCTTTTCGCTGTATACTGGTAACCATTGTCGCGATTCCGTTCCGGTGAGTACTAGCGCCACTGATCCACACAGTTCGGGAGGGTTCCACTCCTCTGACGCCGCCGGTCGCCTTATTGGCCGCACTGTCTCTTTATCGAGACGGCGAAGCCGGGTTTTGCTAGCTTGAAAAATCTGCAAACGCGCTATGCACGCTGCAATGCGACGCAAACCAGCGATAAAGCAACATCTCATGAATATATCTTCCATGAGTGAGGGGATGCGACAAGCGTCGGGATAAGTCGATATGCAGCTTTCGTCGACATGCACAATCCATTCGACTTCGCAGGCATTCGGAGCATTGGTGTGCAGGCGATTCGGTAAAGCCGAAGTGGCGTTGAGCCCCGCAGGATAGGCATCCCGCGGGCTTGAGGTGGTGGGAGGCGGCAAAGGAGCTGCCTCACGCTGGAGAAAATGCATGGCAAATGAGAATGGCACTAAACAAACGGCACAGCCCAGGACCAAATCCCAACTGATAGAGCGGCTGCTCGCGGGTCGAGGCGGCGCAACATTGGCCGAATTGATGGAGCCAACAGGCTGGCAGGCACATACTTGCCGGGCCTTTCTCAGTGGCCTCCGCAAGAAGGGTAGGGCGCTGGTGCGCGATAAGCGTGATGACGGCACCTCATTCTATCGATTGGATGGCGAGCAAGAAGCCGCGGGAACTGAGACCATTTCCGCAATCCCCACCGAGGGTCATGTCTGATGGCAAGGCCCTATCTTTCGCTCGAGCAGCTTCCCAATCTTCCGATTGAAGAAGCAAAGGTGGCTTGGGTGCGTCACTATGGTGCACCTGCTCCCAATCTCTCACTCGATCTCCTTCGTTTAGGCTTGGGCTTTCGGATTCAAGAAAAGCGGCAGGGGAGCCTCGGCAGGGAAGGTAAAGCGCTGCTCAGGCAAGCATCCCGAATGGCCAGGGGCGAGAATATCCCAACGCCTCGCCGCAAGCTTATGCCAGGCACCCGGCTCGTCCGTGACTGGCATGGCACCGGCCATACCGTCACAGTGCTGGACGAGGGGTTTGAATATGATGGAAAGGCCTGGGCCTCGCTGAGCGCAATTGCCAAGGCCATTACGGGCACGCACTGGAATGGGCCACGCTTCTTCGGCATTTCAGGGGGCAAGCGATGAAGCCACTGCGCTGCGCCGTCTATACCCGTAAGTCGACCGAGAATGGCCTGGAACAAGAGTTCAACAGTCTTGATGCCCAGCGCGAAGCTTGTGAAGCCTATATTCTGAGCCAAAGGCATGAAGGTTGGTTGCCGGTTTCTGAGCACTATGACGATGGCGGTTATTCGGGTGGCAATATGGAACGCCCCGGCCTCAAGGCACTTCTGGATGACGTCGACGCGGGGCGCGTCGATGTGATTGTGGTCTATAAGGTTGACCGTTTAACCCGCAGCCTTGCCGACTTTGCCAAGATTGTTGAACGGCTCGATGCCAAGGCGGCGAGCTTCGTTTCCATCACCCAGGCCTTCAATACCACCACGAGTATGGGGCGGTTGACGCTCAATGTACTGCTGTCGTTCGCCCAGTTCGAGCGGGAGGTCACGGGAGAGCGTATTCGTGACAAGATCGCGGCATCCAAGAGGAAGGGAATCTGGATGGGCGGTCCTGTGCCGCTGGGATACGAGGTGGTTGAGCGCAAGCTGGTTGTCGTTCCCGAAGAGGCCGAACGTGTTCGTTACATCATGCAGTGCTATCTTGAGCAACGCGCTGCGCCCCAGCTGCTTGAGCGGTTAGCCCGCGAAAAGATCGTGACCAAGATTCAGAACCGGGTCAGCGGCCCCCATCGTGGGGGTATTCCCTTTGCAAGGGGTAGCCTGTTCCATCTGCTCCATAACCCCATCTATCGCGGCAAGATCGTCCATAAGGGACAGGTCTACGATGGGGAGCATCAACCCATCGTCGATGAAGAGTTGTGGAATGCCGTCCAGGCCAAGCTCAAGGAGAAGGCGCCGCCGCGCAAACGTGATACCAACGATTCGCAGCCTGCCTTGCTGCGAGGATTGTTGATTGATCCGCAAGGGCGACCGATCGTCGGGACGTATACATCGCGAGGAACACGCCGGTACGCCCACTATGAAACGCGCAAGGATCTGGCCCGGCCGGACCATCCACCATCCACCCGCTTTCGCAGGGGACAGCTCGATCAGCATGTGATCGAGCATCTGCTCACTCTACTTATGGATGATCATGCGCTGCGCCGCATATCCGGTCTTACCGAAGGAGATCCGCTGCGCAGGCTGTTTGCGACAGCTCGGGAGCTTTGCACGCGGCTAGAACAGCGCCCCTGTATAGAAGATACAGTACGCTCCTTAATTACCCGGATACAGGTGCATGCTGATGCGCTGGAGATAGCAATCAACTGCAAAGCACTCGGGATCGATCATCCAGCGACATTATCCTGGAGCATCCCGCGCCCGGCACGCAAGCCATTCAGGGAGGCAAAGCTGCGGATCGATGGCGTACCAGGCAGCAAAGATGCGAATCGTCCGCTGATCGAACTACTGGCGCAGGCCAGCGAGGTACAGCAGCTGGTCATGGCTTCACCGGAACTGGCCCTGCATCAGCTGGCCAAACAGGAAGGGCGCTGCCGTAAGCAGATGACCAAGCTGCTTCGGCTCAGCTATCTCAGTCCGCGAATTGTGGAAGTGATTCTGGAAGGCAGTCAGCCGAAAGCCATCACGCGCAAGCAACTACTTGAAACTGACCTGCCGATTATCTGGGCACAGCAAGAGCAGTTGTTCGGCCTCACTGCCTGATCATCCGCTCCGGCATATACTGACCTCGTCTTCACCGCGTGAGGCGAGGTTTTTTCGTGCAGAACCACTGAGCTATCGATCTGCATCATTCGGCGCAATATGCCTATGAGAGCAGTTCGTACACTGCATGGTCTACCATTCAGGTACTCATATCGGAGCTATCATATTCGCTTGGCCCCGATGCAAATCAGAGGCCGATCCAAATTGATGGATGCGGAACGGATAAACCGAGTGTGGGCGAAGAAATTTTGCGCAGAGAATTCGCCCGCTTGATGCACGGCGACGGGCATCTGCAAAGTGTCTCTGACCCCCAGGTTGCAATTAAAGGCCCCTGAGGGCCGCAGGACTGCGCCACTTTCCCCGAAGGGTAAGCTAAGTGCTTGTTTTCAGAGGATTTTTACACTGATTGGTGCGGTCGAGAAGACTCGAACTTCCACGGGCTTTCGCCCACAACGACCTCAACGTTGCGCGTCTACCAGTTCCGCCACGACCGCATAATCGACTAGGGCTCCGTAAGGGGCCCCGCAGGGTAGGAGCGGGCCATTAGCAAAGGGTCTCCCCCCCTGCAAGCACCCATAAGCCGCTTTGTGAAAAATTCCGTTCCTGCTTTTTCGGCGACTGCCAACGACGAGGTTGTCAGTTGGGTTTCCAGCCGATTTCTGCGAATTTTGCAGAGCGTGGCACATCGGTGACGGCTTCGTTCACGGTCACGCTTTCACCCGGGGCGAGCTTGCCCTTGGGCGCGGGCACGACCCATTCATAGACTTTGCGTTCGCGCGCATCGCGCAGGACGATCAGAATCGAGGGCACCGAACGGACCGTCGTTCCGATATTGGTTACCGTGCCGCTGGCGCCGAAAAACTCCGTGCCGTTGGGCAGGGTCCGCCGGTCCTGTTTGTCAGGCGGGAATTCCAGCACGAGATCGGGTTCGGGCGATGCGAAGATCGGCCGGCTGCCCGGGGCCCAGGCGGGAAGGCCCCAATAACTCACCGCAGCGACAATGCCGCCTGCGGCCAGAGCGAACAGGACCGCCGCCATTGTCCACAGTCGCAACCGGTTGCGGCGCGGGCGGAAGGGCGGTTCGTGATCGAAGTGCGAAATCGTGTCGTCGATTTCGGGGCTGCTGTAATGTTCTGCCTCTGCCGGGTCGCGGCGGCGGCCACGCGCACGGAATTCCGGCGGGGCGGGGACGGTATCTTCTGTGTCGGGTTCGACAGCGGGTGCCGGTTCCCCGACAGAATCCTGATAGGCAGGGTCATCCGACGCCCAGGCTGGTGCGGTATCGTCTGCAACAGGTGTCGGCACTTGTTCCGGTGCGGCCGGTGCAGATGCTGGTGCAACGGGCGGCACAGCCTGTTGCGGGGGTGCGGACGGTGCAGCCGCCGCCACAACCGGAGGCGCAGCGGGTGCTGGCGCCGCAGGAGGAGGAGAAGCGGCGGTCGTGGTGTCGGAAACGGATGCAGCCGGAGCCGGAAGGTCCAGCTCAGGGCCTTCCTGAAACCAGCTGTGGTGGCATTTCGCGCAGCGGACGGTTCGTCCTTCCACGCCGATGGCACTGTCGGGTACGACATAACGCGTCGAACAGGCAGGGCACGAAATGATCATGCGCCATGTAAAGCATGAGCTTTGCCGCCCAACAAGTAGTCCACCCCCAAGTCAGAGCGGCTGATGGCTTTTTTCCACATCGATTGGCAGCTATAGCCCGCTCGCAATGCAAGTCATGCTTCCATACGGCCCCCGATGAGCGGCGGCAGAGACGATATCGTCCAGTTCGATAATGTTGGGCTGCGCTATGGCGCGGGCAAAGAGGTGTTGAGCGATGTCTCGTTCACGCTCTATCCCGGCAGCTTCTATTTTCTAACCGGGGCGAGCGGCGCGGGCAAGACGTCGCTGCTCCGCCTGCTCTATCTGGCGCAGCGCCCGTCGCGCGGCATGATCCGGATGTTCGGCACCGATGTGATTACCCTGCAGCGCGATAGGCTGCCCGCGTTCCGGCGCAGGCTGGGCGTTGTGTTTCAGGATTTCCGGCTGGTTCAGCATTTGTCGGCCTTCGATAATGTTGCCTTGCCGCTGCGTGTGGCGGGTGTTTCCGAACAGGATCTGGCCAAGCCGGTATCCGATATGCTCGACTGGGTCGGTCTGGCCGATCGGGCGGGGGCGCGGCCTGCGACGCTTTCGGGTGGGGAACAGCAACGCGTGGCGATCGCCCGGGCGGTGATCGGCCGCCCCGATATGCTGGTGGCGGACGAACCGACAGGCAACGTCGATCCGGAAATGGCGCTGAAACTGTTGCGCCTGTTCGAGGCGCTGAACCGGCTGGGGACAACTGTGGTGGTCGCAACCCACGATTTGCACTTGCTGCAAAAAGTGCCGGAATCGCTGATCATGCGGCTCGACAAGGGGCGGTTGAGCGATCCCACCGGGGCGCTGCGTTATCCGCCGAACCGGACCGGGGCGCAGGGATGAACCTGCCGCAATTCTTTTCGCGCCATGGCAGGAATTCCGGGCAACCCCGTGCGCGGGGCCGACGGGGTACCCAGTTGCTTCCCCAGGCCCGGCTGGCGGGGCCAATGCCGTGGGTGATCGCCATCATGATCGCGCTGACCACGATTGCGGCGGCCGGGGCGCTGACGCTGAACAATGTCGCCAACACGGTGCGCGCCGAACTGGCGGGCGGGGTGACGGTCCAGATCGTCGAGGCGGCCCCTGCTGAACGTGACCGGCAGGCGCGCGCCGCCCTTGCGGCGCTGGGGGCGCTGCCGGGTGTCGTTTCGGCGCAGCGGGTGCCGAAAGAAGAACTCGATCGCCTGATGGAACCGTGGCTGGGCGAAAGCCTGACCGGCGATGAAGCCATTCCCGTGCCTGCGCTGATCGATGCGCGGCTGAATGGCAGGGCAACGCGCGAACGGGTGGAGGCTTTGCGCCGCGATCTGCACGCGGTGGCCCCGGCGGCGCAAGTGGATGCACAGGCCAGCTGGTTGCAGCCGGTGATATCGGCTGTGCGCTCCATGCAGTATCTCGCGCTGGCGCTGATCCTGCTGCTGATCGCCGCCACCACGGCAGCGGTCTGGCTGGCGGCGCGTACTGCGCTGGGCGTCAATCGTGATACTATCGAGGTTGTGCACCACCTTGGCGGAACCGATTCACAGATCGCATGGATTTTCCAGCGTTCCGTTGCGCGCGATGCGGTGCTGGGCGGAATTGTGGGTCTGGCGGTCGGGCTGATTGCCATTGTCGCTCTGGCACGGCAATTTGCCGCACTGGATTCGGGCATGCTTACGGGCGGGGGGCTCACAATGTTGAACTGGCTGCTCTTGGCGCTTGTGCCGCTGGCAGGGGTGGCGCTGGCCACGCTGACCGCGCGCCTGACTGTGCTCGCCGCCTTGCGGAGGATGCTGTGATCCGCCGTATCCTTTCCGCGATCTTCCTGCTCTGGGCGTTCGGATTCCTGTGGTTCGCCATGGCCCTGCCCGGCCCAGCGGGGAAGGAGCGGACCGATGCCGTGGTCGTCCCCACCGGCAGCGGCGGTCGGATCGCACGCGGATTGACCATCCTGCGCACCGGGCAGGCGGAACAATTGCTGGTGACAGGCGTCGACCCCGAAGTGAAACCGGGCGAATTCGCGGCGGAATACAAGGTGGAACGGCGCCTGATGCGGTGTTGTATCACGCTGGGGTCCGACGCGGTGGATACCCGTGGCAATGCGCTGGAAACGGCGGAATGGGTCAGCCGTCACAAGATCCGGTCGATCCGGCTGGTCACGGCGGATTGGCATATGCGCCGGGCGGCGGCCGAACTGGCGCAGGAACTGCCCGATGGCGTGACTGTGTTGCGCGATGCCGTGCCTTCGCAGCCGTCGCTGCGCGTCACCTTTCTAGAATACAACAAACTGCTCGCCAGTCAGGCCATGCGCCTGTGGGATGCGCTGGCGTGATGCTGTCGGTGTTGCGCAGTCTGGCGTTTTACGCGGCCTTTTATTCCGGATCGGTGGTGCTCGTTCTGTCGGGGCTGGTGGCGATCCTGCTGGGCGGGCGCTATCTTCCTGCGGTGACGCACGGCTGGACCCGCTGGCATCGCTGGTGTCTGCAGCATCTCCTGCGCATCACCATTCGCGAAGAAGGACAGCGCGCGCCGGGGCCGGCGCTGTATGCGATCAAGCATGAGAGTTTCTTTGAAGCACTCGATGCGCCCAACCTGTTCCAGCGCCCGGCGATCTTCGCCAAGGCGGAACTGTTTCAGATTCCCGGCTGGGGGCGGGTTGCGCTGGCATATGGCCTGATTCCGGTCGAACGGGAACAGGGCGCCAAGGCCCTGCGCGCGATGCTGGCCGGGGCCCGCGGCCATATCGCGGCCGGGCGCCCGCTGGTGATTTTCCCCGAAGGAACCCGCGTGCCGCACGGCGATGCCGCGCCGCTGCGATCGGGCTTTGCCGGGATTTACAAGCTGCTCAAGCTGCCGGTGGTGCCGGTCGCGGTGAACAGCGGGCCGCTCTATCACCGTTTGTGGAAACGGTCCGGCACGATCACGGTGCGGTTCGGGGAGATATTGCCACCAGGCCTGCCGCGCGAGGAAATCGAGGCGCGGGTGCACGCGGCGATCAACGCGCTGAACCCCTGACCGGCGCTGAACCCCCGAAGGGCGTGATCAATCCTCGTGGTCGCCGCGTCCGAAATCGGGCCGGGCGTCATCCTGTCCTTCATCGATGATCGAACGGCGGATTGCTCGGGTACGGGTGAAATGGTCGAACAGGGTATCGCCATCCCCCACGCGAATCGCCCGCTGCAATGCGGTGAGGTCTTCGGTAAAGCGCTGCAGCATCTGCAGTACCGCTTCCTTGTTGTTGAGGAAGACATCGCGCCACATCGTCGGGTCGGACGCCGCGATCCGGGTGAAGTCGCGAAAACCGCCCGCCGAATATTTGATCACTTCGCTGCGGGTGACCTCTTCCAGATCGGATGCAGTGCCCACGATGGTATAGGCGATCAGGTGCGGCAGGTGGCTGGTGACAGCCAGTACGAGATCGTGATGGCGCGGGCTCATCACGTCCACTTTGGCGCCCAGCGCGCTCCAGAATGCGGAAAGGGCGTCCACCAGCGCGGAATCCGTACCTTCTGGCGGGGTTATAATGCACCAGCGGCTGTGAAACAGGCTGGCGAAGCCGGCATCCGGCCCGCTGTGTTCCGTCCCGGCGACCGGGTGCGCGGGAATGATCGTGGTGCCGGGCAAGGCCTTGTTCAGCGCGGCCAGCACGCTTTGCTTCGAGGAACCGACATCGCTGATCACGCAGCCCGGCCTCAGCGCACCGGCGATTTCGATGGCGGCATCGCCCATCGCGCCGACGGGGACGCACAGGATCACGAGATCGGCATCGGTAACCGCGTCTGCCGCGCTGGCGCAGATCGTGCCCGCCAGCCCCAGTTCGGCCGCACGGGCGCGCACGGCAGGATCGGCATCATAGCCGGTGGTGACAACGCCCGGCAGATAACGCGCTGTGGCAAGGCCGATTGAACCGCCCAGCAGACCCAGCCCGATTATCGCGACCTTGTCGAAGCTCATCCGGCGGCTCCGGCCATCTCGCGCAGCCCGGCGATGATATCGTCCATCTGCGCGCTAGTGCCGATCGTGATCCGCAGCCCTTGCGCCAGATCCTGCCCCGGCAGCCAGCGGGTGGCATAGCCGCGTCCGGCCAGCCCTTCCTGCGCGGCTTCGGCAGTCAGTGCGCCTTCGAACAGGATCAGCACGAAGTTCGCCTCGCTCGGCAGGGGGCGCAGGCCATGGTTGCTCATCGCCGCGATTGCATCGACGAAGCGGGCGCGCTCGGCCAGATTGTGATCGCGCGATGCGACGACGAAGTCCTGATTGTCCAGCGCGGCGATCGCCATGGCCTGCCCGCTGTTGCTGACGTTGAACGGCAGGCGGATGCGGTTGAGCATGGCCACCAGTTCCGGTGCGCCGGTGGCCCAGCCGATGCGTTGCCCGGCAAGACCATAAATCTTGGAAAATGTCCGCGTAACCAGCACGTTTTCGTGCGCGGCCGCCAGTTCCATGCCGCCATCGTCATCTTCCGGGCGCAGGTATTCGGCATAGGCCTGATCCAGCACGAACAGCACGTCCGCGGGCAAGGCGGCGTGGAGCCGGGCAATTTCGCCACGCGGCAGAAAGCTGCCGGTGGGATTGTTGGGATTGGCGATGAACACCGCGCGGGTGTTCTCGTTCACCAGCGCCAGCAGGGCATCGACATCGGTGCCATAATCGGCGTCCGGGGCAATGACGGGCGTGGCGCCGCAACGACGCGCGGCGATATCGTAAACCGAAAACCCGTAACGGACATAGATCACTTCATCGCCGGGCCCGGCATAGGCCTGCGCGGCGAGGTTGAGCAGTTCGTCCGATCCGGCACCGCACACGATGCGGGCGGGATCGATGCCGTGCACGGCCCCGATTTTTTCGCGCAGGGCGATCGAATCCGGATCGGGATAGAGGAATGTCGGCTTGGAATCCGCCATCGCGGCCAGTGCCGCAGGGGCAGTGCCCAGCGGATTCTCGTTGGCCGACAGCTTTATCAGCGGGCGGCCATCGGCCGACTTGCTCTTGCCGGGGACGTAGGCATGGATCGCTGCGATCCACGGTTTTGCTATGGGGCGCTTCTCAGTCACGCGCGGGCGCATAGCGTTGTTCGGCGCCGATTGACAGCCTGTCATTGACAGCGGGGGGCGCGTACCCCAATTCGCGAGGCACAATGGCAGGCTCTGCGACCATCACCGCCAGCGACGTGCTGGAACTTTCCGAACCGCTCCCGCTTGACGGCGGGCAACAACTCGAAGGCGTGCGCATCGCCTACGAAGCCTATGGGCAGTTGAACGCGGCACGCACCAATGCGATTTTCGTGGCGCACGCCACAACCGGCGATCAGCATCTGGCCAGCCCGCATCCGATCACGGGCAAGCCCGGCTGGTGGGATCGCATGGTTGGCCCCGGCAAGCCGATCGATACGGATCGTTTCTATGTGCTGTGCGCCAATGTGATCGGCGGATGCATGGGATCGACCGGGCCCAGCAGCCTTGCGCTCGACGGCAAACCCTATGCCATGCGGTTTCCCGTGATTACCGTGCGCGATATGGTGCGTGCGCATGTCGCCCTGCTCGAAGCGCTGGATATCCGCACCCTGCACGCCATCGTTGGCGGGTCGATGGGGGGGATGCAGGCGCTCAGTCTGGCGGCGAACTGGCCGCATATTCCCGAACGGGTGCTGGCAATCGCCAGCACGGCGACCATGGCGGCCCAGAACATTGCGTTTCAGGAAGTCGGGCGTCAGGCGATCATGGCCGATCCCGAATGGCAGGGCGGCGATTACTACGGCACGGGCCGCGCGCCCGATTCGGGGCTGGCCGTGGCGCGGATGGCCGCGCATATCACCTATCTTTCCGAAGACAGCCTGACTGAGAAGTTCGGCCGCCGGTTGCAGGATCGCGAAGCGAAAAGTTTTGGTTTTGATGCCGATTTCGAGGTGGAAAGCTATCTGCGCCATCAGGGGCTGGCCTTCACCACCCGGTTCGACGCCAATTCCTATCTCTATATCACCCGCGCGATGAGCTATTTCGATCTGGAGGAGGAACAGGGCGGAAAACTGGCCGAAGCCTTCGCCAGAACAGCGGCGAAATTCTGCGTGGTCAGCTTCGATACCGACTGGCTTTACCCGACACAGCAATCGCGCAAACTGGTCCATGTGCTGAGCGCGGCCGGTGCGGCGGTGAGTTTCGTCGAACTGTCGGCCCCCTTCGGGCATGACAGTTTCCTGCTTGATGTGCCCGCGCTCGATCGGGTGGTTACAGGATTTTTGAGCCAATGAGCGCGCTGCCCCAGGGCTATGAACTGGTGGACGATCAGGCGCTGATCGATCCGGTTGCCGCGCATGCCTTCCTCACCCGGTCCTACTGGGCGGAAGGAATTGCGCTGGCAAAGGTCGAACAGGCGATCCGCAACAGCCTGTGCGTGGCGGTGCGGCATGACGGGCAGCAGGTGGGTATGGCCCGGGTGGTGACCGATTATGTCGCCATTGCCTATCTCAACGATGTCCACGTGCTGGAGGCGCATCGCGGCAAGGGCCTGTCGCGTGCGATGGTTGCCCATTTGCAGGCGCATCCCGATTTGCAGGGAGTGCGGCGCTGGATGTTGCTGACAGCGGATGCCCAGGGGCTTTACACCCAGTTGGGCTGGAGCCCGGCCGCACAGCCGGAATGGGTGATGGAACGCCTTTTCGTGGATGCCTATCGATGAGTGAACTGCGCCCCGATCTTGCCCTGATTGCCGAACATGTCGCGCCCGGTGCGCGGGTGCTGGATATCGGCTGCGGCGATGGTGCGCTGATGGCCGCCCTGCGCGATACCAAGGGTGTCGATGCGCGGGGGATGGAAATTGATCCCGCCAAAGTCGAACAATGCGTAAGCAAGGGGCTGTCGGTCATTCAGGGGGATGCCGATACCGATCTCGCCTTCTATCCGCGCGACACGTTCGACTATGCGATCCTCAGCCAGACCTTGCAGACCACCTCGCGGCCCGATCTGATGCTGGATGAATTGCTGCGCGTGGGTCGCAAGGCTTTCGTCAGCTTCCCCAATTTCGCCCATTGGCGCGTGCGCATGGCCCTGTTGTGGCGCGGACGCATGCCGGTAACCCGGCAATTGACGTACAGCTGGTACGATACGCCCAACATCCACCATTTGACCGTGGCCGATTTCCGCGATCTGCTGGCGGCCAAAGGTGTGAAGACCGAAGCGTGCTGGTTTTTGGCCGATGGCCGGGAAATCGGCGCGACGGGGGCGAACTGGCTGGCGCAGAACGCGGTGTTCCAGATTTCGCGATAGCAGGGACGGGCCCGGTTCAGCGCGGGATCAGCCACGCGGGGGCGGCGTGGCCCGCTGTGCGCGGCGGGGCGCCTGCGGGGATATCCTGCCCCAATACCTGCGCATTCCCGTCAAACCACGCAGCGGTTCCGATGCGGCTGGTAATGCGCCAGCCCTCTGCCGTCCGCGCGAATTCATCGTCATACCAGCCGCCGACCAGAAAATGCGGATCAGGCGCCAGCGCGTTGCGTGTGTGTTGCGCAATGAAATACGTGCGCGCCTGGGCCTTGTCGCCTTCGATTGCAATCACCGGCAACCCCAGATGATGCTGGGTCGCGTCCAGCCCGGGCAACACCGTGTTGCAGAGTTCGGCATAGGCCGCCGGATCGAGCACCCCTACAGTGGCAAGGTCGATTCTGGCATCTTTCGTGAACACCTGATCGAGCAGGCGCATGTCACGCGTGTCCACCGCCACCACATAAGTGGCAATGGCGTTGTTTATCGCAAACCAGTCATCGGCCAGGCTCATGGCGTTATCCTCTCGCACGTCGTTTCCACGTCATCGCGAGGATGCCGATGGGTTCAGTTTTTGCGCAGCGCATCCAGATCGGCGGGCGTGTTGACGTTTGCAGGGGGCGTTCCCGGATCGACCGCGCGGGCGCCGATGGCTTCGGCAAACGCCAGCATCGAATGCTTGCCCTCGCCGGTCAGGATTGTTTCCAGCATGTCCGCCGCCTCAACGGGCCACAGGCCAATAACCGGTTGCGAAGCGAGATAGGCCGGGGCCGGGGCCAGCAATTGCGGCAGGTGCGGCGGCAGATGCAGCGAATCCACCCCGCAACTGAGCACGGCGGCAAATCCCGCATCGCGCGCATGGTGCAGACCTGCGGCAAGCCCGCCCAGAGGGCCCATGTGCGCCCGTGGCCAATCCGGTATGCACGGCGCAGGCCCCGCTTCGCGCCCGGCAATCACCACCTGTTCGCACCAGCCCGACAGGCGGTCGACCGCGCGAGCAAGCAGGCTGTGTCCATCATATTCCGCCAGCGCCTTGTCGCTTCCGAAACGGGTGGATAGCCCGCCGGAAAGAACCAGGCCGAGTATCATGTGCGACAGGCCGTTATGGCCGGGTGAAACGGGGTGCTGCGGTTTCTCACCGGGCTGTTATAAGACGGAAATGATCCACAGAACAACGCCCCTCGCTTTTTTGCTGTGTGCCGCCGCAGCACTGTCGCTGCCCGGCATGGCTCAGGCCGATCCGACGCCTGCGCTGCTGCCTGCCCAGCAATTCAAGCTGCACTGCGCCGTCGCATTTGCGCAAGTCGCGGCGGCACAGGCACGGGGCGATGCCCGTGCAATGGCCTATCCACCACTGGCGCAGCGCGGCCGCGAGTATTTCGTGCGCGCCAGCGCCGGGGCAACGAATGGCACAGGTCTGACGCAGGATCGGCTCAAGGCCCTGCTGGAGGCTGAGGCAACCGCCATGTCCCGGGACGGCACCCTTTATGATTCCATGCCGCTGTGCATGAAATCGCTGGAGGCTTCGGGCCTGTAACACCGGTTTCACCCTGATTTTTCCGGGAACCGCTTTATTCCGACTATTTTCGCCCGTGCCCGGTGGACTGTCATCGCAGCATGCGGCATGAGTTGAGCGCATGTGGCAACTTTATCAATTTCCGCTCTGCCCGTTCAGTCGCAAGGTTCGCCTTCTGATGAGCGAGAAGGGCATTGGTTACGAACTGCAGCGGGAAAATCCCTGGGACGGTCGTGACGAGTTTTTCCATCTCAATCCCGCCGGGCGCACCCCGGTCCTGGCCGACCATGGCAAAGGGGTCGTGCTGATCGACAGCCGGGCGATCTGCGAATATTTCGAGGAAACGGTCGACAAGAACCCGATGATTAACGGATCCGCCGCAAGCCGCGCCGAAATTCGGCGGCTGGTGGCCCTGTTCGACGAAAATTTCTTTGGCGATGTCACCGCCCCGCTGCTGCACGAGCGCATGAAAAAACGGCTGGTCTATCGCGCATCGCCGGATTCGCGCATGCTGCGCGAAGCGATGAAGCTGGCGCACGAACATCTCGACTATATCGATTACCTGATCGACAACCGCCCCTGGCTGGCCGGTGCGCAGATGAGCCTGGCCGATCTGGCCGCCGCCGCGCAGATTTCCGTCGTGGATTATCTCGGTGGCATCGACTGGAGCGGCCATGAACAGTCGAAGGGCTGGTACGCCCTGTTCAAGAGCAGGCCCAGCTTCCGGCCCCTGCTGGCAGAACGGATGGATGTTATCCAGCCGCCCAGCCACTACGCCGATCCCAACGCCTGAACCGGGTGCCTGTCGCAAACCTTGCGCTGGCACGGCGGAAGGCCATATTCGCTTCGGGCAAAGGAGAAACACGATGGCTGACAAGCTGGAACTGACCGAGCAGGAATGGCGTGAAAGGCTGACGCCCGAACAATATCACATCCTGCGCGAAGCCGGCACCGAACGCGCCTTCACCGGCGCTTACGAGAAGAACAAGGCGCAAGGCGCATATCGCTGTGCGGGTTGCGGGCAACCCCTGTTCGAATCCGACACCAAATATGACAGCGGATCGGGCTGGCCGAGCTTTTATCAACCGGTGGAGCAGGGCGCGGTGCATGAACATCGCGACACCTCGCACGGGATGGTGCGCGTCGAAGTGCGCTGTGCGGCATGCGAAGGCCATCTGGGGCATGTCTTCCCCGATGGGCCGAACCCCACAGGTCTGCGCTATTGCATCAACAGCGCCTCGCTCGATTTCGAGCCCAAGGAATAACAGCGGCTTACCGGTCGGGCGCGTTTAGCTGGGGGCAACCCGGCTGCGCCCGTTAACGCTGTGTTACAAATATAATATGCAGGTGCCCATTGCTTGTGCGGGTATGTCCCCGCGAAACACGTGAGGTAAGCGCCCAACATGGCAAGACGGGACGTCCGCCGCGCATCCACCCCTTCCGAAGATCCGCAGCCACGGCCCAAACGCCGCTGGTTTCGCCGTTTGTTTATCTGGGGCACGGTAATTGCCCTGCTGGCGATTGCGGCGCTTGGCATTGCGGTGGCGATGGCCGCCCGCTCGATACC
This sequence comes from Caenibius tardaugens NBRC 16725, assembly GCF_003860345.1. Classification (GTDB taxonomy): domain Bacteria; phylum Pseudomonadota; class Alphaproteobacteria; order Sphingomonadales; family Sphingomonadaceae; genus Caenibius; species Caenibius tardaugens. Next base: position 2,344,736 of record NZ_CP034179.1, read on the forward strand.
GGGTTTTGACGAACTGAAGGAAACCGCAGCGGGGCAGACCATCGTGGTCCGCGCGCGGGATGGGTCCGAACTGCTGACTATGGGGCCAAGCCCCGGCAACTGGCTGCGTTCGGATGAAATTCCCCAGGTGATGAAGGATGCGATGATTTCCGTCGAAGACCGGCGGTTCCGGTCGCACTTCGGGGTCGATCCGATCGGGCTGGCGCGTGCAGTGTGGGTGGCAACCACCGGTGACAGGCGGATTGCGGCAACGTCCACGATCAGCCAGCAGCTTGCCCGCAACGTTTTCCTCAACAACAGCCGCACGTTCGGGCGCAAGGCGCGCGAAGCCATTCTGGCCATGGCGCTGGAGGCCAAGTTTTCCAAGGAACAGATTCTCGAACTCTATCTCAACAAGGTCTACTTCGGTGGCGGCGCCTATGGCGTGGATGCGGCCAGCCGGAAATTCTTTAGCCATTCCGCCCGCGATCTGAATGTCGGTGAAGCGGCGATCATTGCCGGGCTGGTCAAGGCGCCGTCGCGCTATTCGCCCACGGCCGATGTGCAGGCCGCCGTGAAGCGCGCCAATATCGTGCTCCAGTTGATGAAGCAGGAAGGCGCTATCGGGGCAGCAGAAGCGGACGCGATTGACGTATCGACGGTCAAGCTCAAGCCCGAAGCGGGGCAGAACTCGGCGCGTTATTTCACCGACTGGGTGTTGGAATACCTCGATCTGGTGCTCCCCGACACGCAGGAACCGCTGGAAGTGTGGACCACGCTCGACGCCGGGATGCAGCGTGCGGCGACCAGCGCCATTCAGGCCAATGCGCCGAAAGGCGCGCAGGGCGCACTGGTCAGTCTGGATCGCGATGGCGCGGTGCTGGCCATGGTCGGCGGCACCGATTACGTTTCCAGCAATTACAACCGCGCGATACAGGCGGTCCGCCAGCCCGGTTCGGCATGGAAGCTGTTCGTCTATATGGCGGCGCTGGAGGCCGGCTATCTCCCCGATGATCGGGTGGTGGACGAACCGGTGACGATCAACGGCTGGAGCCCGCGCAATTCCGGCGGGACCTACGCCGGCCCGATCGATGTGCGCACGGCCTTTGCTTATTCGAAAAACACGGTGGCGGCGCAGCTTGGCAACGAGGTCGGCTTTGGCAGCGTTGCGTCCATGGCGCGGCGGTTCGGGATCACCACGCCGATCGCCACCAATCCATCGATGGTGCTGGGCACCTCCGAAGTCCGCCTGATCGACATGACCCGTGCCTTTGCGGCGGTCTCCGCGCGCGGGATGTCGGTCGAACCCTACGGCGTGATGAAAGTGACCACGGCGAATGGTCGCGTGCTGTATCAGCATGAGGCGGCGAAGGGGCAGCAGCTTGTGCCCGATTATGTGGCTGCGGGGATTACCGATCTGCTGCAGACAGCGGTCAACGTGGGCACGGGCAAGGCGGCACAGATCGGCCGTCCGGTTGCGGGCAAGACCGGCACGACCAGTTCGAACAAGGATGGCTGGTTCCTTGGTTTCTCCAGTGGGATCACCACGGGCGTCTGGATGGGCCGCGATGATGCGCGCGCGGTGCCCGGTTTGCAGGGCGGCACGGCCCCGGCACGCGCCTTCGCCACGTATATGCGGCAGGCGGTTGCCAAGCGTCCGGTGGAACAGTTCGCCACCGATCTGAAATTGCCGGAATGGAAACTCGAACCGGACGAGGAATATCTCTACGGCGACCCGAGCGAATATTACTACGTCGACGAAGACGGCAATCTGGTGGATCAGAACCGCCGGACCGACTGGCGTGATGATCCCTATCCGCCGCCGGAACAGCAGCCCGGCACCCCGCCACCGGCCGCCAATCAGGACTTCCTTGATCAGGCCACAGGCGGGGCGGCAAATGCCCGACCGGAAAGCCGGGGGAACGTCAATGTCGGGCGCGGCAGTCGTCCGCCGGCACCGCCAGGACCACCGGAAGCCCCAGCCCCCGCCCCATCGCCTTAATCCATTCGGCAGGATGCCGGGGTTTGTACCCGGTGCGGACTAAGGGAATTGCATAAAAAAGGGGGCGGTCCTTTGCAGGATCGCCCCCTTTTTGTTGCCGTTTTGCAGATCAGCGCAAGCGGATCGGCACGTAGAGTGCCGGGCCGCCGCGGCGTTGCACCTGCAACAGCAGGGCATCACGCTTGGCCGATTTGGCAGCGGTTACGATCTGTTCCAGTTCAGCCGGGGAACCGACGGCCTTGTAGTTGGCCTGCAGGACGATATCGCCCCGCTGCAGCCCCTTTGCCGCCGCGTCGGAATTGGGGTCCACCCCGGCCACAACCACACCCTTGGTGGCATCGGGCACACCCAGCTGACGGGCGATTTGCGGTGTCAGCGGGATGACCTGCACGCCGAGGGCTTCTTCCACCTTCCCGGTTTTTTCCGCGCCCTGATCGTTGCCCTGATTCTGGGCGCCGGTTTCGGGATCGAACATCTGCTGGCGGGCGAGTTCTTCCTCGCTCGGGCGTTTGCCGACCGTGGCGTTGACCGTACGGCGCTGGCCGTCGCGGATCAGTTCGATCGGGATCCGCGTGCCGGGGGCAATATTGGCCACGAGATAGGAAAGCGTCTGGTCAGGGGTCACATCCTTGCCATCGACCTTGAGCACCACGTCGCCACCTTGCAGGCCGGCCTTGTCAGCCGCAAGGCCCGGTTCAACCGCCTGAACGAATTCGCCGCGATTGTGGGCAATGCCAAGCGACGCCGCAAGATCTTCGTTCACCGGCTGGATGCGGATGCCGAGATAGCCGCGTTCGATCGACTGGCCCTTCATCAGTTTCTGCACGATCGGCTGCGCGACTTCCGCCGGAATGGCGAAGCCAATGCCGACGCTGCCGCCCGAAGGCGAAAAGATCGCGTTGTTGATCCCGATCACCTGGCCGCGCATGTCGAACATCGGGCCGCCGGAATTGCCGCGGTTGATGCTGGCATCGGTCTGGATATAGCGATCGTAAGCGCCGCCGGAACCGGTGTTGCGGTAAACCGCCGACACGATACCCGACGTAACCGTGCCGCCGAGGCCGAAGGGATTGCCGATCGCTACGACCCAGTCACCCACGCGTGCGCGCGATGAATCGCCGAATTCCACGAAGGGGAACGGCTTGGGCCGCTGAATTTTCAGCACGGCAAGGTCCGACGCCGCATCGCGACCGACCAGTTGCGCGGGATATTCGGTGCCATCGGGCATGGTCACGGTGATGGATTCAACCTCACCCTGGCCTTCTGCCGTGATCACGTGGTTGTTCGTCACCACATAGCCATCGGCCGTGACGATGAACCCGGAACCGAGCGATTGCGCCTCGCGGGTCTGGGGTCCGCCGCCGCCCGGCATACCGAACAACTGCGCTAGCGGGTTGTTGGGAACCTTCAGCCGCTGGCGCGTGGAAATGTTGACCACGGCTGGTGCCAGCTGCTCTGTCAGGTCGGCAAAGCTGGCCGGGGCACCGGCACGGGGCACGACCGAGCGCATTTCGCTCTCGTCGTTTTGTGCGACTTGCGCTCCGGCGGGAACCCCGGAAACCAGCGATACCATCGCGCCGCCAATCAGCAGCGCACTTGTCACTCCATAAGCATAACGCACAGGTTCTACGTCCTCTCAGTTGTCCTGGCCGAAGCGACGGCCAGACTCGACAATGCACCACAGGATTCAGGCCTTTTGGCCTGAACGGAAATTGAATGACTAGCGCGTCCCACGGAACTGGCGAAGATATTCGTTATCCGGCGAAAGAATGATAGAACTGTCACCCTCTCCGGTTTCGAAGGTCGTCACGTAGCTCTGCATGGCGCGGTAGAAATCGTAGAACCGCGGGTCCTTGCCGAAACTGAGGGCATAGGTCTTGGCCGCGGTGGCTTCGGCTTCGGCACGGATGATTTGCGCATCCTTGCGGCCTTGCGCGCGAATGGTGGCGGCTTCGCGTTCACGATCGGTCTGCATGCGGGTATAGGCGGCCTCCAGCGGGGTGCCGTCGGGCAGATCCGTGCGCTTGATCCGCACGTCGATGATCTGCGCACCATATTCGCGGGCTTGCCGGTCCAGTTTGTTGCGGATGTTGGTCATCGCTGTCCCGCGTTCGGCAGTCAGCAGCGAGGTGAAGCTGCGCCGACCGAGTTCCTGCCGCAGGACCGAAGTCAGAATCGGCTGCAATTGCGCGACCACTTGTTCTTCCGTGCCGGCGGTTTCGACCATCAGCACCGGATCGATGATCCGGAAACGGGCGTAGGCATCGACTTGCAGACGCTGCTGATCGGCGGAAAGCACCTGCTGCCGCTCCATATCCAGCGCGATAACGCGCTTGTCGACGCGCTGTACGCTTTCCAGGATCGGAATACGCAGGACCATGCCCGCACCGGTCTGGCCATAAGGCGTATTGGGGCGGAACCGGTTGATGACGCGCACAGGTTCACCTGTGCGGACGACCACCGCCTGCTGTGTTTCGGGCACGATCACCACGGCTGACATCAAGACGGCCAGCACGACGGCGAGAGCGATCAGCGCAAGCTTGTGGTTTTCCCAGATGCGTTCCATCGCTTACTGCCCTTCCGGCTTCTTGGTGGCGCGCTGCTTGATTTCGGGCAGCGGCAGATACGGGGTTACGCCGGGGGCTTCCACAATCGTCTTGTTGGTCTTGCCAAGCACACGTTCCATGGTTTCGTAATACATGCGCTGGCGTGTGACATCAGGGGCCAGCTTGTATTCCGCGTAGACCTTGTCGAAGGCTGCGGCTTCACCTTCGGCCTGTGCCAGAACCTGCTGCGCCCAGGCGCGGGCGCGGTTGATATCGGCATCGGCATCCTGCTGTGCGGCGGAAACGTCCTTGAACGCCTCTACCACGCGTTCGGGCGGGTCGGTCTTGCCGATTTCCACGCCCTGAACCGCGATGCCCGAACGATAGGCATCAAGCACGGCCTGCATCCGGTCGCGCACGCGCTGTTCGATTTCGGCGCGGCCCGCGCCCGAGAATGTTTCATCCAGCGTGCGTTCGGCCACCGATGCGCGCATGGCGGCTTCCGCCACTTCGTTGATGGTTTCTTCGGGCTGGGCAAGCTGGAAACGGAACTGCTTCAAGTCCTTGATGTTCCAGCGGATGAGATAGGTCAGATCGACGAGGTTCTGGTCGCCGGTCAGAATCAGCTTTTCCTGCCCGCCCGCCGGGATACGGAATGAACGGATCGTGCTGACGGGTTCAACGCTGACTTGCTGGATCGGCCATGGCAGCGTGAAATTCAGGCCTGGCTGCAGCGTGCGCGAATATTTGCCGACCGTGGTGACAATGCCCTGTTCCTTCGGGCCGACCTGATGGACCATGCTGATACCCAGGCCGACAACCACGACCGCGCCCAGCACCAGCGGGAACCAGCTGCCGCCGCCGGGGCGTTCGGGCAGGCGTATATTCGGGCCGCCGGGGCCACCGGGGGTGCGGCGCGGGCCTTCAGGGCCGCGTTTGCGGAACAGATCTTCGATGTTGCCAGTGCGGCGCGGGCCATCACGGTCGGGACCGGCATCACCGCCGCTCTCGCCGCCACCGGGCAGCCAGGGATTGCGTGGCCCCCGTGGAGGCGGGCTGTCGCCAGACCCTCCTGAACCGCTGTCTTCCGGCGGACCATCGCCACCGTTGCCACCATTGTCCCCACCACCGGAGCTGCCGCCCCAGGGGCTACGCCTGCCAGCCATGGCCAGCGCGATCTGACTGAAATAACCACCCGTACGTTTCATGAGACCCTTTATAGGTATCAGGAACGACAAAAACAGTGCCTTGCGCGCGAATTTCGCTAGTGAGGCGATGTGATGAATGAAACAGAACTGAAAGCCACGCTGCCACCGGTGGTTGCCGACCGTCTTCAATCGCTGCGCCTGTCGGATGACAGCGTAACGCTGGTGCTCGACGCGGGTGGGCTCGACCGTGCGGAAGGCGCGGCGCTGGAGACGGCGGCACGCGATGCGATTATCGGCGCGGGCGGCCCGCATGATGTGCGTGTGGCACTGGTGGCGAACAAGGTGAAACGGCGGATTATCGCGGTGGCTTCGGGCAAAGGCGGGGTCGGCAAGTCCACTCTGACGACCAACCTCGCCGTGGCGCTGGCGCGGCAGGGGCACAAGGTCGGCGTGGTCGATGCGGACATTTATGGCCCGTCGCAACCGCGTCTTCTGGCCAATGAAGGCGCAAGGCCCGAAGCGGCCGACAAGAAGCTGCTGCCCGTCCCCAGCCCTTATGGCGTGCCGGTGCTGTCGATGGGGCATCTCGCCAAACCCGGGCAGGCGATCGCCTGGCGTGGGCCGATGGCGGGCAATGCGCTGGGGCAACTGATCGAAGCCGATTGGGGCACGGTAGATACCCTGCTGATCGACATGCCGCCGGGCACGGGCGATATCCAGTTGACGATGATGCAGAAGTATCGCCCCGATGGTGTAGTGATCGTCTCCACCCCGCAGGATTTGGCCCTGATCGATGCGAAGCGCGCGATCGATCTGTTCGGACAGGTCGATGTGCCGGTGATCGGGCTGGTGGAGAACATGGCAGGCTATCTTTGCCCCCATTGCGGCAAGGGCAGCGATCCCTTCGGCCATGGCGGCGCGGAACAGGCTGCGCATGATATGGGTCTGCCGTTTCTGGGCCGGGTGCCGCTGGCGCTGGAAATTCGCGAGAAGAGCGATGCGGGAACCCCACCGGCTGCCGGGGACGGCCCGCAGGCGGAAAGTTTTGCCGCTCTGGCGCGGCAGCTTGCCGCATGGCTGGCGCAAAGGAACGGCTAACGATGGAACTGACCCGGCGGGGATTGCTGATCGGCGCCGCTGTCGGGGGCGGTCTGTTTGTCGCATGGGGTCTGGGCGGGCGCCATTTTGCTCCGCCGTTGACCCCGCGCGAAGGCGAATTCGCATTCGATGCCTGGCTCAAGATCGCGCGCGACGGCGTGGTTTCGGTGGCGCAGCCGCAACTGGAAATGGGGCAGGGGATATCCACGCTCCTGCCGCAGATCGTGGCGATGGAACTGGGTGCGGACTGGCGGCAGATCGCGGTGGAACCGGCGCCGGTCAGCGGGGCCTATCCCAATATGCCGCTGGCGGCGCGGTGGGCCCCTTGTGGATGCCGCTGGCGCCGTCCCTGGCGGATCAGCCGGGCGATTGGCTGACGCGCCGCTTTGCGGAGACAGAGCGGTTCACCGCCACGGCAGAGGGGCTGTCGCTCGCCGCCTATGAAGGGCCTGCGCGGGCCGCTGCCGCCAGTGCGCGGGCGATGCTGGCCATGGCCGCGGCAGACCGCTGGAATGTTGCCTGGGAAGAATGCGAGGCCTCGGGCGGGTTTATCCGCCATGGCAAGAAGGCGCTCAGTTTCGCTGCGCTGGCCGAAGACGCCGCTGGCCAGACCCCGCCCGATCCGCCGCCCTTGCGCCCCGAACCTGCGGCGGAACGTCCGGTCGATCCGGCAATGGATGCGCCGTTGGCGTTCCCCCGGCTGGATTTGCCGGCCAAGGTCGATGGCACTTATCAGTTCGCGGGCGACGTGCGCCTGCCCGATATGGTCTATGCCGCGATCCGGCATGGCCCCCTGCCGCAACCGGAACTGGGCGAAGCCGATACGAAAGACGCGGCGGGCACCCCGGGCCTGATCAGCGTGGTGCAGGGCAAACGCTGGGTCGCGGCCGTGGCGACCAATTGGTGGGCCGCCGAACAGGCCCTGGCAAAAATCCATCCCTTGTTCGCCAATACGCAACCGGTCGAAAGCGGGCGGATAGAAGAGGCGTTGGACAAAGGGGTGCGCCATGGCGAAACCCACCGGATCGCGGAAGTGGGCGATGGCGATGCCGGGCTGGACAAACCGACACTGGCCCTGCGCTACGATGTCGCCCCGGCGACGCATGCCACACTGGAAACGGCCAGCGCCACGGCGCGGCTGCGCGATGGCAAGCTGGAACTATGGGTTGCCAGTCAGGCCCCGAACGGGCACGCCGCGCCGTGGCCGGGGCACTGGACATGTCGGAAAGCGACGTGGTCCTCTATCCCATGCCCGCCGGGGGCAGTTTCGATCGCCGGTTGGAACATGATCACGCGGTCGAAGCCGCGCTGATTGCGCGCGAAACCGGGCGTCCGGTGCAACTGATCTGGTCGCGCTGGCAGGAAATGGTCGCAGGCCGGCCGCGCACTCCGGTTGCCGCCGTGCTGGCTGCGAAGACCGACAACCAGGGCAATATCGCGACGTTCCGCGCCCGGTTGGCGCTGCCTGCCAGCGCGCGCGAATTCGGCTATCGCCTGTTCGGTGAGGAAACGCCGTGGGATGCGGTGGCCAAGGCAGACGGCACGGCCGATCCCATGGTGGTGGAAGGCGCGATGCCCCCCTATGGCATTGCCAATATGGCTGTCGATCATGTGCCGGTCACGTTGCCCTTGTCGACCGGGCGGATGCGGGGCAATGCGCACGGTTATACCGCGTTCTTCGTGGAAAGCTTCATTGATGAACTGGCCCGCCGCAACAAGCGCGAAGCCCTGTCCTATCGCGTGTCGATGCTGGGCAAGGATTTGCGGCTGGCGGCCTGCCTGCAAAAAGTCGCACGGCTGGCCGAATGGGACGGCGGCAACGATCAGAGCGGGCAGGGGCTGGCGTGCCACCGGATTGACGAGGGCTGCATCGCGGTCATCGCCACCGCATCGCGCGGGGAAGGTGGTGTCCGGGTGGAGCGGTTGCGCGCAGTGGCCGATATCGGGCGGATCGTGAATCTCGATATCGCGCGTCAGCAGATCGAAGGCGGGCTGATCTTCGGTATCGGCTGCGCTTTGGGCGCGGCCCTGACTTACGAAGGTGGCCTGCCCGACAATGCCCGCCTTGCCGGGCTTAACCTTCCGGTGCTGGGCGATTGTCCGGCGATCGAAGTCGATTTTCTGGAAAGCGATGCCGATCCGTTCGATCCGGGCGAACTGGGCGTGGCGGTGGTGGCCCCGGCCATCGCCAACGCGCTCTATTCCGCCACCGGCTTGCGGTTTCGGCGCTTGCCGCTGTTGTCGGACGGGCTGTGACCATGGCGCCGGGTGATCATACCGCCAGCAGCAAAGTGGCCGTTCTGCTGGTCAATCTGGGTACGCCGGATGCGCCCACGCCAGCGGCGGTGAAACGGTATCTCAAGGAATTCCTGTCCGATCCGCGCGTGGTGGAAATTCCGGCCCTGATCTGGCAACCGATCCTGCGCGGGATCATTCTCAACACACGGCCTGCGAAATCGGCGCATGCCTATCAACAGGTCTGGACGGAACAGGGTTCACCGCTCGCCGCAATCACGGCGCAGAAGGCCGCGGCTTTGCAAACACGGCTGGGCGATACGGTGCGGGTCGATTGGGCCATGCGCTATGGCAATCCCTCGATCGCCAGCCGGATTATCGCGCTGAAGGACGACGGTTATGACCGGATCGTTCTGGCGCCGCTCTATCCGCAATATGCCGGTGCCACGACGGCGACCGTGGTCGATGCGGCAAACGCCTGCCTGCGCAGCCTGCGTTGGCAACCCGCCTTGCGGATCGTTCCGCCCTATTATGCCGATCCGGCCTATATCACCGCGCTGGCGGATGATCTCGGCGCGCAGATCGATGCACTGGCGTTTGTGCCCGAAGTCCTCTTGCTCAGTTTTCATGGCATGCCCGAACGGACGCGCAGGCTGGGCGATCCCTATTACGACCAGTGCGCGGTCAGCGTGCGTCTGCTCGAAAAGGCGCTGGCGCGGCCCGATTTGCGGGTGGAGATGACGTTCCAGTCACGCTTCGGCAAGGCGAAATGGCTGGAACCGGCAACGGATACGGTCCTGATCGAAGAAGCGCGCAAAGGCACGCAACGGCTGGTAGTCGCCGCGCCGGGCTTTGCCGCCGATTGCCTCGAAACACTGGAAGAACTGGCGATCCGCGGCCGCGCGCTGTTTTCCGATGCAGGGGGCGCGGAATTCGCGGCGCTAGCCTGTCTCAACGCCGGGGATGCCGGGATGGCTATGTTGGAAACGCTGGTGCGGCGCGAACTGGGCGGGTGGCTAACCTAGCCCCTTACCCGGTCAGAAATCGATGGCGATCCCGTCTTTCACCCAATCGCCATAGCGCGTGGGCGACAGGCCATCCGGGTCCTTTTCCGGCTTGGCTGCGTCCGGTTTGGGCGCGGGGGCATCGCTCCAGTAATCGGGTTTTTTGAAGCCTGCGGGGCGTTGGGTGGCGCGTTCGGTCATGATCCTATTGTGGGATTGCTGGCGCTCGATTGCAATTGGTTATAGGCGCGTTTCGTATGAACGATATTCCCGGACTTCCCGCCCGCCGTGCCGCGCTCAAGATGGGCGATGCGGTTTTGCGCAGGGGCGAAACACTCGATCAGGCGGCAGGCTCCGCGATGCAGCACGTGCGTGCACCGGCCGACAGGGCCCTGGCCCGCGCCATTGCGGCGGAAGTGCTCCGCTGGCTGGTCGATCTCGATGGGATGATCGATTCCGCCACCCGGCAAATCCTGCCCGACGATGCGAAACCGCGTGCGGTGCTGCGGCTGATGCTGGCGCAATGGCTGCGGCTGGATACCCCGCCTCATGCGGTGATCGCCACGGGCCTGCCTCTGCTGGCCGGGGGGCCGCGCAAACTGGCGCACGGGGTGTTCTCCACGCTGGTGAAACGCGCGGTGCGCCTGCCCGAACAGCCCACTTTGCCCGAAGGGATCGCCCTGCGCTGGGGCGACCGGGCCAACCCGATCGCTGCGGGCCTCACCCTGCCGCCCCCACTGGACCTGACCTTGCGCGATCCGGCGCAGACCGCGCACTGGGGTGAGCGGCTGGGCGGCATTTCGCTCGCGCCCGGCCATATCCGCCTGCCGCGGGGCACCGCGGTGGAAGAACTGGCGGGCTTTGCCGATGGCGCATGGTGGGTGCAGGATTTCGCGGCCAGCCTGCCCGCGCGGCTGCTGGGCGCGGGGAACGGACGCCGCGTACTAGATCTCTGCGCCGCACCGGGTGGCAAGACATTGCAACTCGCCGCAGCGGGCTGGCAGGTGACGGCGGTCGATCTCAGCGCCAAGCGGCTGCAGCGGCTGGAAGCCAATCTCGCCCGCACCGGATTGACGGCGGATGTGATCGCGGCCGATGCGCTGGTCTGGCAACCCGATGCGCCGTTCGATGCGATCCTGCTGGATGCGCCCTGCTCCGCTACCGGTACCTGCCGCCGCCATCCCGATGTGCTGCACCGGATCGGGCCGCGACAAGTGGCCGACATGGCGGAATTGCAGGCACGGCTTCTGCAACGCGCCAGCGGATGGCTGAAGCCGGATGGGCAACTGGTCTACGCGGTCTGTTCGTTGGAGCACGAAGAAGGCGCAGATCAGGCCGCGAATGTCGCACTCCCGCCGCTGCCGGTCGCTGCCGATGACTTGCCCGAAGGCATTGTGCCGGACAGCGCGGGGCATGTGCGGACAGACCCGGGCATGCTGGCCGATGTCGGCGGCATGGACGGGTTTTTCATTGCTCGCTGGCGCAAGGGCTGAATCCCGTCCCTGGGCTGAGGGGCGTCGGGCTGCGGTCAGCCTTTAACCCCCACTCAGCTTTTGACTTTGTCCTGAAAACTTTTGCGCAGCTTCATCAGTTTGGGCGGGATTACCGCGAGGCAATAGGGATTGCGCTGCCCTTCGCCTTCCCAATATTCCTGATGGTATTCCTCCGCCGGATACCATGTGGCAGGGCCTTCGATCGTGGTCACCACCCGTCCGCCATGGTCCGCATTGGCGCGGGCAATGGCGGCTTCTGCCCCGGCGCGCTGGCTTTCATCCAGCGGGAAGATCGCCGAACGGTACTGCGTGCCGATATCGTTGCCTTGGCGGTTCAGCTGCGTCGGATCGTGCGTTGCCATAAACACGTCGAGCAGATCGGCATAGGACAGCACGGCAGGATCGTAATCGATCATGATCGCTTCGGCATGGCCGGTCTGGCCGGAACAGACCGCGCGATAGGTCGGTTCGGGCACCGAGCCGCCGATATAACCGCTTTCCACGCCTTTCACGCCGATCACATCACGGAATACCGCTTCGGTGCACCAGAAGCATCCGCCCGCCACAATCGCCGTATCCATCCGCCTGTCCAATCCTGTCCGTTCTGCTGTTGTTGCAGCAAGATAGGATGGGATGGCGCGCTTGTCATGGTTTCAGACCCGTCTAAACTGCCCCGGCCTGGCAGGAGAGACGAGATGCGCCGATTCCTGGTTATGATGACAGCCGTTTTCGGCCTGTCCTCGCCCCCACTTGTCGCGGAAGAACCGGCTGCTGCCGATCCGCCGGTCTGCGCCGCGTGCGAAGCGGTTATGGAACTGGCGCTGGCCGATCCGCGCCGAACCGATGACCGCGCGCGTGATGCCTATCGCCACCCAGCGGCGACATTGGCGTTCTTCCGCGTCGTTCCGGGCATGACCGTGGTGGATTACGCCCCGTCGGGCGGGTGGTGGACCCGCATTCTGGTGCCCTATCTGGGCAAGGACGGACACTATATCGGGCTCAATCCTGATGTCCGGCAGGGTGACGAACAACAGAAACGCTATTTCGGCGGGCTGGGGGCGGCATTCCCGGCCAAAGCGGCGGAATGGACAGGCGTGCCCGCGTCCCGCATCGCCGCCTACAATGCGGATGATGTGCCTGCCGCGCGCAATGGCACAGTCGACCGTGTGCTGATGTTCCGGATGCTGCACAATCTGCAGCGGATGGGTCTGCTCGATGCGGAACTCGCCACCATTCATCGCCTGTTGAAGCCCGATGGCCTGCTGGGCATCGAACAGCATCGCGCCAAAGCCGATGCGCCGGACGCCTATGTCGATGGCAGCAAGGGGTACCTGCGTCAGGCGGATGTGATTCGCCGGGTAGAAGCGCAGGGTTTCAAACTGGTCGCGGCAAGCGAGATCAACGCCAATGCGGCGGACAGTGCCGATTATCCCGAAGGGGTATGGGAACTGCCGCCTTCCTTGCGCACGAAGCGCGAAGAATTGAAGGCAATCGGCGAAAGCGACCGGATGACGCTTCTGTTCCGCAAGACTAGCTGATACAGGGCCGCGCATGGCCGAAATCACTGTTGCCGCATTGCAGCTTGCCCTTGGCTCTGACGACGAGCAGGCGAACATTGCTGCCGTTTCCGCTCTGGTGGAGGAGGCGGCCGGAAAAGGCGCGCAGATCATCCTTCCGCCCGAACTGTTTTCGGGGCCCTATTTCTGCAAGGTGGAGGATGAGGCGCTGTTTGCCCTCGCTCGCCCCACTGCGGCGCACCCTTCGGTCGTGGCGATGCAGGCGCTCGCCGCGAAGCTGAATGTCGCAATCCCGACCAGCTTTTTCGAGCGGGACGGGCATCATTACTACAATACCCTGGCGATGATCGGGCCGGACGGCGCGATTATGGGCACCTATCGCAAGAGCCATATTCCCGATGGCCCGGGGTACGAGGAAAAGTATTATTTCCGCCCCGGAAATGACGGGTTCAAAGTGTGGGACGTATTCGGCACGCGCATTGGCGTGGGTATCTGCTGGGATCAGTGGTATCCCGAATGCGCGCGCGTGATGGCGCTGATGGGCGCTGAACTGCTGTTTTATCCCACGGCCATCGGTTCGGAACCCTACGATGCCGATCTCGATACCAGCCGCATGTGGCGGCGGGCGATGCTGGGCCATGCCGTGTCGAACTGCATGCCGGTGATCGCCGCCAACCGGATCGGCACGGAACAGGACCAGCGGTTCTACGGTCACAGCTTCATTACTGACGAATGGGGCGATTTTTCCGCCGCGTTCGGTGCGGAAGAAAGTGGCGTTCTGATCGCCACTGTCGACCGCGACCGGGCGGCCAGGCATCGGGCGGGCATGGGTTTCTTCCGCGATCGCCGCCCCCACCTCTACGGACGGATCGCGCAGGATATCTGAACGGTTGGGCGCGCATCTCTACCTCGTTGCGCTGGGGTCCAATGTCCGGCACCCCCGATACGGCGCACCGCGGGCGGTGTTGCGCGCGGCCTTTGCCGCACTGGATCGCGGCCCCTTGCAACTCGTGCGCGCCGCACGTGTGATTGAAACCGCCCCGCTCGGCCCTTCGCGCAGGCGTTATGCCAATGCCGTGGCGCTGGTGCGCAGCGATTGCACACCCCCTGAGATGTTGCACGAACTGCACCGGATCGAAGCGGCCTTCGGTCGCCGCCGCATGGGCGCCCGCTGGGGGGCACGTGTGCTCGATCTCGATATCGTGCTGTGGGATGGGGGGGCATATGCCGTGTCGGGGCTGACGATACCGCACGCCGCATTCCGTCAGCGTGATTTTGTTCTGGGCCCTGCGCGGCAGATTGCGGGGGATTGGCGCGATCCGATCAGTGGATTGACGATTTATCAGCTTTTTGCCCGCTTGACCCGGAACCGTCCGCTCCCTAGGGCAGCGACGTGGTCGGGCCCTTAGCTCAGTCGGTAGAGCAACTGACTTTTAATCAGTAGGTCGCTGGTTCGAACCCAGCAGGGCTCACCACATTTTCCAAATAATACAGGATTTCCCCGGTCGTTTTTTTGCGGCAGGCGGGATCGCACCTTCGGGCGTGAACCGGGTGAATCGCGCAAGGCGATCATGACAGGCCGTTGCGGCCGCAATTTTCACGATAGGCGCTGGGCGTGATGCCGGTATGGCGGCGGAAGGCCATGGAAAACACGCCCTGGCTCGCAAAGCCGAGATCGAACGCGATCACTTTCATCGGCAGGGCGGTTTCGGCCAGCAGGTGCCTGGCCTTGTCCATGCGCCGTTCTTCAACCCAGTGGCGGACCGTGCGACCGGTTGTTTCCCGGAACAGGGTGGTGAAACGGCGCGGGCCGATCCCGCATTGGCGCGCCATATCCGAAATCGACGGGGCGCGGCCGGGTATCTCTTCGATGTAGCTTTCCAGCCGGCGCAGTTGCGCCACGCTCAATTTTCCGCGCGGTGCGGTGTCGGTGGGGCTTGGCCCGCCGAGCAAGCGCGACAGTTCCGCCAGCGCGGTCAGGCAGACGCCTTCGACCATGGTATCGGTGGCGAATCCCGGTGATTGCAGTTCATGGGCGAGGCGACGCAGCAACAGATCGAGCGCGCCGCCCGCCCGTCCGCCAACGTTCAATGTCCGCAGCAACTGGTGGGTGCTCCACCCCCCGTCCGAGCGCGTGACCCGGTCGAACAGTGTCTGGTCGAACATGCAGCTCAACACCAGTGGCTGGCCGCCATCGCCCTGAAACCGGCAATCGACACTGGCTGGGGTGAACACGATATTGCCAAGATCGTGATAGGGCGAACCGAGATTTTCGTAGCGGCCGATCCGGCGTATGACCGGGGGAACGAACATCATGCTGAGGATAGGGCGATCCTCGTGGACCATGAAATCGGTGGGTTTCGGCAGGTTGTAACGCCGGAACTGCACTTCGATGCCGGGCACGCGGCTGTGCAGGAGCACCGCCCATTCTGGCTGGATCATAAGCCCTGTCGCTCCTCTCCCCCGCGGCCGGATCGCCCTGTCCGTTTGCCGGTCAGGCATCGCGGCCTTCATGGCGCCACGATGCCCGGCGGCAGTTTATGCGCGTATCGCTTGCCTCGCAATGCCTACCATTCTTGCGCGAATCATGAAGGGCTCTCTGCCCGCCAGACGACCGGGCAATCATCGTGATCGAGGATCGATCCCGGTTCGATCCGTTCGTGATGGGGTTTGCGCGGCGCGCCCCGGCGCAGCTTGTATCGCGCGTCATCGCCGCAATAACGCACCGACATGGCGCGCCGGCGTGCAGATAGCGAATGATTGCCGTCGGCTCCGTGCAAGGTTAGCGCATGATGCACCGTAATGTCCCCCGGTTCGGTATCGAAACAGAGGATTTCGGCATTGCGCCGGTCGGTGTGAAAATCGGGTGCGTCGTCCCCATCGGTATCGGGCATGGATTGCGTGGATACGAAGTAGTTCGGACGGTAGAGTTTGCGCCACAGATGGCTGCCTTTGACGAATTGCAGCGCCCCGGTTTCCGGCCGCACCGGATCGAGCGGTATCCACGTCGTGCACAACTGGTCGCCTTCCACGTGGAAGTAGGATAGATCCTGGTGGAAGGCGGTCTTGTCGGTCGCGCCCGGTTCCTTCACCAGCATGCTGTCTTCATACAGGTTGATCTTGGTGGCGCGCAGCAGGCGCCCGGCAATGGCGGGCAGGGGGGATTCGCAGGCGAACCGGCGGCAAATGTCATCCTTCTGCCAGTGATCGGTGCCGCCGTAGAAATGGCCTTTGGGTTTGCTGCGGGGCTTGCCCGGGTCCACCGTTTCCTCGCCAAATGCGGTCAGGCTGAAGGCGCGTTCCGAATGGAGATAGTGCTCCACCGCATCGGCCAGCATGGCCAGCCACCCTGCGGGCATGATCGCGCGCAGACACACCACCCCATCGCGCCAGAACGTCTTCACTTCTTCGTCGGTCACATCGCGAAGCGGTGTCAGATCACCATAGGTCATTCAAAAGTCCACTTTCAGTTCAACGCCCCAACGCCGGGGCATGCCATAGGTTACGCCGGCAAAGCCAAGACTGCCGAAATCGATGCCCGAAGTGCGCAACTGGTCGTTCAGCAGGTTTTCGCCAAAGACCGAGGCTTCCAGTTTCGCGCCGCCCAGCGCGATGTCGCTCAACGATAACCGGGCGCTGAGCAGGTTCTGCCCCGGATCGCGGATCGCCTCGTTCAGCGGATTGGCGTTGGGCAGGGTCAGCGCGAAGAAATGGCGCTTGCTGCTGTAGCTGTAATCGCCCCGCAGCACGAGTTTCCCGAAGTCGAGCGGCACGGTGTAATCTCCGCCAAGATGGATCGACCAGTTGGGAACATAGGGGAAATAACCCTGATCCGCGTAATTTTTGAGAGTCAGCGGATCGGCCGCATCGGGATAGGGGAACTGTTTGTAGCGCGGCTTCACATAGCCCAGGCTGGCATCCAGCCCCAGCGCGGACACCGGGCGTGCGATCACTTCGAGTTCGAACCCGGT
This sequence comes from Caenibius tardaugens NBRC 16725, assembly GCF_003860345.1. Taxonomy (GTDB): domain Bacteria; phylum Pseudomonadota; class Alphaproteobacteria; order Sphingomonadales; family Sphingomonadaceae; genus Caenibius; species Caenibius tardaugens. Next base: position 2,361,729 of record NZ_CP034179.1, read on the forward strand.
ATATTCGGCAGAGGCATTGCGGGTCGAACCGCTGAATACCCCGGCGAACTGGGCCACCTGCAGGTTCTTGTACACCGTGTGGAAGGCGGCGCCATTGATGCGCAACCGCCGGTCGAACAGGTCGGATTTGAACCCGGCTTCATAACTCGTCGCCTTTTCCGGGCGATAGGCGAAGGGGTCGGTGGGCGTGGTTGCGCGGCCGTTGAAACCGCCGGAGCGATACCCCGTGCCAACGCGGGCATAAGTCATGAATTCGGGGGAGAAGCGGTACTTGATCGTGCCGTTGAAGGAGAAGTTGTCGAACTTCGATTTGCCCACACGTTCGAGCGCCGCGCCGCCGATGGACACGGGATTATCCTGATGGATACGCCGCCGGTCCACCGTGTAGCGGGCCCCTAATGTCAGTTCGAGCGGATCGCTGGCCTGATAGCTGACCTGCCCGAATACCGCCCAGGATTTGCTGACCCCGTCATAATAGGTTTCCGGCGAGAGGTTCAGCCCGGCGGGGCCCGGCAGCGGGAACGTCAGGTAGCTGATGTTGTGTTCCGCGACCTTTTCGCGGAAGTAATAGAGCCCCGCGACGTAGCTCCAGCGGTCGCTCTTGCCGAGAATCTGGAATTCCTGCGAGAACTGCGACTGGCGCTGGCGGTTGTCGGAATAGAAGGTGTGCACCGGTTCGACACCCAGCGGGGCATAAGTCACCGGATCGAGTACGAAGCCGAGCATGCCGGGCGTGGTGTAGCTGTTGGGCTGGAATCCGGTCCATTTGCGCCATGATGTGATCGATTTGAGTGAAATTTCGGGTGAAGCGACATATTCCAGCGTCAGCGCATGGCCCTGCGTTTCGTTGCGCATGCGCAGCCCGGTGTAGCGCAGCGGCAGGGTGGACAGGCGCTTGTTCCCGGTCACGATCGCGCTGCCGCCAAAGAAGGGCGAGGCCCCGAAAAATGCAGCAGCGGTGTCGGACAGGGCAACGACCTGGAAGCCGGGCTGTTGCCCGCGCATCAGGCTGTAATCGAAGGCATAATCGATAGTCAGCGGGCCATAGGACCCGTTAACGCGCAACCACGCGGAATCTCCGCGCAGCGATCCCGGATCGTTGCGCGAAGGGGCGAAGGGATTGTCGACATAGCCGTTGCGTTGCTGGCGCATATAGGCGCCCTTGATCGCGATCCCGGTTCCGCCGATCCGCCCGGTATCCAGCATGACCCGCGCTTTCAGTTCCTCGAACCGGCCGTAACTGATCCGGGCCGATCCGCCCGGTTCCTCGGCAGGGGCGCGGCTTACGATGCTGATCGCCCCGCCCGTCGTGTTCCGGCCGAACAGGCTGCCCTGCGGCCCGCGCAGCACTTCCACCCGTTCGATATCGATCAGGCTGATATTGCTGGCGGCATTGCGCCCCATATAGACCCCGTCGATATAGATCCCGACGGGGGAATCGAGCGTTAGCAGCGGGTCCTGATTGCCGATCCCACGGATAAACGGGGCCAGCGCGGTAAGGCTGCCCGGCGTGACGGACAGGACGACATTGGGGGTGACCTGCGCGATCTTGTCGATCTGGCTGGCATTCAGCCGGTCCAGCGTGGCGGAAGACAGCGCCGATATGGACAGCGGCGTATCCTGCATGGTTTCACGCTGGCGTCGCGCGGTGACGACGATATCCTCGATACCGGTTGCCGTCGGCGCGGTGTCGCGCGGTTGTTCCTGTGCCCGTTCCTGTTGCTGTGCCTGTGCCGCGCCGCTGAAAAGCAGCGAAGCGACGCCACACAGCAGTGCGGCCCGTTTGTATCTGACCATAGCCCTCTCCCCGGGATGTATGCTTTGCCCGTACTATGCCGCGTCATCCGTGGGACGGGGCCGATTTCGTTTCGTTTTCCCGGCAATCCTTTCATTGAACCGCACGTTTTTCCGGCAATTGCGGGTGTTTGGATGGATTGCGCGGCGCACTTATTGCCAAATGGCATATAATATCCTATATCCTGCCAATAGGAGACGCCTATGTTGCAGGAAATCCCCCGGACCGGCGCGGAACCGCACAACCCGCAGATCACCCCTGCGGAAGCGCAGGCTGCCGCGCGTGCAGTGATCAACCTGTTCGCGCGTTGGGATCTGACCGATGATGAAGCCTGCCAGATTCTCGGGGGGCTGTCGGCCCGCACATATGCCCGGTGGAAGAAGGGGGATATTGGCCGGATCGATCGCGATCTCGCCACGCGGCTTTCGCTGCTTCTCGGTATGCACAAGGCGTTGCGCTATCTCTATCGCGATGCGGATCAGGCCTATGCCTGGGTGAAGAAGCCGAATACCGCGTTTTTCGGGCGGCGTGCACTGGATGTCATGCTGGATGGTTCGATCTTCGCAGTGCAGCGCGTCCGTGCCTATCTCGATGCGGAGCGTGGCGGCTGGTGAGCGGGCATGGCGTGGCGTTGCCGGATATCCATGTGCGCTGGGATCGCGCCTGTCGCCTGATCCGTTCGATCCATCCGCCGATCGATCTGTTCGAGGATATTGCCGACCCGCGTGACTGGGAAGCATTGGCCTCGGTCGAAAGCAAGACCAACCCGCGGCTTGTCGAAAGCATGGGCCAGATCGATCTGGTGCCGGTGGAACGGCGTGTGGCCGGCCCCGGCGCAAGCCTGGTCATGGCCCCTTTCGTGCATGTCAGCCCGGATCGGCCGGGCCGCTTCACCACCGGGCATTACGGGGTCTACAGCGCAGGCAACAGCGAGGAGGTCGCACTGCGCGAAGTCGCCTGGCATCAGGCGCGGTTGATGCGCAGCACCGGCGAAAAGGCGGGATGGCATTCGCAATTCCGCATGCTGATAGGGCAGGTAGACCATCTGTTCGTGGATTTGCGCGGGCGCCCCGAATACCATAGCCCCGATGACTGGAGTGTGCCGCAGGCCATGGCCGGCACCTTGCGCGCGGCAGGGGCGGACGGGGTGCATCATCAGTCGGTACGCTGCCCCGATGGCCTGTGTATCGGCGCGTTCTGGCCGGATGTGGTGGGCCTGCCCCAGCAGGCCGACCATTACGAACTGCATTGGGACGGGGTGCGTGTTGACCGCGTGCTGAACCGGCGGACCAAAGGCGAATTTGCATTGGTGTAATCACACCATCCGAACGGATGAAGTCCGAGTTCCCGTCTGCTGGCATAATCGCGATGCAGGAATTGAGATTGGGAGAGTGTTTGTGACCCTTCAAACCAGACCTCTGGGCAGCATCGGCATGGAAGTGATCGGGCTGGACCCTGGCCAGCCGATCGATACGGCAACGGCGGCGGAATTGCAGGCCCTGTGGTATCAGGCCGGGGTGCTGCTGTTTCGTGGTATGGGCACATCGGCGGAAGCCTTGCTCGATCTCAGCCGTTGTTTCGGTGAACTGGAACCGCATCCGATCGAACAGATTCGCATGCCCGACTATCCCGAATTGATCGAACTGACCAATCGCGATGGACCGAAGGGCCCGGTCTATGCCTATGATGGCGTGCCGACTTATGGCCGGATTCCCTGGCACACCGATCTCGCGTTTCAGCCCGTGCCCAATGCCGGGGCGCTGCTCAATATGGTGCACCGCGCGGAACAGGGCGGGATGACCGCATGGCTGGATACGACCAGCGCTTATGAAAGCCTGAGCGATGACCTGAAGCAGCGACTGGACGGGCTGGAGGCACGGTTCGAATTCTGCGCCGATCTCGGCAGAATGCGCTTTCGCAATCCGGGTGGTACGCGGGTCGGCACCTCCGCCGCGAAATTCCCGGATTACCCCGCGCTTGCCCGCCCCATTGTCGCCCGCCATCCGCAGACGGGCAATGTGGTGATGAATGTGTGTCCGCTGAACATTCAGGGCATTGTCGGGATGGATCAGGCGCAAGGCGATGCCCTGATCAACGAACTGATCGATGCCGTGGTCCAGCCGCAATTCATTTACGAACATGATTGGGGCACCAACGACATCGTGCTGTGGGATAACTACCGCATGATGCATGCCGCCGCCGGGCATCCGCTGGATGTTCTGCGCATTGCACGCCGTTCGACCCTGCGCGGGAACGCCGTGATGGGGCGTGTGCTGGAAACCGCCGAGATCGCGGCATGAGCGCGTATGATCTGGTGATCCGTGGCGGCCTGATCGTCGATGGATCGGGCGGGGAACCGTTCCTTGGCGATGTCGCCGTACGTGAAGGCCGGATTGCCGCAGTGGGGCAAGGGCTGGACAAGGGCGCGCAGGAAATCGACGCCACGGGCAAAGTGGTGACCCCGGGCTTTGTCGATGTGCATACCCATTACGATGGTCATGTGACGTGGGAACAGCGGCTGAAACCGTCGTCGTTCCACGGCATCACCACGGCGGTCATTGGTAATTGCGGGGTGGGTTTCGCACCCTGCCGTCCGGGTGAACGCGACACCCTGATCCGCCTGATGGAAGGGGTTGAGGATATCCCGTTCCCGGTGCTGGCTACAGGCCTGCCGTGGACCTGGGAAACCTATCCCGAATATCTCGATTTCCTGGCTTCGCGCACGTTCGACATGGACGTGGCCTGCTATGTCCCCCATGCGGCCTTGCGCGTTTATGTGATGGGCGAACGCGGGGCCAACCGTGAACAGGCCACGGCGGAGGATATCGCCGAAATGCGGGCCCTGTTTGGCGAAGCGCTGGACAAGGGCGCGATTGGCATCGGCACCTCGCGCACGCTGTTCCACCGTTCGAGCGACGGCAAACCGATCCCCACGCTGGAAGCTGGCGAGGCCGAACTGCTCGGCTTTGCGGATGAAATGCGGCAGCGTGGCAAAGGTGTGTTCCAGATCGTGGAAGACATGCAATTGCCCGAAACCACGCTGCACAATGTCATCAGCATTGCGGAACGATCGCAGCGCCCGGTGACCTTCACCATCGGCACACCCAACGATGGCCCGCAGGTGTGGCGCCGTCATCTGGGCGATCTGGAAGCCGCCAACGATCGTGGTCTGACCGTGCGTGGGCAGGTGCTGCCGCGCGGTGTGGGGATGATGCTGGGCCACCAGTTGACCCTGAACCCGTTCTATTCGACCCCGACCTATACCGCGCTTGCCCCGTTGCCCCTGCCCGAACGGCTGGTGGAACTGCGAAAGCCCGCCGTGAAAGCGACGATCCTGTCGGAATCGCTCGATCCCGATGCGGCATCGATGCTGGGCCGCATGGTCCGCCAGTTCGGCACCATGTTCGAACTGGGCAATCCGCCCAATTACGAACAGCCGCCTGAAAACAGCATTGCCGCACGCGCTGCGCACGAAGGGCGCTCACCGGAAGATCTGGCCTACGATCTGCTGTTGCAGCCCGATGCCATGCTCTATCTTGCCATGGCGAACTTCACCGACGGGAATCTCGATTCCGTTGGCGAACTGATGCGCCACCGCGATGTCGTGCCCGGGCTGGGTGATGGCGGGGCGCATTGCGGGACGATCTGCGACGGCAGCTATTCGACCTATATGTTGATGCACTGGGTGCGCGACCGGGGCGATGGGCGCGTATCGCTGGCCGATGCGGTGCGCTGGCTTTCGCATGATACGGCAACCCTGATGGGGCTGGATGACCGTGGGCTGATCGCACCGGGTCTGCGCGCCGATATCAATGTGATCGATCTGGATGCGCTCTATCTCCATGCCCCCGAGGTGACCCATGATTTGCCGGGGGGCATGCCCCGACTGGTGCAGCGGGCGGAAGGCTATGCGGCGACAATCGTGCACGGCACGCCGGTCTATCGCGATGGCCAGCCGACCGGCGATCTGCCCGGCCGACTGATCCGCGCGGGCGCGGCATAACCTGGTGTGGTGGCAAGGCTTTGCGATCTTGCCACCATGCGTCAACGGTTCTATCTTCGCATTTGCGACAGGTTCCCCACAAGGGATTGAATGGGAATTCGGGTGCAAAACCCGGGCTGCCCCTGCAACTGTAAGCGGATAGTCACAGGCCAAATGCCATTGGGATCGTCCAGATTCTGAGAAGGCGGCCTGGATGGCAACGACCCGCGAGCCAGGAGACCTGCCTGCCGCAGTCGTTCTTCGTCTGGACAGGGGGTTCCGGCCGAACGGGGGGTCCCCTGCGCAACGGCATCCATACCTCGCACGGCCCTGCCGTGAACGGACTGCCGGATTGTCGGTATGTTCGCCACGGCGCGGTTTGTGGGGTCTCGACCTTGCCTTGGGGGGAGCCGTTTATGCCTGAATGCCATGTTGTACCTGCACCGTGCCGCGCAAAGCCGCTGGAGAGGCACCTGTGACTCTCACGCCCGTAGCGACCGGTCCAGCCATCGTGGTGTGCAGCACTTGCCGTGCTGCGCCAAACCAGCGTGTCGATACCCAAGGCAGCACCGGCGGTGCACGTCTGGTCGCAGTCCTGCGTGCGGTGCAGCAGGCCGATCCGCATTATGCCGGGATCGCGGTGCAGGATATGCCATGCCTGTTCGCCTGTTCGCGCCATTGTGTCGTGTACATCCGTGCGCCCGGTCGCATCGGTTACGTGCTGGGCGATTTCACGCCGGACGAGGCGGCGGCACGGGCCATTCTCGATTATGCGGTCCATCACGCAGCGAGCAGCGAAGGGATCGTGGACTATGCCGACTGGCCCGAAGGGGTGAAGGGGCATTTTCTTGTCCGCACGCCGCCCGAAGGGTTTGTCGCATCATGATCCCGGCTGCGGATGCACCCGCCTTCTCCGCGGTGCGGAGGCCGTCCCTCCCACAAGCCTGTGATGCGGTCCGCGCCAGATCGCTGCCCTCTGGTTTCCTGTGGGGCGGGGCGTGATGAAGGGCTTCACCTGGGAAGACGGGTGGCCGTGGATCGATCTGGCCACGGGGATCAACGGACAGGCATGGCCGGGGGCAGAAGCGATCGCGGCCCATTGGCATGGTGCGCCCGATGCCGATGCGCTGGCCGATCTGGAACGGGCTGCGGCAGACTATTTCGGCGCGGATATTGCCTGTCTGTGCGCCATTCCGGATAGCGGGACGGGTTCGAATCTGCTGCACGATCTGCTCGATCTGCCCGTGCGCCATGTCAGCCCGACAGCGCCGGCAGGCGCCACGGTTGGCCGGGAACCCCCGGTGCTGGCGTCTTTCGATGCCCCGTTGCACGAACCGGTGACCGTGATTGCGGCCAATCCTGACAATCCCCATGGACGGATCATGCCCGCCGATCGCGTGGACGAATGGCTGGGCTGGCAGGAGGCCACGGGCGGCTGGCTGGTGATGGATGAAACCTGTGCCGATGCGACCCCCGATATCAGCGTCGCGCAGCTGGTTGGCGCAGATCGCAGACTGGTGGTCGTGCGGACGTTCAGCGCGTTTTTCGGGGTACCCGGCGTGCGGCTCGGTTTCGTTATTGGACCGCCTGCGGTCGTGGGAGCCTTGCGCCACCGCCTGCGCAACTGGCCGTTTTCCGCAGCGGCGATTGCCATTGGAACGGCGGCTTATCGGGATGCCGCGTGGATCGCACAGACGCGCAAGGGGATGATGGAACGGGCGGCCGGGCTGGATGCCATGGTATGGCGGCATGGGCTGCAACCGGAAGGCCGCTGTCCGCTGTTCCGGTTTGTGCGGTGCGATGATGCGCAGGCGCTGTTTCACCAGCTGTTCCGTTACCGGATTTTGACCCGGCTGTTTGAGGGCTATCCCCGGCAGTTGCGCATCGGCGTGCCCGCAAATCCGGAAGAATGGGATCGGCTGGACCGGGCGCTGGGCGGCATCCATGCGGCCGGCGATACGGTTGCCCATAGCAGGAGGCCGTAGCAGAAGAGATGTTATGGCTGGTTTGATGTTGCAGGGCACAGGGTCCGATGTGGGCAAGTCGGTGCTGGTCGCGGGCCTGTGCCGGGTATTGGCCAATCGCGGGATCAGCGTGCTCCCGTTCAAGCCGCAGAATATGTCCAATAATGCGGCGGTAACGGCCGATGGTGGAGAAATCGGGCGGGCGCAGGCGCTGCAGGCGCTCGCCGCGCGCGCAGAATTGCACACCGATATGAACCCGGTCCTGCTGAAACCGCAGGCCGATCGGACCTCGCAACTGATTGTCCATGGCAAAGTGCGCGGCACGCTCGGTTCCGGCAATTTTCGCGAAGCCCGACGCGGCCTCCTGCCCGAAGTGATGGAAAGCTATCGCAGGCTTGCCGCCCGGTGCGATCTGGTGCTTGTCGAAGGGGCGGGATCGCCTGCCGAGATCAATCTGCGTGCGGGCGATATCGCCAACATGGGGTTTGCGCACGAAGCGGGGGTGCCGGTGGTGCTGGTCGGCGATATCGACCGGGGTGGGGTGATCGCGGCAGTGGCAGGGACGCGCGCGGTGCTCGATCCCGATGATGTCGCGATGATCCGGGGGTTCATCATCAACAAGTTTCGCGGCGATCCGGCCCTGTTTGCCGATGGGTATGCGGCGATAGAGACGCTTACGGGGTGGCACGGCTATGGGCTGGTGCCGTGGCTGTCCGCCGCGGCGCGCCTGCCCAGCGAAGACGCCGTCGTGCTGGAACGCGTGCGCCCCGGCACGGCGGAACGCAAACTGGTGGTCTGCCCGATCCTGCCGCGTATCGCCAATTTCGATGATCTCGATCCGCTGAAGCTGGAGCCGGGGATTGAACTGGCGATGATCCCGCCGGGGCAACCCATTCCCGCCGGGGCGGCGCTGGTTATTCTGCCCGGCTCCAAGGCGACGATTGCCGATATGCAGGCCTTGCGCGAACAAAGCTGGGATATCGACATTCTGGCCCATGCCCGGCGGGGCGGGGCGGTTCTGGGCATTTGCGGCGGGTACCAGATGCTCGGCCGGGCGATCGCGGATCGGCAGGGGATTGAAGGGCCGCCGGGCGAAGTGGCCGGGCTTGGCCTGCTCGACGTGACGAGTGAACTGGAAGGGGACAAGATCTTGTGCCCTGTCTCGGGCACGGCGCTGGGTGTGCCGCTGCATGGTTACGAAATGCATATGGGGCGCACCGACGGACCGGATACGGTGCGGCCTTTCGCCGTGCTGGGCGATGGCCGGGCGGATGGCGCGATCAGTGCCCAGGGCCGCGTGATCGGCACTTATTGCCATGGCCTGTTCGGGGCCACTGCCTTGCGCGGACAACTGCTCCAGTGGATCGGGGCGCAGTCGCAGGGGGTGGATTACGCGCAGACGGTGGATGCCGCGCTCGACGCCATTGCGCAGGACCTGGAACAGCATCTCGATATCGAGGGGCTGTTGCGGCTCGCCCGGCAGGGCGCGGCATAGCCCGCTGCGCAGGGGCGCCGCGCGACTATATCCGAAACGGATGCACTTGTGCGGGGGCACGGCTTGATCCCTTTACCACTGCCCGTCTAGCGTTTTTGCGCGGACGGGATTTCCCCGGTGCGATGGCGCACCGGGAACCCGTGTTTGCCATCTATTGGGGGACATGCGGGGTATGGGGCCCGATCGTGCGCTGAATCTGCTGGATGCGATGCTGTGGAATGCGGCGTGGATTGCCGCCCCTGTCCTGCTGGCCACACTGGCCGTGGGGCTGGTCGTGTCGGTGTTTCAGGTCGCCACGCAGATTCAGGAAATCACGCTCAGTTATGTGCCCAAGATGATTGTGGCCGTGGTTCTGCTGATCGCGCTGGGTCCGTGGATGCTGGCGCGGCTGACCGGTTTCGCCCGCGGGCTTTACCTCACGATCCCGACACTGGGTGGATAGGAGCGGCGTGGACGGGATGGTCACGCATCTGGTCGCGGCGCTGCTGGTCGCGCTGCGGCTCGCGCCTGCGCTGGCCTATGGCGGGCCGTTCACCTTGCTGCGTATTCCGGTGCCCGTGCGGGTATTGCTGGGCTTGTCGCTGGCGCTGTGGCTGGTCACGGCCCGGCCCGATGCCACGATCGCCGCCGTGAAGGCAGGCCATGCACTGCCGGGCCTCGCCGCCGGGGAACTGTTCGTCGGCATGGCCGTGGCGCTGTGCTTGCAACTGGCCTTTGCGGCCATTCTCTGGGCCGGGCGGGCTATCGATATTCAGGCGGGGTTCGGGCTCGGAACCGTGGCCGATCCCGTCACGCAGACGGAAATGCCGCTTGCGGGCACCGTATTCGCCTATGCCGCCGCGGCGGTATTTTTCACCATGGGCGGGATGCACGATCTGCTTGCGCTATGGGCGGCGTCGTTCGATGCGCTGCCGTTGGGGCACGGCATTCTGGCGGGCGATATGCAGGCCTTGATGGTGCTTGTCGGCACGCTGTTCGCCATGGGGCTGGGCCTGTTCGGCGTGATCATGCTGGTGCTGTTCCTGCTCGATCTGACCATTGCCTTCCTGTCGCGCACCCTTCCGCAAATGAACGTTATGATGTTGGGCTTTCAGGTGAAAGCCATGGCCACGCTGGTCATGCTGCCGGTGGCCCTGGCCCTTTCTGGCGGGCTGTTCCTGCGCTTGCTGCGTTTCGCGCTGGAAAGCGCGCCGGGCCTGATCGGGCAAGCGGGCTTTCCGGGATGAGCGAGCAGGAACAGAACCGTAGCGAAGAAGCGACCCCGTTCAAGCTGCAGCGCGCCCGCGAAAAGGGGCAGGTCGCGCGCGGCATGGATCTGGGCTTTGTGGGCAGTCTGCTGGCCTTTTTCGCCTTTCTGCTGGTGGCAGGGGATGCCTTCGCCGGGCGCTTGATGGCGCTCATGCGCCTGTCCTTTACCAGCGGGATCGATCGCACGGCACACCCGATGGCCGTGCTGGGCACGATCGAGGCAATCTACTGGCAGGCGTTTCAGCCGTTGTTCGTGCTGGGTGCGATTATTGCCGTGGTGCTGATCTTTCTCGAACTGCTGCAACTGCGGGGTTTCCTGTTCTCCATGGCCCCGCTGAAGCCCGATTTTACCCGACTCAATCCAGCCAAGGGGCTGAAACGCCTGTTTTCGCTGCGCATGGTGAAGGAAACGCTGAAAAACGTCATCAAGATGGCGGTCTATACGGCGGTTACCTGGCTGGTGATCACCGGCGCAATCGCGACATTCGGTGATTCCGTGCAGGATGCCCCGGCGCTGGCCCGGGCGATGGAGGGCGCGGGGCAACGGCTGTTGTTCGCATTCCTCGGCGTTGCGGCGTTGTTCATGGTGCTGGATCAGGTGATCGTGCGCGGGGAATTCCGCAAACAGATGCGGATGAGCCGCCGCGAAGTGACCCGCGAAAACCGGGAACGGGAGGGCGAACCGCGCCTCAAGCAGAAACGGCGCGAACTGCACGGGGCGATGCGGCAACAGTCGGAAGGGCTGCGCAAGCTGGCGGGTTCGGATTTCCTTGTGACCAATCCCGAACATTTCGCCGTGGCGCTGGCTTACGATCCCGATGCGATGGATGCGCCTGTGGTGCGCGCCAGCGGGCGCAATCATTTCGCGCAATTGCTGAAGCGCAAGGCCCGGCTGCTGGGCATTCCGGTGATTGCCGATCCGGCACTGGCCCGCGCGCTGTTTCGCGATTGCGCGCCCGGGCGGCCCGTTCTGCCGCAGCATTTCCATGGTGTGGCGCGCCATTATGCGCGCCTGCGCGAGCCGCCGCCTGCCAGTGATGTGGCCGCAAACCTTGCCGAACCACCAGCCGAAAGTATGACCGATCATGGGTAAGCTCTTTGACGGAAACAAGGATCTCGTGCTGGTTCTCGGCACGATCATGATCCTGCTGATCCTGTTTTCTCCGATCCCGCCCGCGATGCTCGATCTGGCGATCATCATCAATTTCGGCTTCGGACTGACGATCATGCTGCTGACGTTCTACGTCACCAAGCCGGTCGAATTCTCGACTTTCCCTTCGCTTCTGCTGGTGGCCACGCTCTATCGCCTTTCGCTCAATGTCGCGGCGACGCGGCTGATCCTGACTGACGCGGATGCCGGTCATGTGATCGAGGCGATTGGCAATTATGCCGTTCAGGGCAATTTCGTGATCGGGCTGGTCGTCTTCACCATTCTGGTGGTGGTGCAATATGTGGTGGTGACATCGGGTGCGCAGCGCGTGTCCGAAGTTGCGGCGCGCTTCACGCTCGATTCCATGCCGGGCCAACAGATGAGTATCGATGCCGATCTCAATCTCGGCCTGATCACCCAGCAGGAAGCGATCGACCGCCGCGCCGAACTGGAAAAGGAAGCCTCGTTCTATGGCGCAATGGACGGGGCGAGCAAGTTTGTGAAAGGCGATGCCATCGCCGGGATCATCATTCTGCTGATCAATATCATCGCCGGGCTGATCGTGGGCGTGGTGCAGATGGGGATGACTTGGGGCGACGCTCTGCATCGCTTCACCCTGCTGACCATTGGCGACGGGATCGCCACGCAATTGCCCGCGCTGATTATCTCCATCGCCACGGGGATCATCGTCACCCGGTCTTCCGCCGACAAGCAGTTGAGCGCGGAAATCTTTCGCCAGCTCGCGTCGGAACCCCGGATTCCCCTGATCGTGATGGCGGTGATGGTGGCGCTGATGCTGCTGCCGGGCATGCCCAAGTGGCCGATAGCGGTGATTGCCGGGATCGCCCTTATTGCATGGTTGCGCATCCGCCGCCTGCGCCGCGCCGCGGCGGAAGGGGCAGTGCCCGAGGATGATGCACCCGATACGCCGCTGCCCGGCAAGCTCGCTCCCGCACTGGAAGTGGCCTTCGGCAGCCAACTGGCCGAGGCATGGGGCGCGAAGAAGGCGCTGTTGCTGGACCGGATCGCCAGCAGCCGCGTGGCGCATGAAAGGATGTTCGGCATTGCCTTTCCGACGGTCCGCTTCATCGATGCGAACGATATCGGCACGCTCGATTACCGCATCGCGATCCATGGCGTCACTTATGGCAACGGGCAGCTCTATCCGCATCGCATGCTGGCGATCGCCCAGCGTGACGATGCCCCGCGTATGGCCGGGATCGAAGGGCGCGATCCCGCATTTGGCATCCCCGGCCTGTGGATCGAACCCGATCTCGCGCGCGATGCCACCGAGGCGGGCTATAGCGTGATCGATCCCGAAACCGTGCTGATCACCCATTTCGGCCAGATCATGAAAATGGAAGTGGCCACATTGCTGACCCGCGCGGTGACGGGCGATCTGCTGGACCAGTTGCGTACCCGGCAACCGGGGCTGGTGGAAGAACTGGTGCCCAACGTAATGACCATTTCGGATGTGCAGCGCATTTTGCAGAACTTGCTGCAGGAACGGGTATCGATCGCCAATCTCGATCTGATTGTCGAAACGCTGGTGGATGTGGGCCGGACGGAACGCGATCCGCTGGCACTGACCGAACAGGTCCGTCAGGCGCTCAGCACGGCGATCTGCAACGGATTGCGCGGCCACAATGCGCAGCTTTCCGTCCTCAGTCTCGATCCGCGGCTGGAAAACCAGATCATTGCGGGCTTGAACACCCGCGAGGCGAGCGCACTGGGCATCGAACCACGTCTTGCCGAACAGTTGCTGCGCAAGCTCGCCCCTCTGGCAGAAGCGATGTTGCGGCAGGGCAAGGCCCCGGTCCTGCTCTGCGCCGGGCCGATCCGGCGGATCTTGCTCAAGCTCACGCAGCGTTCGATCCCGCAGCTGGCGATCCTCTCGGTCGATGAAATTCCCCTGCGCCTTGCGCTTCAGTCTTTCGATATGGTCAAGCTGGAGGCATGAGAGCGTCCCTATGCATGTAAAGGATAGTCCCCGTGGCGGCTGACGGTGAAGTGCGTGAAGCGCGTGAACGGCTGGATCGGCTGCTGGGCTATCTCGCGCAGGACCGGCATAACCCGGCCTTGCTGCGCGATGCCGCCGCTGCGGCGATGGCAGCGCAGGATTTCGCGCAGGCGGGGCAAGTGCTCGCTGTGCTGGACGACATCGGGCAGGCTACACTGGCGGACCGCAATCTTGCCGGTCTTGCCGCGATGCAGGGCGGGCAGGCCGGGCAGGCGGCGGACATCTTCTCCGCGCTTCTCGCGGAACACCCGGACGATCCGGGCCTGCGTTTCAACCTGGCCTGGGCGCTTGCGCTGACGAAGGATTATGCCGCTGCAGGCGCGCTGCTGGACGATCGGCTGACGGCCGCGCTGCCGCAGGCGGCGCTGCTCGATGTGCAATTGCTCCACGATGCGGGGGCGTTTGAACAGGGTGCGGAACGCGCACGGGTGCATATCGCCAACCATCCCGATTATCCGCCGCTGCTGGCCGCTGTATCGGTGCTCGCGCTCGATGTGGAAGATCAGGAACTGGCGCGCCATTGCGCGGTCATGGGTGGGGCGCATCCCGATGCACTGACCACGCTCGGCACCCTGACACTGGGCGATATGGACCATGCCGGGGCACAGGGGCTGTTTGAACGTGCGCTTGCCACCGATCCCGAAAGCCCGCGGGCATGGATCGGCCTCGGCCTTGCCCGCCTTGCCGCGGGGGACGGGGCGGCGGCTGGCCCGATGCTGGACAAGGGCGCGGGCCTGTTCGGGGATCATCTTGGCAGCTGGATCGCGGCGGGATGGGCCTATCTGCTGGCGGGCGATTATGGACGGGCGCGCGAACGGTTCGAACATGCGCGTCAGATTGATCCCGCCTTCGCGGAAAGCCATGGCTCGCTGGCCGTGATGGATATCTTGGCAGGCGATGGGGAAGGTGCCGGACGCCGGGTGGAAATTGCCTCGCGGCTGGACCGCGAAAGCTTCTCCACCGCCTTTGCCCAGGCGCTGCTCCTGTCCGCTGCAGGCGATACGGAGAAGGCGGAACGGATTGTCGCCTTGGCGCTCAAGCAACCGCTGGACGCCAGCGGCCGCACGCTTGCCGACGCGCTGGCGCGGCTGGCGCGCTAGGGCCAATCGACATTCAGCCCTGACGGCCTGCAAATGGCGCTCTCCCGTGCTTCCGGTGCTCACGTACTTGGCGTATGCTGCGCTCCGGCTCACGAAAAATCACCATTTTCGGCTCATCATTATTTGAATGTCGATTGGCCCTCGGACTGGCGCACGGCGGCCAGCGATTGCGCCAGCAAGGGGCCGGTCTGTGCATCGTTGGCGATCATTCGGTGCACCTGATCCACAATCCGTGCGAATTTGGGTTCGCTGGCCAGCACTTCGCCAAATTCTTCGGTCAGCAGCGCGCGGACCAGCGCCTTGCCGAGATCGTCATCCGGCAGGTTGTCGAGCGCGGCAAGCGCCGTAACCCGGGTGAGCGGGCTCTGGCGCTGCGCGGCGCTTTTGCCCGTGGCTGCGGCGCGGGTGCCTTGGGTGTTCTTGCCGAGCCGCTGCAATTGCTGGCGCAGCAGATGCATGATCTGGTCGGTCTGGGTCACGCGGGTCATGGCGCGGGCTCCGCTGGTTTCAGTGCCGGGTGCCGCCGGGGCCGAACTGGCCCAGCATCAGCGAGGTAAGCGACTGATCGGAATCGGGCGGCAAGGCTGCCGTTTCACCCCGCGCCAGTTTTTCGCATTCGCCGATCAGCAGGCGGATATCGGCGTTAAGCGGCGGGTTCTCCTGATTCAGCGCGAGGCCGGCTTCCATCCGGACGATGGCCTCGGCAAATTCATCGCGCACGAGATGCGTCAGCCCTTCGACGAACTGCCGCAGGTAATGGGCTTCGGGCAGGCGCAGCAGCGGCCCCCATGTGGCCAGCGCATGGTCCACCTCGCCTGATGTCAGTTCGAAAAAGCCAAGCTGATAGCGTGCGATGTGAAAATCCGGGGCCAGCGCGACCGCCCTGGTCAGCGCGGCGTGCGCTTCAATCGCGCGGCTGCGCCCGGCAAGGATCGAACCGCGCATGAAATGCAGGCGGGGATCGTCGGGATAGCGTGCCGCCAGCGCATCGACCTCGGCCAGATCGTCATGCCCCTCGTGCTGGATCATTTCGACCAGCGCCGCAATCTCCGCATCGCTACACATATTCATTCGTCAATCCTCATGCATCGGGCCGTTCAGCGAAACCGGGCCAGTTGTTCGCGCAGGCGCAGCAGGGCCGCGCGATGAATCTGCGATACGCGCCCCTTGCTGATCCCCAGTATAATGGCGATTTGCTGGAAGCTCACGCCGGCGGTGTAATGTTGACCGATCACATACCGCTCCCGCTCGGGCAGTGCGGCGATCTGTTCGCGGATTTTCTGCCGCATCTGATACCAGACGAGGCTTTCGTAAGCCGAAGGCTGTTCGTCAGGCAGCGTGTCGGGATCGACCGGGTCCGTTTCTTCCGCCATCAGCCCGATCGCCAATGTGGCGGCCAGTTGCGACAGGGCGGCCAGGGGATCGGCACTATCGGTATTGCCGGGCGCCGCGTCACGCAGGGATCGCAGCCGGTCCCGCTCCGCCCGCTGGCGATAGCGGTATTGCGCGGCGCTTTCGCTCATCACGGCGATGCCGTTGCTGATATGGCCCAGAATGCGCCTGCGCGCGAAGGCGGGGAACGGGATCGCCCGTTCCGGTTCGAACCGGTCAATCGCCTGCAGCAGCGCCTCGTAAGCGAGCTGTTCCATGTCGGCGCGTTCATACCCGCCCATTGCCCGTCGCGCGAACTGCGCCCCGGCCAGCTTGCGGGCGAAAGGCTGGTAATGATCGAACAGGCGCTGGCGTTGTTCCGATCCGCCATGGCCGTGAAAGGCGCGCCACAGTGCCGCCTCCACCCGTTCCGCCCGGACCAGCAGGGCCACCCCGCGCCGACGTGCGCCGGTCATCCAAAACTGCCAAGCAGCCCTTCCATCACCAGGCTCCACCCGTCGATCAGGACAAACATCAGCACCTTGATCGGCAGGGAAATGGTGGCAGGCGGCACCATCATCATGCCCAGCGCCAGCAGGACGCTGGCGACAACCAGATCGATCAGCAGGAACGGCAGCAGGATCACGAAGCCGATCGTGAAGGCGACGCGCAGTTCATTCAGCATGAAGGCCGGTGTCAGCTTGAACAGTTCAACCTCTTCCGCCCGTTCCGGCAGGGGCGATCCCGAAATCTGGTAAACAGTCTCCAGATCCTTGTCGCGGGTATGGCGCAGCATGAAGGCCTTCAGCGGGGCCGCCCCGCCTTCCATCGCCTGCGTCACCGTGGCCGTGCCGTTCAACAGCGGTTGCAGCGCGTTGGCGTTCACCGCCGACAGGGGCGGGCTCATGACAAAGGCGGTCATGAACAGGGCAAGGCTGGTCAGCACCGCATTGGGCGGCGTTTGCGGCATGCCGAAAGCGTGGCGGACCATGGCCAGCACCACGACAATGCGAATGAAACTGGTGGTGCTGATCAGGATCGCGGGAATGATCGCCAGCACGCCAAGGATCACCGCAAGCCGCACAGCCTCCGCCGTTTGCGCGGTGGGCGGGGCCAAAGCGGCGGCGTGGGCGACCTGTGGCATGCCTGCCAGCGCGATCATCAGCGCCAGTACAAGCACGATGCGGTGTGCGGCAGGGGGGCGTGCCATGCGGATCACAGGCTGTCCCGTGCCCCGGCGCTGGGGGCGGGCAGAACCTGTCGGTCCAGCAGCAGCGTATGCGCCGGGCCTATCGCCAGCAGATAGGCGTGCCCGGCGCAATGCAGCAGGCAGACATCGCCATGCTGGCTGAGCCTGCGGGTTTCGATCACGGTGATGGCACGGTGCGGGGCCGGTTTCAGCACTGTCCAGCGTCGGGGCAGGAAACGGCCCGACGATCGCCCCTGATAATGGCGCAGCGCGAGAATGGCCGTGGCGGCCAGCGCAAGGCAGAACAGCAGGGCGCAGGCAATCCGCCACCATGGGATGGATGGGGAAGCACCCGTTGCCAGCCCACCGGCAAGCGCGGGGCTGGCGCTCATGCCAATGCCGAAGGTTATGACGGCTGACAGCATGCCGGGATACAAGGCGCGCGCCATGGCCCGTCAGCTCCCGATTTCGGTGACCCGCAC